>NZ_BAAAQM010000004.1:0-260013 GCF_039531675.1 Catenulispora subtropica
ACGACCGTCATCACCGTCACCGTTCCCTCCTGGATACCCCCATGGGTATCCCGTGACGATCATTCTAGGCATACCCCGGGGGGTATGACAAACCGGCGCAACGTCCCGGCCGGGCTCAGCGCTTCCGCGCACCTATGACGATCGGACGTCCGGCGCGGACCCACCCGCCGGTGCCGTCGGTCACGGAGAACGCCCGGAGCCCGGCGGCGTTCAGAAACCAGGCAGCTGCCTTGCTGCGGTCGCCCGACGCGCAGATCACGTACACGGGGTCGGTGCGGGACAACTCGACCAGGGCTGAGGGAAGCCGGTTCAGCGGGATCAGCCAGGCGCCGGGCACGTGCCCGCCCGTGTACTCCCAGGCCTCGCGGACGTCGACGACGAACGCGCCGGCCGCATGCTCGGCGGCGAAGGATTCCTGATCGATCTCGTTCATCCGGCGCCAGCCTCCGACTGCGGTCCCAATACCCCCGGGGGTATACTGGCCTCCACGGTAACCCGCGGCCCGGCCCTGTTGTCAAACTCCGGCCGGACCTGCCCTTATACCCCCGGGTGTATATTGGCGAGCATCCGGATATCGACTGAAGAGGAAGCCATGCAGGTACAGGAAGACGCCGTCAGCGACGTGGTCAAGCGGCTGCGCCGCGCCGAGGGTCAGATCCGCGGGGTGATCGCCATGCTGGAGGCCGGCCGGGACTGCGCCGATGTGGTCACTCAGCTCGCCGCCGTGTCCCGGGCGCTGGACAAGGCCGGGTTCAAGGTCATCGCCAGCGGTCTGGAGCAGTGCATGTCCGGCGAAGGCGAGGAACGGGCGGCGGATCTGGCCAAGATGGAGAAGCTGTTCCTGTCCCTGGCCTGACCCAGCGCTATCGGGAGCCGGTCGCTGAAGCCGACGACGCCGGCACCGGATGCGCGGCGCTGGATCTTCGGTGGGCCGACGCGCGCAGGTGGGCCAGCGCCAGATCTGCCTCGTGCAGGGCGACGGCGACCTGCCGGGCCGGCTGCGCTTTCGGCCACGCCGCTCGTCGTCCCCGTCGGTGCGCCGCCGGACCGGCCGACCGCGACGCGTACTCGCCCCTCTCGCTCCCCCTACCGCACGGCCCCCAGCATCGCCGCGATGGCCGGACCCGCGGCGTCATCGCCGTGGCCCCCACCCTCGACCAGGCACGCCACCGCTATGTCGCCCTGGAACGCGATCATCCAGCTGTTGTTCGCCGCGTTGCCGCCCGGCTCGGCCGTGCCGGTCTTCGCGCTCACCGCCGGGCTGACGCGGCGCAGCGAGCTGGCGGTTCCCTCGGTCACCACCCGGCGCATCAGCGTGCGCAGTGTCGCGGCCACGGTCTTGTCCAGCGGCTGGGCGTGCGCCGACGCCTTCGTGCCGCGCACCAGAATCGGTTGGTGGAAGGAGCCCGCGGCGACTGTGGCCGCGACCGAGGCCATGTTCAGCGGTGAGACGGTGATCTCGCCTTGGCCGAACATCTCCCGGGCGAAGTCGCCGCCGGTCGCCTCGGGGACGTTCGCCGCGCCCGAGGCGCCGTAGGTGACCGGTCCCAGGCCCAGGTCCCATGGCTGGTTGAGCCCGAAGTAGGTGCTCGCCTCCCGGTCCAGCGGGCTGCCCGAGAGGCGGCCCAGCAGCCCGGTGAACGAGGTGTTGCACGAGTAGGTGAACGCCCAGCCCAGGTCTGCGTGGCCGTTGGTGAGCGAGGTGTCGTCGTTGGAGACGTCGTACTCGTCGTCGTGCGCCTTGCAAGGAGCCGGGGTCGAGGCACGGACTCCGTTGCGCAGCAGGTCCTCCGCGGTCACCACCTTGAACGTCGATCCCGGGGCCAACTGCGCGTGGTAGGCCAGGTCCGCGGCACCGTGCGAGGCCATCGCGAGGATCTCGCCGGTGTCCGCCCGCAGCACCACCATCGCCGAGTCCTGATACTTGGCCAGCGCGGACGCGGCGGCGTTCTGGTACCGGGGGTCGATGGTGGTGGTGACGTGGGCCGAGGTGCCGAGCGCGTCCGAGATCTTGGTCAGGCTGGGGAAGCTCGACAGCGGTGTCGTGCCGTCCGAGGCGAAGGCGCCGGTGGCGTCCCCGCTCGGCGACGCGCTCGACGCCGTGCTCGACGACGCGGTCGGGGCCGACGAGGGCGAGTCGGCCGCTGTCGGCGTCGTGACCGTGGGAAGGGCGCCGGCCGTGGTCGAAGTCGTCACGCCCGCGGGAGCGGCCGGCTGGGCCGACGAGGAGTTCTTCCCGCCGGTCAGCACCACGGCCCCGGCTGCCACCGCCCCGGCTGCGATGACTCCGACGGCTATGTACAACGGCTTCTTGTTCGGCATGAGCCGACCCCCCGGTTGTGGAAACCATCCGAGGTCCCAGGCTCTCACCCGCGTCGCGCCCGACGCCGTCGCACCGTAACCACCACGGCGAACCGCGACTGCATCGATATGAAGGAGTGGCCAGATAGGTACCGAGTCTTTGTAACCCATTTATGGACCCAAGGCGTCGGCCGCCCCGCCGTCTTGCCGTGCGACCTCTTGGAGCTAATCCTCAGGCACCTCGATGATGACCAGGGTCCCTCGGCTCCCGCTCGGTACGGAATGCGCCACGCCTGCCGGGACTACGTACATCTGACCCGCTGAGAGGGTCACGCTCTCGCCGCCGACCAGCAGTGGCAAGGTGCCGTCAACGACGAGGAGTGCCTCGTCGTGCGAATGAGACTCCTCCTTGAGCGGTGTGTCTTCCATACGCAGGACCTTCACCGCCGCGTCGCCCACCTTGGCCAGCACCGTCGAACTCCAAGCGCTCGGCAGGCCTGCGGCCACTCCAGAAAGATCGATCACGAGGTGATGCTAGCGGTAACCCGCCATGACGGCTACTGCCTATTACCCATGGAATTCCTCGCCCGCCTCGTCGGCGAAGATCAGACGATCCCTACTTCTCCGCCACCGGCTGCAGCCAGCCGAACGTCCGCTCGACCGCGCGCCGCCAGTTCGCGTATTCGCTGTCCCGGTGTTCGGGCTCCATCGACGGGTTCCACAACGCGGCCCGGTGCCAGTTGCGGCGCAGGCCCTCAAGGTCGGGCCAGTAGCCGACCGCGAGGCCCGCGGCGTAGGCGGCGCCGAGGGACACGGTCTCCGCGACCATGGGACGGACGACCGGTGCCGCCAGGACGTCCGCGACGAACTGCATCAGCAGGTTGTCCGCGGTCATGCCACCGTCGACCTTGAGGGTGCTCAGGGCCAGCCCAGAGTCGGCGTTCATCGCGTCCACCACCTCGCGGGTCTGCCAGCCGGTCGCCTCCAGCACGGCCCGGGCCAGGTGGCCCTTGGTGATGTACGAGGTCAGGCCCACGATGACGCCGCGGGCCTCGCTGCGCCAGTGCGGCGCGTAGAGGCCGGAAAAGGCCGGCACGATGTAGCAGCCGCCGTTGTCCTCGACGGTGCGGGCCAGTGTCTCGATCTCCGGGGCGGTGGTGATCAGGCCGAGGCTGTCCCGGAACCACTGGACGAGGGAGCCGGTCACGGCTATCGACCCTTCGAGGGCGTAGACGGCCGGCTCCGTGCCCACCCGGTACGCCACCGTGGTGAGCAGTCCGTGTCGTGAGCGGATCGGGGTGTCGCCGGTGTTCAGCAGCAGGAAGCTGCCGGTGCCGTAGGTGCACTTGGCCTCGCCGGGGGAGAAGCAGGTCTGGCCGAACAGGGCGGCCTGCTGGTCGCCGAGCGCGGCGGCGATGCGGACGCCCGGGACGGCGCGCTCGGCTCGTCCGTAGATCTCCGCCGAGGACCGGATCCGCGGGAGCATCGCCGCGGGAACGCCGAAGAACGCGAGCAGCTCCGGCGACCATTGCAGGGTTCTGATGTCCATGAGCTGGGTCCGGCTCGCGTTGGTCACGTCGGTGATGTGCTCACCGCCGTCCGGTCCGCCGGTCAGGTTCCAGATCAGCCAGCTCTCGATGGTGCCGAACAGCACGTCGCCGCGCTCGGCCTGTTCGTACAGCCCCGGCGTGTGGTCCAGGAGCCAGCGGATGCGCGGGGCCGAGAAGTAGGTGGCCAGCGGCAGGCCGGAGAGTTCCTGCACGATCCCGGCGTCGGGGCGCTGCGTGAACTCCGCGACGAGGGCGTCGGTGCGGGTGTCCTGCCACACGATCGCGCGGCTGACCGGGTGGCCGGTGTTCCGGTCCCACAGCACGGTGGTCTCGCGCTGGTTGGTGATGCCGAGGGCGGCCACCTGCCGGGGCTCGACGCCGACCCGGTGCAGCGCCTCCGGCGCCAGGTGCTCCAGGTTGCGCCAGATCTCGGCGGCGTCGTGCTCGACCCAGCCGGGCTTGGGGAAGTACTGCTTGTGCTCGCGCTGGGACACCGACACCAGGCGGCCTCCGCGGTCGAACAGGATGCAGCGGGTGGAAGTGGTGCCCTGATCGACCGACATCACGTAGTGCGCGACCATGGTGCCGCCTTTCGGTGAGGGGGAGTCAGGCTGACTGCGGGGCGGTGGCGGGCGGGCCGGCCGCGGTGGGGCCAGCCGCGGGTGCCGTGCCGGGCGCTGTGCCCGGGGTGATGCTTCAGGCCCTGCTTCAGGCCCTGCTTCAGGCCCTGCTTCAGGCCCTGCTTCAGGCCGTGCTTCCAACCCTGCCCGGCCCTCGGCGGACGGGGACCTACCAGCGCCCGGCGCCGAGGTCCCGGGAAATCATCTGTGCGGCGTTCTGTACGAAGTCGACCAGCGCCGGATCGGGCCGGCCGCCCGAGGGGCACAACCGGTCCACCGCGCCGGTGATGCTGATCGCCCCCACCACGAGCCCGCCGTAGCCGCGGATCGGCGCGGCGAGCGAGGCCTGGCCCAGCGTCGACTCCTCGATCTCGGCGGCGAAGCCGTGCTCGCGGACCTTCGCCGTCTCCCGGCGCAGCGCGGTGGGGGACACCAGGGTGCGGCGGGTGAGCGGCTCCAGTTCGGTGTCGCTCAGGCACGCCGCGGCCTGGGTGTCGTAGGCGAGCAGGACCTTGCCCAGAGCGGTCGCGTGCAGGGGTAGCAGCGCGCCCACCTCCAGGCTCTGCAAGGAGTCGTCGGGCCGGAAGACATGGTGGACGACGAGGACCTTGCCGTCCAGCAGGGTGCCGATCCAGACCGCCTCGCCGCTGCGCGCGGCCAGGGCGTCGGCCCAGTTGATCGCCCGGGACCGGAGCTCGTTGACGTCCAGGTAGCTGGTTCCCAGGTGCAGCAGGGTGGCGCCGAGCTGGTACTTGCCGCTGGCCTTGTCCTGCTCGACGAACCCGACGCCCTGAAGGGTGCGCAGGATGCCGTGCGCCGTCCCCTTCGCCAGCCCGAGCGACGCCGCTATCTCGCCGACGCCCAGCCGCCCCGAACCGCGGGCCAGCAGGCGCAGGATCGCTGCCGCGCGTTCGATGGACTGCACAGGTCCCGGCATGGCGGTGATGATAACCCTTCGTCTGGCGGTCGACGGTGTCGAACAGGGTTTTCCCCGAGAAGTCCGATGCCGCCCGGTGCGGTGGCGAGTGCGCAGCACGTCGGCCGCCGCTCCGTGCCGCGACCGCCCAGTACGCCGGAGTTTCCGCCATGTCGCGGGACGGTACTCCAGGTCGGGGATCCTGACCAGAGTTCGACAATGTCGACCGTCATACGTTGACGGACCGTTTCGCGGCCCGCACGCTTCTCCGCAAGCCCCTGGCAGTGGTCCAAGCACCGCCACGGGCCGCCAGGCGCCCCGGACGGCCGGGGCCCCAACCGTGGAGGTCTCAGGAGGAGACATGGCGGATCGCATTGCGGATCGCATCCGGGCCAAGGGGCTCGTGGGAGAACTGGCCGCGGAGTTCGCGGGCACGTTCATCCTTCTGCTGTTCGGCCTCGGAGTCGTGGCACAGGTCGTGGCCGGCGGCCTCGGCGGCCACGACAGCATCGCCTGGGCCTGGGGGTTCGGCGTCATCCTGGGCGTCTACGTCGCCGGCAAGATCAGCGGAGCGCACCTCAACCCGGCGGTCACCGTAGCGCTGGCCGCCTTCGGCGGCTTCTCGTGGCGCAAGGTGCTGCCGTACTCGCTGGCCCAGACCGCCGGCGCCTTCGTCGCGGCGCTGGTCGTCCGCTGGAACTACAGCGAGGTGCTCGACAAGCTCGACCCGCACCACGGTGTCAGCAGCCAGGGCATCTTCTCGACGCTGCCCGGCAACGGCGCGCTGCCGGTGCACCTGTGGGGCGGGTTCCGCGACCAGGTGATCGGGACGGCGATCCTGCTGTTCTGCATCCTCGCGGTCACCGACCTGCGCAACACCGCGCCGGCCGCCAACCTGGCGCCGGTCGTGGTCGGCTTCATCGTGGTCGCCATCGGCATGGCCTGGGGCACCGACGCCGGCTACGCCATCAACCCGGCCCGCGACTTCGGCCCCCGGCTGGCCTCGTTCCTCACCGGGTTCGGGCACGCGTTCCGCGACCAGTACGGCGACCTGTACTTCTGGGTGCCGATCGTCGGCCCGATCATCGGCGCGCTGCTCGGCGCCTGGCTGTACCGGGTCCTGGTCGGCGTCTTCCTGCCCGCCGACGAGACGCCACAGCCCGGTTCCCTCGAAACGGCCGTCCCGGAGCATCAGACTGCGTAGTCGGTTCCCGTACAACAGTCCTACCCACCCAGCGCATCCTCCAGAGAGGCGACACTTCATGGCTGACTACGTCGGCGCGGTCGACCAGGGCACCACCAGCACCCGCTTCATGATCTTCGATCACGGCGGCGACGAGGTGGCCCGGCACCAGCTCGAGCACTCCCAGATCCTGCCGCGGGCCGGCTGGGTCGAGCACAACCCCACCGAGGTCTGGGAACGGACCCGGGCGGTCATCGAGACCGCGATGAACGAGGCGCACCTGCACGCCGACGACCTCGCCGCGCTCGGCATCACCAACCAGCGCGAGACCTCCGTGGTGTGGAACCGCCGCACCGGACGGCCCTACTACAACGCCATCGTCTGGCAGGACACCCGCACCGACCGCATCGCCGCGGCCCTGGACCAGGACGAGCGCGGCCAGGTCATCCGGCGCAAGGCCGGGCTGCCCCCGGCGACGTACTTCTCCGGCGGCAAGATCCAGTGGCTGCTGGAGAACGTCGAGGGGCTGCGGGCCGACGCCGAGGCCGGCGACGCCGTCTTCGGCACCATGGACACCTGGCTGATCTGGAACCTGACCGGCGGGGTCGACGGCGGCGTGCACGTCACCGACGTCACCAACGCCAGCCGCACGATGCTGATGAACCTGGAGACGCTGGACTGGGACGACGAGCTCCTGGCGTTCTTCACCGTCCCGCGCGCCATGCTCCCGGCCATCCGGCCGTCCTCCGACCCGCGGGGCTACGGCGTCACCCGCGCCGACGGCCCGCTGCGCGGCGAAGTCCCGCTCACCGGCGACCTCGGCGACCAGCAGGCCGCGACCGTCGGCCAGGTCTGCTTCACCCCCGGCACGGCGAAGAACACCTACGGAACCGGCAACTTCCTGCTGCTGAACACCGGCAAGGAGATCGTCCGCTCGGAGAACGGGCTGCTCACCACGGTCGCGTACCAGTTCGGCGACGAGGACGCCGTGTACGCGCTCGAAGGGTCCATCGCCGTCACCGGCTCGGCCGTGCAGTGGCTGCGCGACCAGCTGGGCATCATCTCCGGCGCCGCGCAGAGCGAGGCGCTGGCCCGGCAGGTCGAGGACAACGGCGGCGTGTACTTCGTGCCCGCGTTCTCCGGCCTGTTCGCACCCTACTGGCGTTCGGACGCCCGCGGCGCGATCGTCGGGCTCTCCCGCTTCAACACCAACGCCCACCTGGCCCGCGCCACCCTGGAGTCGATCGCGTACCAGACCCGCGACGTCGTCGAGGCGATGGAGCAGGACTCGGGCGTACGGCTGGACGTGCTGCGCGTCGACGGCGGCGTGACCGCCAACGAGCTGGCCATGCAGATCCAGGCCGACGTGCTCGGCGTCCCGGTGTCCAAGCCGGTCGTCGCGGAGACCACGGCGCTGGGCGCCGCCTACGCCGCGGGTCTGGCCGTCGGGTTCTGGAAGTCGACGGACGAACTGGTCAGCAACTGGAACGAGGACAAGCGCTGGCAGCCGCAGGCCGACGAGGCGGTGCGGGCCAAGGGCTACCGCAACTGGAAGAAGGCCGTCGCCCGGACCCTGGACTGGGTCGAGTTCGAAGACTGACGCGCACCCGGCGCGCACCCATCCGTCGCATAACGAAGGAAGCACTGTGCAATCCACTCCTCTGGGCGCGCAATATCGGCTCAGCGCGCTCCAGCAGATGGCCGAGGAAGAGTTCGACGTCCTGGTCGTGGGCGGCGGCGTGGTCGGAGCCGGGGCCGCGCTCGACGCGGCCACCCGCGGTCTGTCCGTCGCCCTGGTCGAGGCCCGCGACTGGGCGGCGGGCACGTCGAGCCGCTCCAGCAAGCTCATCCACGGCGGACTCCGCTACCTGGAGCAGCGCGACTTCGGCCTGGTGCGCGAGGCACTGACCGAGCGCGGTCTGCTGCTGAACCGGATCGCGCCGCACCTGGTGCGGCCGGTCCCGTTCCTGCTGCCGCTCCGGCACCGGATGTGGGAGCGCTTCTACATCGGCGCGGGCGTCCTGCTCTACGACACCATGGGCGGCGCCCGCGCCCTGCCCAGGCACCGCCACCTGACCAAGACCGCCACCCTGCGCCGGGCACCCGCCCTCCGCCCGGAGTCACTGGTCGGCGCGATCCAGTACTACGACGCGCAGGTCGACGACGCCCGCTTCACGATGGCCCTGGCCCGCACCGCGGCACAGTACGGGGCGAGCGTCGCCACCCGCGCCCGCGTCACCGGCTTCCGCCACGAGGGCGGCCGTATCACCGGCGCCGTCGTGCACGACCTGGAAGGCGACCACCGCATCGAGGTCCGCGCCCGCCAGGTCGTGGCGGCCACCGGGGTCTGGACGGACGACATCCACGACCTCGCGAACCTGCGCGGCTCGGTGTCGGTCCGGGCGTCCAAGGGCGTCCACCTGGTCGTGCCCCGAGACCGGATCGCTCTGAGCACCGGCCTGATCTCCCGCACCGAGAAGAGCGTCCTGTTCATCATCCCCTGGGGTCGGCATTGGCTGATCGGCACCACCGACACCGACTGGAACCTGGACCGCGACCACCCGGCCGCCAGCCGGGCCGACATCGACTACCTCCTGGAACACGCCAACGCCGTGCTCGCCACACCGCTGACGGACCAGGACATCGAAGGCGTGTACGTCGGCCTGCGCCCCCTGCTGTCGGGCGACGCGGACCAGACCACGAAGCTGTCCCGCGAACACGTGGTCGCCTCACCAGCCCCCGGCCTGGTGATCGTGACCGGCGGGAAGTACACGACCTACCGGGTCATGGCCAAGGACGCGATCGACACCGCGGTCGCGGACCTGACCCCCACGGGCGGATCGCCCTCGACGACCGACATACCCGCATCGGTGACCGACAAGGTCCCGGTACTCGGCGCCGAGGGCTTCGCAGCACGCTGGAACGAGCGGGCGCGGATTGCCCGCCGCACGGGCCTGCATCCGGTCCGCGTGGAGCACCTGCTGCGCAGATACGGGTCCTGCGTGGACGAACTCCTGGAACTGATCGCCGCCGACGATTCGCTCCGCGACCCGATCGCGGGCGCCGACGACTACCTGCGCGCGGAGGCGGTCTACGCGGCATCCCACGAGGGCGCACTGCACCTGGAGGACGTGCTGACACGCCGGACCAGGATCTCGATCGAGGTCCGCGACCGCGGGGCGGCGGCGGCGCCGGAGGTGGCGGCCCTGATCGCACCAGTCCTCGGATGGAGCGAGGAGACGGTCAGGGAGGAGGTGGAACGATATCTGGCTCGCGTCGCGGCGGAACGGGAGTCGCAGACCCAGGCGGGCGACTCAGCGGCCGACGCGGCTCGGCGGGCTGCGCCGGATCTGTATGACGTCGCGGGGGAGAGGGTCTTCGGGTAGGCGGTCGATCGCCGGAGCTCGATCCTCACCCGACTCACACGCAACCGAGGGTTGACGGCATGTCGCCGTAGAGCAGGCCGCCGTGGACATCACGATCGCGGTGGCCAGAAGGGCGAAGGCCAGGCGTCGCGGCTCCGATCGGAGCCGCGACGCCACGGGCTGCCTGGCCGATGTCCACCGGGACCGAAGCCGCCGTGGTCGTGGGCGCCGTGACCGGTACCGGCTGTCTACTTCGGCATCGGCATCGCCATGAACACCCCGTCAGGGTCGTAGTGCGCCTTGACCGCGAGCAACCTCTCCGTGTTGCCCCCGTACGCGTCGGCCACGCGAGGGTTGTCGCGCGCCATGAGATTCGTCCAACCGCCTGCCAGGGCGTATGCGTCCATGCGGCGCTCGGTCTCTCGGACCCAAGCTGACTCCTCCGCGCCGTCGCCGTCCGTCCAGGATCCCAGGATCTCCAGCACCAGGTGTTCGTCACGGTACTGGTATGCCGTCTCGGTCGCGGCCACGCGGGTCGCCGCGCCGTGCGAGTGGTGGACGTTCAAGGCGCAGGTGGCGGGCATCGCGTCACCTGCGCGCACGAAGTCGTCGACGGCCGCGTCGGTGAGGCGCGGCAGGAGCAGGCTACTGAGATAGTAGTTGCCCCCGCGGGGGAACAGCTCGTCCATGGCGTGGACGGCGTCGGCCAGCGCGCGGCGTCCGAAGTCCTCCAGCACCGGATCGCCGAGGGCGCGGACCCGGCCGATCTGCTCGTCGGCGCCGGCGGGGTCTCCGGCCCACGTCGGGCTGGTGAACAGGACCAGGCCCGCGGGCGTGTGCAGAGCCCCGAACATCACGTCGAGCGCGTCATCCGCCGTGGAGGTCAGATCCCGCCAGCCCCGCAGCACCGACCCCGCCTGCTCCCAGCCGAAGGCGATCATGCCGGTCGTGACCTCGGCATGCGGGTGCAGGCGGGTGCGAAGCTCGGTCACGACGCCGAAGTTGCCGCCTCCGCCCCGCAGGCCCCAGAACAACTCGGGCTCGTGCTGCGGATCAGCGGTCACCACCCGCCCGTCGGCCAGCACGACCTGCGCGGACGACACGTTGTCGACACCGAGGCCGACCAGGCCGATCAGCGTCCCGTACCCACCCCCGAGCGTCAACCCGGCGAATCCGACCGAGCTCACGGTGCCCACCGCCGCCGCGTACCCGTGCGGGCGCACCGCGTCCAGGACGTCGCTCACGGTCGCACCCCCGGCCACCCGCGCCTCCGCACCCTCGACGACGACCTGCCGCATGGCGCTCAGGTCCACCAGCAGCCCACCCTCGCGAATGGCGCCCCCGGCCCAGTCATGCCCTCCACCGAGCACCGACAGCGGCAGGCCCCCGGACCGGGCCGCGAGCACCGCCGCCCGGACGTCGTCGGCCGTGCGACACCGCACGATCACGGCAGGCCGCTGGCGCACCTGCGCGTTCCACGGCTTCACCGCCTCGACCGCCGACTCCCCGACCACGACCATGTCGGCAGGCAGCTGGTCACGCAGCAACCCGACGGCGATCTCGATTCCGTTGCCTGCAGGGGAAGACATGGATCAGGGTTCTCCTTCACCTAGCGGTGCGCTCTATCCTCCAATCGTCACTGAGCACGGCGGCCGCGTACAGGGCTTAGTAACCCTTTAGGGTCGGCGGCCAACCCCTTCCGCGCATTGGTACAAGTCGGCACAAAATACTTTGAATGCTGAACGTGCCGCGGCCCGCCTTGCGACCGCGGCACTTCGTCTTGCCGGCCGGAGGCCTGGTGGCTGTTCAGCTGAAGTCGAGCTCCAGTGTGTCGAAGCCGCGCAGCACGATCGCGTGCTTCCAGTCGGCCTTCCGGGGGGTGATCTGCCGAATGCCGGCCGCGACCAGGCAATCCAAGAGAACTGTGGCCTCCAGAGGGGCGAGTTGGTTGCCGAGACAGTAGTGGATCCCCGTGCCGAACGTCAGCGGACTCGGCCCGGTGCGGGTGATGTCGAACCGGTCCGGGTCGGGGTACGCGTCCGGATCGCGGTTGGCCGCGCCGAGGAGGGTCACCACGGCGTTGCCGGCGGGAATGATCGTGCCGGCCAGGTCGATGTCCCGGTTGGCGACCCGGGCGTTGGTCTGCACCGGGCTGTGGAAGCGGTGGCATTCCTGGGCCGCGGAGGGAGCGAGCTGTGGTGAGGCGGTCAGCAGTGCGTACTGATCAGGGTGGGTGGCCATCAGGAACATCGTGATGGACAGCAGGTGGGCGACGGTCTCGAAACCGGCGAAGAACAGGAAGGTGACATTGGCGATCACGTCCTGGTCGGACACGTCGCCGTCGGCGCGGGCCGCGTGAAGCAGGTCGCGCAGCAGCCCCTCCTGCGTATCGCCGAGTTCGGTGAGGAACTCGGTCATCTGCATGATCGCGATGATCGCGTCGTAGGTCCGCTGGGGCGGCAGGGCCGGCTCGAAGATGACCGACGCGTCCCGCATGAGCGACCGGAAATCGTCGCGGGCGCTTGCCGGCACGCCGACCAGGTCGCAGATGACCTGCATGGCCAGCGGATAGGAGATCGCCTCGACCACCTCGACCGGTCCGGCCTCGGACAGCGCCTTGCTGACGATCTCCGTGGCCAGCCCGCGCAACCACGGCCGCCAGTCGTCCAGCCGCCGGCGGGTGAACCCGGTGTTCATCAGCCGGCGTACCGGGGTGTGCTCAGGCGGGTCGATGAAGGCCAGCGGCAGGGTCAGCGAGGCCGGTGGTGGCGGCACGGCCTCGCCGGTGACGAAGTCCACCGCCATGTACTCGGTGTTCTTCAGGAACTCCGGATGGCGCAGCACCTGACGGCAGTCTTGGTACCGCGTGGCGTACCAGACCGGGCTGCCGCCGGACAGCTGGTGCAGCGGCGAGGTCTCGCGCAGCTCCCGCAGCAGAGGGTACGGATCGTCGTTGTGTTCCGGGGCGAACATCACGTCCACCAGCAGCTGGTCACCGCGGCTCTTGACGGGCGGTCGCCGCGGGCCGCGGTAGCCGACCGCCCGGCGCGGGGCGTCCGCCCCGACACCGGTCAGCTCGCGGATGCGGGCGATGCCCTCCTGGCCGCTGCCGTCGACGGTGGTCACACCGAGGGTGTGAGCCGACTCGCGGTTGGCCGGCAGGTCGTCGACGAACAAGGTCTCGCTCGGCTCGGTTCCGAGTTGTTCCAATGCCGTGCGTACCATGCGCACGTCGGGCTTGCGCGCGCCGATGTCGCAAGAACGGATGATCACGTCGAAGACGTCCGCCCAGGGGTACAGCGCCTGCCACAACGGCGCGGACTCCTTGGGCGTGTTCGTGCACAGCGCGAGCTTCACACCGGCCTCGGCCAGCTGCTCGGCGAGTTCGAGGTAGTCCTCGTCCAGCGTGTACGGCAAAGGCGGGCGCGGCGGGCCCGGCGGCAGGTCCAGCAGCGGCATCGCCTGCGCCAGGGTCAGCTCGCCGCGTTCGAGGCGATGCCATGGGTGGTCGCCGTCCGCCCACCGGCTGCCGAAGAACTCCTCCGGGAACTGGCCCGCACCGGGATGGGCCAGCACGCCACCGACATCGAAGATGACCGCGGTGACCGTCATCGACCGGTCTCCTCGAGCGTCCGCAGCACCTCGGGATAGTCCTGCTTGTCCCAGGAGGCGACCATGGCGTCGAGCCGGGCGACGATCTGCTCGTAGATCCCGGTGACCAAGGCGACGCCCTGCTGTGCGGTCTCCTCGCTGACCGGCAGCCGCCAGAACTCGATGGCCTCGGCCTCCGGATCATCCTCCAGCTCCGGCGCGTCCGGGCGCAGCCGCAGCGTCATGTACGGCAGATCCAGCCCGGTCTCCCCGGCCACCCATTCGGCCAGGTCACCGGTGGCCGACGCGTACGTCTCGGTCAGACCCTTGAGCGTGGCGATCGTCCAGTAGCGCAGGACGGGATCGAGCGTGATGTCGATGTGGTGGGTGATGATGCCCCGGGTGTCGCGGTGCGCGTCGGTGGCCTTGTCGAGGTAGATGAAGTCGAGCGTGCGGCTGACCGACCAGTCCAGGTGCTCGTCGAGTCGCAGCGACTGCCAGTCGACGAACAGCATCGCGGCCCGGCGGCCGAACCGCTTGCTCAGCCGGTTGATCGCCCGCTGCTGCGCGTTGACCGGGATCGGGTACGGCAGCATGTACTTGTAGACAGTCGGTGTGCCGCAGGTGTCGGTGGCGCTGTAGAGCACTGCGAAGCGCAGTTTGGCCTCCGCTTCGGCCAGCGTGTCGGCGTGGAAGAAGCTCATGTGCTCGGAGTCGCGCAACGCCTGCCGGCACTGCCGCCAGGTCTGCTGGATGACGCGCTGACTCGGATGCGCGTCTGTGTCCGGCCAGAAGTTGAAGTCGAACACCTCCGGACCGGGAACCGTGGGCACCCAGCTCGGCGGCGCCGCGTGGATGCCACGCCGGTAGCCGAAGCCGCCCTGCGAGATCGTCTCCTGGGCGAGCCGCAGCATGTCGCTGTTCTGCTCGTCGATCAGCTCGAAGATCCGGATCGCCCGCCGCCGCGCCGCCTCGCGCTGCTCCTCGGTGAGCACCGCCCCATCGAACGCGTCGTCGTCCACGGCATTGCCGGTCTCCCGCGCGAGGTGGAAGTCACCCCAGTAGATGAGCTCCTTGCCGGTGCGGTCCTTGAACTCATTGGCCACCTTGTTGGTGTGCCGGAACAGCGCGTTGCCGCATATCTCGATCGATTCCACGACCGCGAAGCGGACCTCCGGGTCCTCCGCCTCGATGACCAGCTTCGTGATCTGCGTGGTGCGGCGGCGCAACTGCTCGTTGACCTCGCTGAGGAACAGCCAGTAGTACAACTCCGACGGACGCCACCCCAGCATCTCGTCCCAGCCGAGCGTCCGCAGATCCCGCATGAACATCCGGGAGTGCGTCATGTCCTCGTCGGCGTGCGCGGAGATCGCCTCCCGCCGCGGGTCGAGCACCCGATCGTCGCGGTAGGAGATGTGATAGAGATTCAGCTCCTTGAAATACATGATGAAGTTCGTGAAGTAGAGCGCGAACCACAACTTCTGTTCCGGGAGAACGCCCTCCTCATCGGTCACCAGCCAGGTATGCAGCGGGTGGTCCTCAATGCGGCGACGCCAATACTCGATGGTCGGTAATACCTGCTCCATCTGCCCTCCGCTAGGATGTCTTACAGCGATGACTTCCCTGTCCGCGAATCTCGCCGTCGCGCACCACCCGGCCACGCTGAGAAGCGTCTGCGGACCGTTCCCGCGCCGCAGCCGGCCGGCCGATCACGCGCCAGCGCACCACCATCATGCCGCTAGGGTCGCCACTGTGGGGTCCCATGACCCCGCTGCGCGGCTGACCTGCGGTTATTCTGGTAGGTCGCCTTCGTCGCGCCCCAGGGGGCTGATATCAACAACAGTGCAGATCGTCGGCGAAACGCTCCAGGACCGCCTTCGTGACAGCCGAGTTCACCTGGACGGTCAGGTCGTGGCGGTTGCCGAGGTTGGCCAGCAGGGCGCGCAAGTCGAGATCGTTGATAGTGCGACGCAGGACGTCGTCGGTCGTAAGAGTCTTATCGATGAGAGCATCAGGGATCGCGCGGAGCGCGGCCTTGCGGAAGCTGCTGAGGTTCGAGTCGCCGATCGCCTCGCGGGCGAGTTGCGATGCCCGCGGGAGTCTGCCGTCGGCCTTCAGGCTGTCGACCGCGGTGAGCAGTCCGGTTCGCAATGCGTTGATCTGCGCATCGGTGTGGGTGCCAGGCTGCGTGAGTTGCAGGGCGAAGGCCTCACGGGACATGCCGATCTGGCAGGCGGCGACGTCCAGACCGGTCAGGACGAGTTGCTCGGTCAGGCCGTCGATCCCTGTCGCTACCGAACTGGCCGGTCGTATGACACATGAGTTGGCCGGGCGAAGCAGGCCGTAGTGGCCGCCGCCGTTGGCGAGCTGGACGGCCAGGACGCCGCTCACCAGCACGGCGGCCAGGGCGGGGAGCGCCGCCGCCCGCAGACGGCCCGCGCCGGTCATCGCACGCCCCGTCGACGCAGCGGGATCAGGGACAGCAACGCCGTGACGGCGAGTGCCGCACCGATGAGGAAGGCGTTGCGGAACGCATGGGTGGCTGCCCGTTCGAGCTGAAGATCGAGGTCCCGCTCAAGCTGCGCCGCCGCAGGCTTCTCCGCCGCGGGCACGCGCAGTTGCTCGAAGGCGGGACTCAGGTCGGGAACCCGGCCGCTGTCCTGTTTCAGCCGATCGGCCAGTCCGTGAGCGATCGCGATCTTGTCCTGGGGCGCCAGCGGAGCGTTCAGCACCAACGCGGTGATGGCGTCTTTCGCGGGCGGCTGGGCGCTCCGAAGGTCCGCGGTGAAAACCGGCGTGAGAATCGCCAGTCCCAGGACTACGCCCGCGTGCCGGGCCGCAATGGTCCAGCCGCCGTGCAGGGAATACGGCGTGCGGCCGTCCATCGCCTGCAGGGAAAGAGGATCCAAGGTCAGACCGAGCCCGAGTCCGACGAGCGACTGAGGTGCGATCGTCCACGCGAGATCGGCCGACGGCAGCAACGCCAACCCGGTCAGGCCGCCCGCGATGAGCAGGCACCCTGACGTCGTCTGTGCCAACGGCCCCGACCGCAGCATCCGGATCAGCGGCCGGGTGAGCAGCGCCGCGAGCGGTATGACCGAGACCGTGACGGCCGCGACCGCCGGTGACCGACGCCAGCCGTCGACCAGAAGCAGCACGAACAGGAACAGCGCCGCGGTCAGTGCTGCCGAGAGCAGCGCCAGGGCGATGTTCGGCTGGATCCGCACACGGTGTCTCGGTGCGTCGTCGGCGAGGCCCTGCCCGTTCCTGCGGCGCTTGACCAGTGCGGCAGGCACGGCCAGTACCGCTATCGGCACCTGGACGACGAAGATCGAGCGCCAGGAGAAGGCATCGGTGAGCAGGCCCCCCGCCATCGGGCCGACAGCGGTTCCCAACACCCCCGCGGCGATCCACCATGCCGTCCCGCGACGCTCGGCCAGTTCCTCGACCAGGAGCTGAAGGCTGCCGACCACCGCGAACGCGCCACCCACCGCCTGGACCGACCGGGCGAGGATCAGAACCTCCAGAGAACCGGCCACCGCGCACAACGCCGAAGCCCCGGCGAACACCGCGATGCCGGCCGCACACAAAACGGCCGGATCATGCTTCTTGTAGAACCACGCGGCGGGCCGGGCGACCACGGCGAGAACGAGGTTGAACGCGATCAGCACCCAGGCGACCTGACCCACCGTGGTGTGAAGACGCACCAAGATCTCCGGCAGGGCGAGGGTGACCACCGCCGAGTCGGCCAGCACGCACCCCACGGTCAACGCGAGAAGGGCTGCTGCGGCCCGCCTCACCCCAGAACCCCGGCTTCGTGTCGGTGAGCTGCTCTGCGCGAGGCCACAACCAGGCCGTTCGCGGTCTGGAGGCCAGCACGACTGAGTCCCGCGGGGGCTATGGCAGAGGACAGGGGTATGTCAGCCTCCGTCGCCAGATCGGCCGGCCCCATCCTCATCAGCATGCCGGCCAGCTTCGATCGGACGTACGTCGCCCACCATGTGCAGCGCCTCGAGCATCGGAGGCCGTCGCATCGGATGCGGCGGTGAGCATGCGCTTCGGTGGCGGTGTCGAGGCGCTCGGATGGTCCCGGAGGATCTCGGCCCTCGCGGCGACGTCGGTGCTGACGAATCGCTTTCCGGCCTGGTCGGAAATGGTGTACACGCAAGCTCCTCCTGGATGGCTACAGCACTCTACGTCGGACGCAGAGGGAATGGCTCAGTGGGCGACTGGGGGAGTCGCTTGTTGTCCAATCCCGGAGGGGGTTTCGTCCTGTAACGGGTGAAGGGCCCCGAGTTCACGCCGCAGTGATCCTTGGCAGCAGGCCGGTCTAGTGCCGTCGGCGGTGTGCGCGTGCGAGCTGGCCGCCGTCGCTGAGATGCGTGGGCGCGTTGACCCTGTCAGGTACTGGACGAAGCCCGGCCCCGCTGGCGCCGAGCCCGACTTCGTGGCCGACGCCGCCGCTCCCCGACATCGATCAGCGGATCGAGTTACTGAGCCCGCCCGTTCACCGTCGAGGTCACCTGGCCGGCGAGGGATGGGCTGATGACAGCCGTCCCACCGAACAGGTCCACCGACGTCAGCTGTGGTCGGAGCGCGCTGAGCAGGGCCGCTGTCTCCTGGGGCAGGGTGGACGGCACCAGTACCAGCTCGCCGCCGGTGGTCGCGGTCAGCGCGCCGCCGGTCAGCGCGTCGGCGAAGCCGCCGCCGGTGGCGATGCCGATCTGGTGGACGCCTCCGGCGGCCATCGCGGCCTGCACCACCTTGATGTCGGTTTCGTAGCGGGTGGCACCCGACAGCGGTTTGACGTAGCCGGACAGCCCTGCCGTCGCCGTCACAGCCTGGCCGCCGATCGCCCAGGCCGCGGGCGCGTCCTGGGACGATCGGGCGACTCGGCCGGCGATGAAGGCCCGCACGTCCGGTGCCAGGGTTCTGCCGTCGGTCAGGATCACCGCGGCCGGGCCGGTCGCGGTCGCGGCGGGGCCGGTCGCGAACGGGCCGGCGGCGAGCGCGTCGGCGTAGTCCAGCCCGGTGGCCAGGACCACGTGCTGCGGGTTGCCGAGGCCGCGCTCGGCGATGTCCAGGGCGGTGTGGTCGCGGTCGGCGCCGGCGAACCGGTCCACGCTGTACCCGAGCCGGGTCAGCTGGCTGACGATGCCGGGGGAGATCGCCTTGGCACCGCCGAGGACTTCGATCTGTCCGCCGTGCGTTCCGAGCACGCGCTGGATCTCGGTCAGGGACTCGGGCGTCAGCGAGGTCGGGTCGGTGAGCAGCAGCGGGCCTCCGGCTTTGGCGGCCAGCGGCACGCCGGCCAGCGCGTCGGCGAACTGGTCGCCGCGGGCGAGCACGACGACGTGCGCGGTCGGCCGGCCGGAGGAGTCGCCGCCGGCGTCGGCCCAGTGCGACCGCGACACCGCGACGCCGGTGCGGAACCGGTTGTCGCCGGACAGCCGAGTGACCACCGGATTGCCCGGGGTGCCGCTCCCGCCGGGCGGCGGGGTGCCTGGGACGACCCCGTTGCCGCTCATCTGGACGTACATCGCCCCCTGGCCGTCGGCCGCGGTGATCTCGTACGCGGCCTGCTGCGGCCCAGTCGCGGTCGGAGTGAAGGTCATGTCCACGTGAATGCTTTGACCCGGTCCGAGGACCTGGCCTTCCGAGATCGGTACAGCGGTGGTGAACACGCCGGTCGGCGCTTTCGCCTTCGAGATGGTCAGGGGAGCCGTTCCGGTGTTGGTCGCGTCGAAGCCCGCCTTCGCCGTGGAGCCGACGGCGACGTCGCCGAAGTCCAAGGCGGCGGGGGAGAGCTGCAGGTGACCGAAGCCCGACACCGCCCCACCCGTGAGCGGCACGTTCAGAGTGCCGCTGGTCGACACGATGGTCAGCTGGTCGCTGGCAGGGCCGGGCGCGGTCGGGGCGAAGGTGATCGTCGCCGAGATCGACTTGCCGACGCCGATGGTCGAGCCTTGCGACAGCCCCTGGACGGTGAACGGAGCGTCGGGCAGCGTGAGGCTGTCGATCGTCTCGTCCACGGAGCCGGTGTTCCAGATCCGGACCGCCATCGTCTGCTGCGTCCCCGTCGGCTGGTCATCCTGGAACTGCGCCGGGCTCGGCGACGCCCCGAGACCGTTCGCCAGGCCGGTGCCGTTCAAGGACACGCCGACGCTCCCGGCGCTGGTCGCGACCGTCATGATGCCGTTCGCCGCGCCGGGGGCGGTCGGGGTGTATGTGACGGTGAGGGTCAGATGGCCGCCGGTGTTCAGCGACACCGGCGACTTCAGCGGCGAGGTGTCGACGGTGAACGGCGAGGCGTTCACCGTGGCGCCGGTCACCGTGACCGGCTGCGTGGCGGTCAGCGTCACCTGCTTCTGGGCGCTCGAACCCACCTCGACCGGTCCGAACGTCACCGGTGCCGTGGTCAGCGCGGTCTTCGCGGGCTTGCCGAAGCCGATGACCTTCCCCACGGCGTCGGTCTCGCGGGTGCCGAGGTAGACGTGGTCGGAGTCGGTGGCCACGACCGAGTACTTGGCCGCCCGGCCGATGGGCGCGGAGAACAGTCGGCTGAGGGTGCCGTGGGAGTCGGGGACCGCGGAGTACGCGTTCAGTGTCGCGTTCTCACCTGTCGCGCCGTTGCCCCACGGCCCGCTCGGGCTGTCCACCACCCAGACGACGGCGCTGCCGGAGTCCGTGCCGTTCGAGGTGACGATCGGCGATCCACTGGTGTAGCCGAAGGAGTCGGTGCTGGTTCCGGCCTGGGTCAGAGTGGGCGTGCCGTCCGCGGTCGCCCCGGCCTGCAGCGCGATCAGCGGCTGCTGGTTGCCGACCCGGTAGACGTAGCCGCCGTCGCCGCCCCATACCGCCGGGTGCCCCCACAGGCCGCCGGGCAGCGGGCCGATGGTCTGCACGACGGCGTCCTTTCCGCCGGGGCCCTGCCCCATGCCGCCGAAGTCGTCGCGATTGAGCAGGAAGATCCGGCCGTCCTTGCCCCCGGCGACGAGCAGGTGGGGCACCTTGGGGGTGCCGAAGCTGTCCGGAAGCGCGACCGGACCTCCGGAACCCAGGTCGGTGTCGTTCAGATCCAGCGTCGCGTTGTCGGACGGACTGAAGAAGTCCACGGCCGACAGCGACCGGTCCGAGCCGACTTGGAGCCGGACCACCGATTCGGCCAGGTAGTCGCCGGGACTGCTGCCGGGACCCGGTTTCGGGCTGACGCCGTTGCCGGTGGCGAAGATGATGCGGCCGTCGCCGTCGGAGACCAGACCGCCGCCGGCCTGCCAGATGCCGGCGCCGCTGCCGGCGTCATCGGTCTCCGAGGTCCACATCGCGGTCTGGTGCCCCGAGACGGCGTCGATGCCGACGACATAGCCGTGCCACGGCGTGAAGTCACAGTGTGAGCCGAACGCGGCGTAGACCACGCCGTTCATGAGCAGCAGCCCGGCGCGCTGCATCTGATGGAACGCGTCGAACGGCGTCGACGGATCGTTGCTCGGCGCGCCCTGAATCGTGACCGGCCATCCCGCCTTCTCGGCACCGGTGCCGGGGTCGATCGCGTGCATCAGCCAACTCGCCGCGGTCGGGTCGCCGCCGGCGTAGGTCTTCGACGTGAAGTACACCGTCTTGCTGGCCGGGTCGAAGACCGGGGTGCTCGTGATGCCGACCGTGGGGCCCAGGTCGCCGCAGCCGGTCGGCGGCTCGATCGATGCCGACGGCCAGGCCGGGCCCAGGTCCGCACGGGTCCACAGGATCGCGCCGGTCTGCGGGTTCAGGCCGTAGACCTTGTTGTTCTCGGTGGTGACGACGAGCATGCCACCGGCCACCAGGGGCTGGGCGAAGACCTGCCCGTCGACCGTGGTCGAGAAGATCTGCCCGAAGGCGGGGTCGGAGACGTCGGCCGGGCTGAGACCGGGCTCGTTCCGGTCCCACCCCGTGCGGGCGTTGTCGACCGAAACGGTGGTGTCGTCGGCCGCGGCCGGCTGGGGCAGAGCGAGGCCCGCCGCGACGACCGCCGCGCCCGCGCCCAGCGCGGTTATTCGAGCTCCGAGTGTTGACACGGCCTGCCCCCTCATGGAACACGCCGACAACCGGCGGTGACGTCGAACGACCTCAAAGTCCTATCGGCCACGCAGTAAACGAGTCAATGCGGGTCAATCCCCATGACGCCGCCGCTGTTCCGCCGTACGGGAGGCGGATCTGGAGTCACAGCGGCTCGTGGGGCCCGACTGTCCCATCCTCGCGCTGCCGGCCCGAATCCCTGCCGGACAGGGTCGGGCGAGCCGCATAGACCGTAATCAGGACGCCGCCCCGAAGCTTCCCGGTCCCAGGCCAGGGTTCGCAATAGATGTGTTCGCGCGCTGTCTGCGCGATGCGCGCCTCACCCCGACCGCGGCTACCGTGACGCCCGCTCCGGTAATCACGAGGCCGACGAGGGCGCCTGGGATCGACCTGTGGAAGGTGATCACGGTCTGGTAGACGACGAGGCCGGTCCCCGTCCCGTCGGGGCTGGACGCCTGATAGGTGTAGACGCCGTCTGCCGGCGCGTTGAAGACCGCGATCGAAGGGACCTGAGACATCGATCCCGCGAACACCCAGGTGCCGTGGGATTCCGTCAGGTGCACCGGTGAGCCGTCCGGGGCTGTGATCCGGATGCGGGACAGCGGGATGGAATCCTCGCTGTAAACCGTGGCCTTCCCTGAGCGCAGGCGAGCGGTATGCGCCCAGGTACCGTGGACTTCGTCAATGGTGGATGCATGCGCGCTCACGTAGTACGTGATCTGCCAGGCCACCCACAATCCGGCGAGCGCTGACAGCAGGCCGGTGGCGATGCCGATTCCCACACTCTTCTTCGACGCGAACATGATCCGATGATCTGTGGCGGCGCCGGCAAGCCACATCCGCTGTCGTACTCAGGTTTGTGATGGCGGATTGAGTAGATCGCCGCTGCGTCCCTCACCGACCGCGAGGGCGCCGACCAGATCGTCGACGCCCTCAGCCGCTGCCGCCCGCGCATCGTAGGGCCAGCTCAGGGCCGGCTCAGCAGGTTTCAGTCGGCGACACCGCAGTACGACGCGAAGTGTTCCGTCAAGCTCCCGTCGCGATCTGCCCGTCGTACGTCCAGCCGCCGCTGCCGTCCCCGCCGTTCCACAGCCATGCCTCGATCGAGCCGTTCGTGTTGGTGCGCAGGTAGTCCGCGTGGGTGTCGCCGTTGAAGTCGGTGAGCTGCACCGCATCGGCGTTCGTCGTGGTGCCGGTGGCGATCCGCCCCAGCGACTTCCAGCCGCCGTGGCCGTCGCCGCCCTGGTTCTGCCACGTGTTCAGCGATCCGTCGGCGTTGATCTGCGTGTAGTCCGCGTAGCCGTCGCCGTCGATGTCGGCGATCCGCACCTTGGTGGGGTCCGACGTGAGTCCGGTCGCGATCTGACCGATGCTCCACCAGCCGCCGGCCGTGTCGCCGCCCCGGTTCAGCCAGACGCTGATCGCGCCGCTGTCGCTGAACAGCAGGTAGTCCGTGCGGCCGTCGCCGTCGAAGTCAGCGAAGCGCACCTTGCTCGCGTCGGTTGTCAGGCCGGTCGCGACCTGGCCCAGTGCGGTCCAGCCGCCGTGGCCGTCGCCGCCGCGGTTCAGCCACACGCTCACCGAGCCGTTCGGGTTGATCAGGATGTAGTCCGCGCGGCCGTCACCGTCGAAGTCGGCGATCCGTACGTGGCTCGCGTCCGTCGTCAATCCGACGGCGACCTGGCCGAGCGGGTTCCAGCCGCCGTGGCCGTCGCCGCCCTTGTTGAGCCAGACGTCGACGGAGCCGTCGGCGTTGACGGTGAGGTAGTCGGCGTGGCCGTCGCCGTCGAAGTCCGCCCATCGGACCCGGCCCGAGCCGCCGACCTCGTCGGCCGCGCCCCGCGACGTGGCCGGCGTGACCCATCCGGCTGTGTAGGCCTGATCGAACGCTGAGAAGTACACCCGCGCCAGCTTCGAGTGCCCGCTGTCGTTCGGGTGCAGGCGGTCGAACATGTCGGCGGAGTTGAACGTCGGGTCCGGGTCGACGTACTGGATCTTGTGTCCGGCAGCCTGTTCGGCGGCTGCCATGCTGCGCGCCGCGTTGTTGTAATCCGTCGGACTGGCCTTCAGTCCCTGCGTGATCGGAATCAGGCCCTGCAGGATGATCGTCACGTTCGGCTTGTCGGCGAAGATCTGGTCGACGAGGTTGTGCAACCGGGCCGGCGCGCCGAGCGGGTCGTCCGATCGGTCCAGGTCGTTGATGCCGATGTGCAGCAGGATCACGTCCGGCCGCGCGTTGCGGATCCATGTGTCCGCGCCGGCGCTGATGTCGGCGATCAGGGCGCCGCTGTGGCCCTCGTTGTCCGGATCCGCGACCTCCCACGCGCCGGATTCCATCGAGCCGACAAGGTCGACCCGGTACCGGGACTGCGCGGCCGCCTCGTTGAGGAACGTCACCCGGTAGCCTGCGCCGCCCGCGCCGCCGGGGCCGGATGTGCTGCCGACTCCGTAGGTGATGGAGTCGCCGAGGGGCATCACCCGGACGACCGGCGGAGGCGTCGTCGCCGTGGCGGACGCTGGAGCGGCGGCGAGCGCCAGCGCGGACGGGACGGTGAGTCCGAGAACGGTGAGTATGGATCCGAGGCGTCGCGGCATAGGCGGAGGATAACAGCGCAGACTCCTGATAAACACGGACTTCCTCTGGCGGATATATGCCGTGCGCCCGCCTTGCGCGCCGAGGTTCCCGGCGCCTGGACCGTTGGCGCCCATATCTCTGGCGCTGGGGCATCGGGTCCGGCGTTCGGCCGTGCCCCGCCCTGGACCGGCGAAGCCCGCTCCGGAACGGAACCTCGCCACCGCTATGGTCGAGGCGGGCTGACATCGGGGGAGCGGCTGTGGTGGGGGGACATGGCTGATCTGCTGGACGCGGGACAGATCTCGTTGGCGTCGGCCATGGCGCAACTGAAAAGGACTGCGAATGACGGGTGCGATGTGATGTACACATCAGAGCTGACAGAAGCTTACATCGATGACGCGAGAAGCATCTTGGTTGCGCCTTCGGCATTGAGTGACAGCGACTTGGTGAATGACTTCTTCGGAGCCGTGATCACGCCAGAGGACCTTGCTTCTGGTCTGGCTGACCTCGCGCAGAAGACCGTCTACCTGTGTGGCGATATATCCGGGATCAGCGACCACCACCTGGATGGGGCCAGCCGGGTGTTCGTCATCAGGGAGCTGTCGCACGGTGACGACGAGAACGTCGACCGGCCCTGGACTGTCATCGACCTCGGTCGGGTGCCCATCCGCGTCCACGGGCTCGGCGTGTACTATCGCCGCTTCTTCGGACTCGGCGCCGACTACTTCGGACGGATCCGTGCGGAGCACGAGTTCCAGTCCCTGACCGAGTCCACCAAACCTGGGACGGCCCATCGCAGCGGAATCTATCTGACGCCGATCACTCGACTCGGTGACGAGCTGCACTTCCGCCTGCTCCGGTGCTCCACAAACTTCTCAGGGCCGACCGAGAATTTTCAGCCGACCGACACGCTCATCGTCGAGGCTTTGAACCGCGAGGCCGCCGCCGTCTTCCGGAACCCGGCGCCGCTGAATCACGTCCTCGCTCAGATCTACCACAACACCCTCGCCACGGCCGAGCGCAAGCAGGCGAAGGCCAAGATCTCCGCTCATGCTGACAAGACCAAGGACATGCCGGTCAACGGGATCATGGCCTTCTGCACCTTCTATGACGGGCTTGAGAAGCTGCATCCCTTGGCTGACGACGTCTTCGACTGTGGCGTGAAGGGCAACAGTGGGTTGACCAAACTCCACTTTCGTCTCAAGGAGCAGGCCGACGAACACGATGGGGCGGTGCTGCCCTCGCGGTTCACCTTGACTCTCTATCCTGGCTCCGTCTTCTTTATGCCCCTGTCCACCAACCGCCTGTATACGCATGAAGTCCGGCCCTCGGGATTGGACGCCGAGTTGCTTCCGACGCGCCTGGGATACGTGGTGCGCTGCTCGAGCGCCGAAGCCGTTCACAAGAACGGGCACACGTTCCTCAAAGTGGCCGGAGACTTGGTGGGGCTGGAACCGCCCACACCGAACGGCGTGGATGAGCTGCGCAGGCTGTACGCCGAGGTGAACAGGACCTCGTCCTTCATTGATTACGGCGACGAGATTCTCTTCAGTATGAACATGGGAGACTACGATGCCCCTCGAGCCTAGGATCTCTGATGAGATCCACTCCTGCGTCTTGCCGACCGAGGAGAACCTCTTTGCGGAGCTGTCCGCCTCGGCCCGGCTGGAAGACGTAGGCAAGGGCCGGCGAGGCGCCGTGCTCACCAAGATCGGCGAGGCAGGCGACGTGCCTCTTGTTCGCACCACCACTCGATACAGCAGCCCGGCGCAGCGTTTCCGGGCGGTGCACGAACTGCTGGCGCAGCAGATTCAAGGACGGGCAGGGCTTTCGGTCGGCTTCAACAACGCTCTCATCGAGTGCTATACGAACGCTTACACCACCATGGGCAGCCACTCCGACCAGGCCCTCGATCTGGCCGACGAGTCGTTCATCGCCGTCTTCTCCTGCTATCAGGATCCCGGGGCTGGCCCGCTGAGGAAGCTGATCTTCGAATCAAAGGACGTCGACGGCGAGAAGTTCGAGATCCCCCTCGCCCACAACAGCGTCGTCGCGTTCTCCGTCGACACGAATCGGCGGCTCAGGCACAAGATCGTATTGAACGCGCCCGCCGAGGCGGCGGACAACCTATGGCTGGGTGTGACGTTTCGCACGTCAAAGACCTTCGTCCAGTTTCACGACGGACATGTGTACCTATCGCGAGATGTATGCCTCACGTCGGCCGACGACGAGCAGGCACGCGAGTTCTATCAGCTACGGCGCCGTGAGAACAACGAGGCAGACTTCACCTACCCCCTGTTGACCTACACCATCAGCGCGAGTGATCTGATGTCCCCCGTGTGACTGTCGTGGAACTACTGACTCTGAATGTGTGTTGTCGTCGTGGCAACGGCTGGTGGATGGCCAGTCGGATCTCGGCGAGGCAGCGGTCAGCGAGGCAGCCGTCAGCGAGGTAGGGCCGGTACTGATCCGGTTGAGTGCGAAACGGGATGGTGCGATCGCCGCATCGTCCTGCTTGACGGTGTGACGCGCCAGGACCTCCCGGGGCTCGGGACCAGCTGTTGCGGCGCATCACCATCGCCCACGTGCGGCCCGCCGTCGGCTTCTTGGATACCGCGCACTCACCGACGCACCGCAGCGATCAAGGCCCGTCAGCACGCGAAATCATAAAATTGAAATCAGCAGCAACTGCCCGGGTTGCGAGGCAGAGGGGCTGCGGTACGTTGGGAGAAACGTCCTATATGGAAACTCTTCCAGCGCCTTCGCGCAGTCAGCCGGCCAGTATTATTGGCTATTCAACCAATGGTGGCCGCAAGGGGTCGGCGGAAGTAAAGAAGAGACATCCCATGAATGTCGCCGAAGGCTGGTTCGCACAGACTGCGGACTCTATGACCCCGTGACCGTTGCCCTGCGGCTGGACTCGACTCAGCAGACAGCCGGGCACTGGGAACTTCTCCGTCACGGCAAAGAGCCGGCGACAAAAAAGGAATGAGCCGACGACGAAACCAAGGGAGGCAATCATGACTACGGTCATGACCGAAACCATCTACCAGGACATCCTGATCAGGGACAATTTCGCCGACACCGGCCAGATTCCCACCACTGGAACGATCTGCGCATCTCCGGACATCATCCCGTATGGCCGAGACGTCCTCGGCTTCGAGGAAATGCAGCAGGCGATGAACCGGGATCTCGGGAAAGCATTCCTCACCAGGGGGCAGCCGAACAACATATACATCAGAGCCAAGAACATCAAGCCCGAGCCGACCCACGGGACTGTGGAAATGTACTGGGCTCCGCCGTCCTTGCTCCTGGCGCCCTCGCAGTGGGGAGTCATCGAGGCACCGTCAGGAGGGCGCCTTCTGCCGCTAGTGAACGGTCAGCGGAACCAGACCATTCAGGCGCAGGAAGTCTGCGCCGCCAGTCAAGCCTTCGAGTGGATGGGCTCGGCCGCCGTGGACACCAACCATTACTGCCTGATCGCCAAGGTCAGTACGGATGATCACCACGATCCCATGCCGCGAAGCTTCGCGACGAATGTGGAATTCGCCAATTGGGTGGCGAACAACCCCTCCGTCGCTTGGCGCAATGTCGATCTGGTGCAGAAGAACACCAAGACCATCACTCGCCACTTGTTGATCGCCAACCTCGACCCGCAACCAGGGACCTTCAGGATCGAATTCGAGGGACGAGGCGTTCCCAACGGTGCTGCTCTGCGTTTCACCTGCAGCGACACGGCGGCTCCGGTGGACTGGGAGGGCTGGCTGCCAGGCCCCGACCGCCAGGGCTGGCAGAGGACCCGCACGGATGATTTCACCCTGCCCGGCGGCCTTCCCGACACAGGCACCACGTACACCCTCACCCAAGACGCCCTCCCCGAGACCGCGTATGTGAACGCCACTCTCTACAAGGTCCTTGACAATAACGCGACCGACCTCGAGAGAGACCTCGTCGAACAGATGCCGGCAGGATTCAGCTCCGCACCCGTCAAGAACCTGCTCAGACTGGGTAACTACGAAGTGCGAGTCACGAGCTGACCGCGTCTCGACTCCGCACGAGGGTCCGCTAGTGGCTTTGAATGCGTGATGTCGTGTGCTGACAGGTCCTGATCCCTGCGGTACGCCGTAGGTGTGAGGTGTCCGCAGGGTGGGGCCTGACCGCTAGGCAGCGTGAGTTCCGCGAGCACGTACGGCTGTCCGCGATCGACTTCTTCGAGGGGGGAGTTCCACCACCATGGATGTTCTCTTCATCACGAGCGTGGCGGCGGTCGTGGCCGACCCGCCGCTGAGCCGCAAGCTGTTCATCGAGACTCTCGGCCTGCCCCTGGAGGGCGAAGCCGACGGCTATTACTCCAGCGGGAACGTCGCCGGGAGCAAGCACTTCGGCTTGTGGCCGCTCTCGCAGGCGGCCGAGGCATGTTTCGGCACGCCCCAGTGGCCCTCCGATCGGGTGATTCCGCAAGCTTCGATCGAGTTCGAGGTGGCGGATGCGGAGGCCGTCTCAGCTGCCGGTGCCGAGCTCCAGCGGGCCGGCTTCGAGCTGGTGCACCAGGCCCGGACCGAGCCCTGGGGCCAGACCGTGGCCAGGCTGCTCACGGCAGACGGCTTGATCGTCGGGATCTCCTACGCTCCCTCCCTGCACGAGGCTCCGGACGATCAGCACCTTGAGTGAGTCTGGCGCGAGCTCCGTATCGCTGCGTCGAGCCAGATTGCAGCTCACGTCCACGCACCTCGTTTGCTGGCTACCTTGCTGGCGACACCGATGCCGGCGACCGCAGAGTGCATGGAGGTCCGTTCACAGCCGGAGGACGACCACGGCGGTGTCGTCGGTGGCGGATGGGAGAAGCTCGCCCAGCAGGCGGTCGGCCAGCCTCGCGGGACTGTCTCGCCGGTGCCGGGCCGCGGATTCGACCAGCCGGGCGAGGCCGACGTCGATGTCCTCGCCGCGGCGCTCGATCAGGCCGTCGGTGTAGAGCAGCAGAACGGCGTCTTCGGTGAACGTCACGGCCGACTGGTGTCTGGCGCGGTGCTCCGGGCTCGCCCCGAGCGGCGGGTCGGTCGCCGCATCGAGGAGGCGCACCGACCCGTCGGCGTCCACCAGGATCGCGGGTGGATGCCCGGCAGTGCTGTACACCAGCGTGTTGTCCTCCCAGTCGACGATGACACTGACGGCTGTGGCGTTCTCGCCGCCGGGGACGCTGCGCGCGTAGGTGTCGAGCACGTCCAGTGCCTGCGCCGGTCCCGCCGACACTCTTGAGGCCGCGCTGAGGGCGCTGCGCAACTGGCCCATGACGCCGGCGGCGGCGAGCCCGTGGCCTACGACGTCGCCTACGGACACCGCCACGCGATCGGCTGACAGGTCGATCAGGTCGTACCAGTCCCCACAGACGTTGAGCTGGTCCACGGCGGGTCGGTAGCGGACCGCGACCGGATGGTGCAGGCCCAGGTGGGGCGGCGGCAACATCGCTTCCTGCAGGGCGAGCGCGACCTGGCGTTCCCCGGCGTGGGCCAGCCGGAGATGTTCGTTGGCCTCCTGGAGCTCCCGGGCGCGGGTCTGCAGCTCCGCTTCGAGCACCGCCAGCCGGTCGCCTTCGGCGGCACGCGCTTGGACCAGCGCCGTGACCTCTTCCACCCGGTGCAGCACCAGCACGACCTTGCCGTCGGCATCCAAGACCGGGACATTGACCGGGCTCCAATATCGCTCGTCCCAGTGGCCTGGCCGCTCCGGAGATTCCACGTCGTAGCGCTGCACGGCCATCGTGTCGCGCTCGCCGGTGTCAAGAACCCGCTGGAGGGACGCGGCCAGGTTCCGGGTCCCGGTGGCGTTCGGATCGTCGGGGTTGTCCGGGAAGACGTCGAACAGGTAGCGGCCGATGACCTGCTCACGGGAACGACCGGCTGATCGCAGGTACTGTCGGTTGGCGTCCGCGTACCGCAGATCCGGGGTCAGGAGAGCCGTCATGCCGGGCAGGGCCTGGAACACGGCTTCGTAATCTATTCGCGCTGCACACACGCTCTACCGCCTGGAGCCAAACGTGCTGGTAGCTACCACGGTACTCACCAGCGCCTTCTCCTGCAGGCTGGCTGTGCGCTGTGAGAGCGGTGGACGTTTTCCGCGGCGCGTCGGGGTGGCCACTAGCACATCACCGGAAACATCCTTCACCGTTCTCTCTGACAGACCGCTGGCCCCAGCCACACGAGCAGCATCAGCGGTGGCCGGTGCTCGAACTCACCGACGTCTAAGGCGCAGGACCATGGCAAGGCTCTGAAATCTCAGCACGTCGAGGGGCCATATCGACAACCTCGGAAGCAACTCGCTCGCGTTCTACAATGCCTACGTGCGGGGCGGGCAGCCCTAAAAACCCTACGATAAAACGGTCAGGCGATTTCCGGCGCTGGTGAAGCCATGAATTGGGAGACGAGCATCTTGGGCCGCAACTGTCGTATACAGAAAGTTCAGTGGATGTGCTCGATCCGACTTGGTCCAACCTGATGATAATCACGGGTCGCCGATGGCGGACACAGCCCCTGGATCCCGTAAGGTCTTCCGATCGGAGCGACACTTCCGGCTGAAGTAGGTCGCCGGGTTCACCCATCGCACGATGCTGCTGACCAGCGAGCGGGACGCGCGTGCGGATGGGTGACCCGCGTGGAAATCTAGTGTGGTGCGCTACGCATAACCGGCGGCCGGAAGGGCAGGAGCAGATGCCGAAGGTCTCGGCGCGGGTGGCGTCCCTGGTGCGGTTCCGCGATGACCCGGTTGTCATCTGGACGATCCGCGCTACCGCTGCGGCGGTGGTGGCCTACGCCGTCGCGGTGCTTCTCACTTCCCAGCCCGCCCCGCTGACCGCTCCGCTGACGGCGCTGCTCGTCGTTCAAGTGACCCTGTACTCGACACTCACCACCGGCGTCCGGCGGGTCGTGTCGGTTGTGGCCGGGGTGCTGATCGCCGTCGGCTTCAGCGCCGTGGTCGGCCTGTCCTGGTGGAGCCTGGGCCTGATCATCCTGGCCGCGCTCACCGTCGGCCAGTTCATCCGGGTCGGCGAGTTCGTCGTCGAGGTCGCGATCAGCGCGATGCTCGTCCTGGGTGTCACCCAGTTGGCGTCCCAAGCGTGGGAGCGGGTGCTGGAGACGCTGATCGGCGCGGGAGTCGGTCTGCTGTTCAACGTCGTGCTCGCCCCGCCGGTCTGGGTGGACCCGGCCGCCGAGTCCATCGTCGGGCTGGCCCGCCGTACTCGGAGTCTGCTGCTGAGCATCGGCGAGGAGCTGGACACTCCGGTCGCCGTCGAGCACGCCGCGGACCGGCTGCACGAGGCCCGTCGACTCGACCATGCTGTTGCCGGCGTGGACGCCGCACTGCGCCAGGCCGAGGACAGCCTGCGCCTCAACCCGAGGATCAGCGAGGGCTTGCTCGTCCGCCTCGTGCTGCGGACCGGACTGGATACGCTGGAGATCTGCGTGGTCGTGGTCCGGGTCCTGGCCCGCTCGCTGACCGACCTGGCCAAGAGGCGCGAGGAAGGCGAGCCGCTGTTCCCCGCCGAGACCGCGACGGCGCTCCAGGAACTCCTGGCCGATGTCGGCGCGGCGATGGTCAGTTACGCAGTGCTGGTGACGTCCACGGTAAGCGGCAACGCCGAGCAAGCGGAGAACCGACTGGCGGCCGAGTTGTCGGCCGCGTGGGACCGCAGGGAACAAGTAGCCCAGATGCTCCTGGACAGCGTCCAACGAAACCCTCACGCCTGGCAGCTCCACGGTTCGCTGCTGGCTGAGATAGACCGCATCCTGGACGAGATGGACCTGGAGCACCGGTCCCAGCGGTTGATGGCGGAACTGGACCGTGCCGCGGCCGCCCGCCACGAGCGGGCGGCGCGACTCGCCGGACTCAGGCGGCTCGCGCGGGTGGGAGGGCAGCCTCGCCGCGAGGGCTGAACCGCTGGGCTCCGGCGACGCGACGCCGGCCCGGCGGGCTCGGTTCGGGGCGGGCCGGGATTCTTCACACGGGCGAGCGGGTCAGGCGCCGGTTGCGCACGACGGAGGAGGCGAGCGACGTGCCGATCACCCCCAGCCCGAGCAGGCCACTGAGCAGCTGTGGCAGCGAGCCGTATGCGGTCGCGAGCAGCAGCGTGCCGAGCAGGCCGATCGCGTAGTGCGCGCCGTGCTCCAGGTAGACGAAGTCGGTGAGCGTGCCGCGACGCACCAGGTGCACCGTCAGCGAGCGCACGGCCAGCGCGCCGATCCCGAGGCCGACGGCGATGACGAACAGGTTCGACGTGAACGCGAACGCGCCGATGACCCCGTCGAAAGAGAACGAGGCATCCATCAGCTCGAGGAAACAGAAGGCGAAGAACGCGTCCCGGCCTCGTAGCGGTGCCGGGGCCGCACTGCCTTTGCGATCCGCGCCGTCTGTGGGATCCGCGCCGTCCGCGCGGTCCACCCCGTCCTCGGCGCTTCCATGTTCTGCCAGCCCGCTCAGGCCGCTGATCAGCAAGTGCGCGATGATGCCGAGCAGCCCCGCGGCGAGCACCGAGTTGACCTGGCTCTCAGGGTGCTGACCGACGAGCGCGGTCGCCAGCAGCGCGCCGAGGGCGATGGCCGGGGCGAGCCGGTCGAGCCGGGAGATCCGGGCGGAGAGCCGTTCCAGCGGACGCAGCCAGGTCAAGTCACGCTCGGTGAACAGGAAGTCGAGGAACACCATCAGCAGGAACGCGCCGCCGAAGGCCGAGATCTCCGGGCGTGCCGAGGCCAGCCGCAGATCGTAGGCGTGCGGATCGGCCGTGGCGAGGTGGAGCACGCCGACGGGGGACAAGCGGGCCGAGATCGCCACGACGAGCAGCGGGAACAGCAGCCGCATGCCGACGACGGCGATCAACATGCCGACGGTGAGGAACAGACGCTGCCAGAACGCGCTGAGCCGGCGCAGCACCGTCGCGTTGACGACGGCGTTGTCGAAGGACAGCGACACCTCGACAGCCGCGAGCAGCAGGGCTCGTCCGACGGTGTCCATGGCCGTCATGAGGACTCCGGTTCGGCGCCCGCCTCGTCCAGGCCCGCCCGCCGGGCCAGCTGCGCAGTGTGACGGCGCAGCGCGAGCGTGCGCGAGGCCGCCTCGGCCATCGCCCGGTCGACGAAGCTGCCGTCAGCCAGCACGGCCGTGCCACCCTCCATGATGTCGGCGCTCCCGAGCGCGGAGAGCGTCGCCTCAGCGGACGCCACTTCCGCCGTGCTCGGCGTGAACGCCCTGATCACCGCGGGGATCTGCTTCGGGTGCAACACGGAGCGGCCGAGGAAGCCCGCGCGCCGCCCGGCGACGCAGGACTCGTACAGCCCCGCCTCGTCGTCCAGCCGCGGGTAGGCGGACAGGGCCGGCGAAGGCAGCCCGGCGGCGCGCGCCGCGACGACCAGCCGTGAGCGCGCCCACGCCAAGCCCTCGCCGGTGACACCCAGGTCCCCGGCCAGGTCGGCTTCACCGAGCGCGACGCCCGCGACCGCCGGGTGTGCGCCGGCGATCTCGTACGCCGCCTCCAGACCGCGGGCCGACTCGATCAGGCAGTACAGCGGGATCTGGTGTCCGAGCAGTTCGGCCACCCGCCGGATGTCCTCCGGCGACTCGACCTTCGGGACGCGCACCGCGGCCGGGCGGCTCTCGGGCCGGCGGGCCGCGAGCTCGCCGAGCGTGGCGGCGTCCCGCTTCCACCACGGCGACGACAGGCTGTTGATGCGCACATGGACCGCGGTGTCGGAGATCTCCCGGGTGCTGTCGGACAGCAGGCGCACCGCCTCCGCGCGGGCGGAGTCCTTCGCCGCCGCGGGTACGGCGTCCTCGAGGTCGAGGATCACCGCGTCCGCGCCGACGGTCAGGGCCTTGCCGAAGCGGTCGGGGCGGGTGGCCGGGAGGTAGAGCGCCACGATCGGCCCGAAGCCGGTGCCGTACGTGCCGGGCGTGGATGCCGAGTGCTCACGGTGCGCGGTGGCGGTCTCAGGATGTGCCGCGTGGTCAGTGCTCATGCGGCTCCCTCCGCGCGCAGCGCGGCGATGCGGGCCGCGTCCAGGCCGAGTTCGCCGAGCACGGCCTCGGTGTCGGCGCCGTGGGGCCGGCCCGCCCAGCGGATCGCGCCGGGCGAGCCGGAGAGCCGGAACATCAGGTTCTGCATGCGCAGCGGGCCGAGTTCCGGGTCGGGCACGGTCACCGTGGTCTCCAGCGCCTGATACTGCGGGTCGGCGAGGATGCCGCGGGCGTCGTAGACCGGCCCGATCGCCGCCTCGGCCCGTTCGAAGGCCTCCATCGTCTCCGCCAGCGAATGGGCCGCGATCCAGGCCGCGACCGGCGGATCCACTTCCGCGCGGTGTGCCGCTCGGCCGGCGCCCGAGGCGAACCAGGGCTCGTCGATCACCTCGGGCTTCCCGACGAGCCGCATCACCCGTTCGGCGATGTTCTGCGCGCTCGTGGAGACCGCGACCCAGGAGCCGTCCGCCGTGCGATACAGGTTGCGCGGGGAGTTGTTCGAGGTCTGGTTCCCGGTGCGCGGCTGGATGTAGCCGAGCTGGTCGTACGCCGTGATCTGCGGGCCCAGCAGGGCCAGCAGGGGCTCGATGATGGCCAGGTCGACGACCTGTCCGCGCCCTGTGACGCCGCGTGAGGCGAGCGCCAGCATGACCGCGTACGCGGTGGCCAGCCCGGCCACGCCGTCGGCCAAGCCGAAGGGAGGCAGCAGCGGCGGTCCGTCCGGCTCACCGGACAGGGCGGCGAAACCGCTCATCGCCTCGGCGACGGTGCCGAAGCCGGGCCGGCCGGCGTACGGTCCGGTCTGGCCGAAAGCCGTGACCCGGGCGAGGACCAGCCGCGGGTTGACCTCGGCGAGCCGGTCGGGGCCCAGGCCCCAGCGCTCCAGCGTGCCGGGGCGGAAGTTCTCGATGACGACGTCGGCTTGTTCGGCGAGCCTGAGCGCCATCTCGCGGCCGCCCGGCTTGGACAGGTCGAGGGTGACGGTGCGCTTGTTGCGCCCGATCGTCTTCCACCACAGCCCGATGCCGTCCTTGGCGATTCCGTGGCCGCGTGAGGGGTCCGGGCGCCGCGGGTGCTCGACCTTGACGACATCCGCGCCGAAGTCCCCGAGCCACGTCGCGGCCAGCGGCCCGGCGAAGAGGGTGGCGAGTTCGACGACGCGCAGCCCGGCCAGCGGGGGCGGGGCGGCGGAGGCGGGTCCGGATATCACGCGTGCTCCTTCCCGGGCCCCGGATCCGTGGCGAGGTCGACGGCGCACCGGAATCCGATGCGGGCGGACCGGGCGACGGGTGCGCCGCAAAGCAGGAGTTTCACAGCCTCCTGCGGATCGCGCTCACCACCGTCCACGTACCAGTCGGAGCCCTGGGCACGGAAAGCGCTGCCGCCCTTGAGCATGACGAACCGGGTGCGGCCGTCGCGGTGCTCACTCTCGGTCCAGTTCCACACCTTCGGCTCGCCGCGCCGCAGCAGCCCGGCCTCGGCGGCGGCCTGCCATTCGTGCTCGGTCGGCAGGCGCAGTCGCGCCCAGTCCGCGTAGGCACGTGCGTCGGTCAGGTCCACGTGCGTGACCGGCTCGTTCTCGGTGCCCGGTGTGGGACGTCCGTCAACCCAGTGCTCGAGGAAACGCTCGGGCCGCACGGGTGCGTATCGGCTCTCCATCAGGAAGCGCGCGTACTCGGCGTTGGTGACTTCGTACACTGCGACACCGCAGGGCGCCGGCGACTCTTCGCGGTGCCTCTCGGTGATCTCCTGATGCAGGCGCGGAGGCAGCGGCTTCCAGTCCTCGACGTAGGGCGCGCCTTCGTAAAAGCCTGTCTCGCGCAGCCGGTAGCGCACGGTGAGCTCCCGTGGGCCTGCAGGCAGCGCCGCGAAGTTCTCCGGAATCACCGCGGCGGGCGCATACGGCGGGGGCACCCGAACTGTCGGACGCGCCGGGAACGCCGTGTCCGTCGACAGTCGCTGCCCCGCCTGGCGGTCGAGGAAGGTCAGAAGGTCGTCGTCCACGGCGTCGGCCGGGAGCGCGACCACCGCGCCGAGGCCGCGTCCGGGCAGCGTGCCGTGGACCGCCCCCGACTCAGCGTCGAGCTCGGTGCCGCTGATCACGTCGAACCAGCGTCTGCCGGGGGCGATGTCGCGTGATTCGGGAACCAGCAGTGTGCCGGTGTACGGCTCCTCGGCGCGGTTGACCAGCGTCCACAGCGTCAGATCGCCGTCCGCGAAACGTGAGGCGAACACGGGCCCCGCGCCGCCGCCCACCGCTACCGCCGTGCCCTCCAGCGGGCTCCAGTCACCGCCGGTGAACGCCCCCTGATACCGCCGCAGCACCGGCGCGACGGTCTGCCAGACCGTGCGGTCGCGCTCGCTCCAGCCGACCCAGCTGCCGAACACCACGTCCCACACGAGCATGCCGGCGCCGTTGAGCCACGCGGTCTGCATCTCGTCGCTGTGGTCGCGGTTCCAGCGCCGGGTCTGGTGCATCTGGTGCCTCGGCTCGAACCAGCGTGCCCGGAGCACACCCGGGGTCGCGGAGTCGGCGAACCACTGTGCCCAGGAGAGATGGTGATCCGCTATGCGCGCCAGCGGCACCCGCGACTCGCCCTCCAGCGCCACACCAGGCCGGACCCGGTCGAGCACCGTCCGCATTCCCGCCGCGCCCTCCTTGAGCGTGTCGAGGAACACCCCGTCCGCGTCGTACTCCGAGACGAGCGCGGCGACGGCCTCGGCGTCCGGGAGATCCTCGCGCCGGGTCCCGGTGTCCCAGGGGTTGTAGTCGAGGAACACACGGACGCCACGAGCGTGGAACTCACCGATCAGCGCCTTGAGGTCGGGCACCTGGCGATAGAAGTCGAACTGGTTGCGCTCGTCAACGCCGATCACGGGATACGCGTGCCACAGCACGACCGCGTCGTAGCCGCCGTAGTCCCGTCTTCCCGCTTCCAGATACGCCTCCGGTGTGAAGGCGCCGAGCTCGTGGTCGTAGAGCGCATCGTCCCAGAGCCATACGACGGCCACCGTGTAGGCGCCCTGTGTCCAGGCGAACTCGGGACGGGCGTAGAGCGCGCCGTCGTAGCCGATGCGCGAGGCCGCGTCCCGGCGCCACGCGCGCAGCGCCTCCCGCCACGCGGGCCACCGTGCGGGATCGTCGGGCGCCGCGATGATCTTCGCCTCGTCCAGCGCGGCCCGGTCCGCGACCACCTCGACGGGTTCGTCGATCGGGCGCGGACGGTACGGGCCCCGCGGGTGGGTCGCGATCGGGGCGTGACTCTCGTTCATGCTCCGCGTTCCTCCGCGCCGTAAGCGGATGTGTACCGTGCCGCGACGCGGGCCGCGTCCGGGATCGACGAGCTCGCACCGAGCGTCTCGACCGTCAGCGACGCCGCCGCGCACGCCCGCCGCAGTACCGTCTCGACGGGCTCGCCCGCCGCCAGGCCGGCCGCCAGGACTCCGGCGAACGTGTCGCCCGCGGCCGTCGTGTCGATCGCCTCGGCCTTCGGCGCCGCGACGCGATGACTGACGCCGTCGCGCTCGGCATAGAGCACGCCACGCTCGCCCAATGTCATCGCCACACTCGGTACGAGCTCCAGCAGCCGTGCGCACAGCGCTTCCGGGGTGTCGTAGTACCCCATGACGACGGCAGCCTCGATCTCGTTGACCAGCAGCAGATCCGTGACGTCCAGCAACTCGGCGGGCAGCGGCACCGCCGGAGCGGCGTTCAGGACGGTCCGGGCGCCGGCGGCCCGCGCCACCGAGAAGGCCCGGGTCACCGCGTCGAGCGGGATCTCCAGCTGGGCGAGGACGACAGCGGCCTGCTTCAGGGCCACGACGTCGGCTTCGCCGGGCGCGTCCCACGTCGCGTTCGCACCAGGCACGACGACGATGCAGTTGTCTCCCGCCGCGTCGACGGTGATGAGTGCGGTGCCGGTCGGCGTGCCGGACGCCTGCCGCACCAGCGACGTGTCGATCCCGTCCGCCGACAGCTGCTCCCCGATGCGGCGACCGGGCTCGTCCGAGCCCACCGCGCCCAGGAACGTCACCCGGGCCGATCCGGAACGCGCGGCCGCGACAGCCTGGTTGGCCCCCTTCCCGCCGGGCACCGTGGTCAGGTGACCGCCGAGAACGGTCTCGCCGGGGCGGGGGAGGGCGGCGCAGTCGGCCACGAGGTCGATGTTGGCGCTGCCGACCACGGCGACCAGCGGCCGGGCGTCCGCACCGGTCACCGCCCGCGACGCCGCCGCCATGGGGTTCCCCGCGCTCGAGACCGCCGATGTACGCGCAGCCAGATCGGAGAAGCGCAGCTCGCCCATGCCCGGCAAGCTCGTGCTCAGCCGGTCCTTCAGCGGCGCGATCCATCGCTCGGGCAACGCACGTGCGCCCAGGAGCGTGCCGAGCACCGACCCGACGGTGGCGCCGTTCGAGTCGGTGTCCCAGCCTCCGGCGACCACCGTGCAGATCCCCGTCTGGTAGTCGCCGCCGGACGCGGCGAGGGCGAGCGTGGTCAGGGCGGCGTTGTTGAGCACATGCACCCAGTGCAGGTCGCCGTACGCATCGTAGAGTTCGTCGACGGCCGCCTCGAGGTCGCCCGCATGCTCGGCGGCCAGATCGCGGGAGAAGCGCACCGCGTGCGCGAAGCGGCTGTCCGCGGGCACCACGCTCAGGCCCGCGTCCAACACCGTCTCCACGTCCTCGGCGACGCAGGCCGCTGAGACGAGCGCTGCCGCGTACATCGCGCCGTAGATCCCGTTGCGGGTGTGGCTGATCCGCGCGTCGCGCCAGGCCAGCGCCGCGGCACCGCGCGGGTCGCCGGGCCGCGCCCAGCCGTACACGTCGCCGCGGATCTGGGCGCCGATCCACTCCCGGAACGGGTTGCGGTACGTCGCGGATTCCGGCGGCGAGTAGCCGTCCAGCAGGTTGCGGTACGCGGCGCGCTCCGCGGTGAACACGCGTCCACCGGGCAGATGGGTGAGCCACAGCTGTGCGACGTCGTCCTCGGTGAACGCCTCGCCGTGCCGCTCCAGCAAGAGCAGTCCGAGAAGCGGGTAGTTGAGGTCGTCGTCCTCGGGCATGCCGTCGATGTTCTCGACCAGGCTCGTGCCGCGGCTCGCCTTGTTCCACGGCCAGCGCTCCGACACCTCGGCCGGCAGTCCGCGCGCGGTGAAGTAGTCGGCCAGCGGCCAACGGCCGGTCGCCTCCAGGATCTCCCGGATCCCGGCGCGCGGGATCTTCTCCACCGGCTTGCCGAGCAGACAGCCCGCCGCCCGCCCGCGCCATCCGCCCAGCAGCCGATCGCTGATGTCCGGCGCGCCGCCGCCTCCCGCCGCGCCGCCCGCGTGCGATACGGCGGTCGCGTGCGGCCCGGCGATTGCGTGCGGCCCGGCGGTCGCGGCGGGCGATCGCAGCTCGGGGACCGGGCGAGCCGCGCTGAGGATCTCCGCGAGCCCGTCCGGCTCGGCCGCGGCGAGCTTCGCGTCGACCGGCGACGCGGCCAGTACGTCGAGCAGCTCGCGGGCCAGCGCGCGCAACTCCCGCGAGGCGGGCGGCTGCGAGGCGCCGCCGTGCGGCGCCGTCACCACACCGCCGGCCGCGGTCCAGCGGGCGGCGACGGCCGCGACCTCGCGGCCCTCGTCCGCCGACTGGCGCAACTCGTGCGCCAGCAGGTCCTCGGGCTGGGCCCAGGTGACCCTCATCGTCGTCCTCCTTCCCGCATCCCGCCGCGGCGGGATGAAACCGGTGTGGTGCGCGGACCGTGCCGCTACGCCTCGGCGGCGACGGCGGCGAAGGCCTCCGCCGCCTCCGTCCGGCGGCGCTGGTCGGCGGCGTGGATCTCGCGCGCCACCGCCGCCATCGTCAGGCCGCTGGCCGCCAGGTCCAGGCGGCTCGCCGTGCCGACGGCCTCGCGCCACTCGGCCGGTACGGCGTCCACGCCGTGCAGCGCGCCGGACAGAGCGCCCGCCATCGTCGCGATCGAGTCCGAGTCGCGGCCGTAGTTCACGCCGCCGAGCACCGCGTCGGTGTAGTCGCCGCCGGCGAGCACCAGCATGCCCAGCGCCAGCGGCAGCTCCTCGATGGCGTGCAGCCGGCTGGGCCGGCGCGCGCCGAGGCCGGGGTTCCGGTATTCCGGGCCGACCGTGTCGAACGGCTCCATCGCCGCGCGCAGCGGAGCGGATGCGTCGTCGCAGGGCACACCGGCCGTGGCGAGTTTCGCCGCGCGCTCGCAGACCGCCTCGATCGCGGCCCTGGTGCCGTCGTGCGCCAGGGCCAGTGCCGTGTCGACGAGCCCTGTCACCGTGGCCCCGGGGCGGAACGCGGCGGCGACCGCCGCCGCGAACACGCCCGCGGCCTCCCGGCCGTAGCTCGACTGGTGCGCCCCGGCGACTTCGATCGCCTCGGCGTACGCGGCGGCCGGGTTCGCCGCGTTGGCGACGCCGATCGGCGCGCAGTACATCGCGGCGCCGCAGTTGACCACGTTCCCGACGCCCGCCTCGCGAGGGTCGACGTGCCCGTAGTGCAGCCGCGTCACCAGCCACTTCTCGGCGAGGAAGAGCCGGATCAGCGGCACCGTCTCGCGTTCGAGTTCGGGGATCCACACCACCTCGCCGTTGATCAGCGGCACGAGCCGCTCGGCCACGTCGTACGCGTCGAGATGGTCGCGTTTGTCGGCGTACACCCGCACCAGCAGGTTCGTCATCAGGGTGTCGTCGGTGACGTGTCCGTCGCCCTTGTGGTACGGCGAGGCCGGGCGGGCGGTGCGCCAGTCCGGCAGGAAGGGGCCGACGATCCCGCGGACCGGGCCGCCGTGCCGCTCCCGGATCTGCGCGGGGCTCCAGCCCTCGGTGGCGCCGCCGAGGGCGTCGCCGACGGCCGCGCCGGCGAGCGCGCCGACCGCCTTGCGTTCGAGTGCGTCCATGCTGTGGTGTGCCTCCCGTGGGGCCCGGCCTGCTCCGGGCCCCGGTTGGTGGGTCGTTCGTCGGCGCGGGCGGGCTCAGTTGCCGGCGGCGCCGACCTGGTTCCAGCCGTCGGTCAGCTTCTGACCGAGCTGCTCGAGCGTGATCGATCCCGCGAGGTAGCCCTGGAAGGCCGGCGTGGCGATCTGCGACTTCCACCGCGGGTAGTTCGACAGCTGCGATGTCGGCGAGTTGACCAGGTACTTCACCGAGTCCGAGACGGCCTCCCAGCCGTCCTGGCCCTTGGTGTCGGCGAGCAGCCGCTGCTGCGCGGCGGTGCTGGAGGGAGCCAGCCAGTCGCCTTGCGCGAGCGCGGACAGGTGCTCGGCGTTCAGGAAGTAGTCGAGGAACTGCATGGCCTGCTGCGGGTGCTGGCTCTGCCGCGCGATCGAGTACGTCTGAGGGTCGGCCATCTGGTTCTGCGTGTCGCCCTTGAGCAGCGGCAGCATGGTCCACTGGAAGTCGCCGGTCTTGTCCTTCAGGATCTGCTGGGACAGGTAGTTGCCGCCGACGATCATCGCGTACTTGCCGCCGAGGAAGCCGGGCAGCACGTCGGAACCGGCCTCGGTGACGGTGGTCGGCGCGATCGACTTGTCCTGGAAGATCATGTCGTGGATGGTCTTCGGGACCTGCTGCTCGGCGGCGGTGAACCGCATCGTGGTCTTGCCGTTGTCCGAGTAGAAGAACTTGCCGCCGTAGTTGAGCGACATGCTGACGACGGTGGAGACGGGGGACTTCAGGCCCCAGCCGACGCCGAACACGCCGTTCGTCGTGGCCTGCTTCGCGGCGGCCTGGAACTGCTGCCAGGTCCACGGGTTCGAGGTGGTCGGCAGGGTGATGCCGTCCTGCTTGAGCAGCGCGGTGTTGGCGAAGACCGTGTAGGACTGAAGCAGCGACGGGACGCCGTAGACACTGCCGTTGACGGTGGCCGAATCCCACACGCCCTGCGGGATGCCGCTCTTGAGGTCGGCGGGCAGCAGGCCGTCGAGCTTGGCGAGGTAGCCCTGCTGCGCGAAGCCGGCGATGTCGGCCGCCTCGTCGTGGATGATGTCGGGCGCGGTGTGGCTGGAGAACTGGGTGACCAGCTTGTCGTGCACCGAGTTGGCGTCCACGGGGATGTACTGCACCTGGACGTCGGGGTGCGAGGCGTTCCAGTCCGCGACGATCTTCTTGTTCGCCGCCACCGTGGGCTCCTGCCAGGCGTAGCTGGAGAAGGTCAAGGTGATCTTGCCGCCGCCCGGGGAGCCGGACGAGCCCGAGGAACTGCTGCTGCAGCCGGCGAGTGCCGTGGCCGCGAGCGCGGCGGCGGTGATGCCGGCGGTGAGGCGGTGCTTCATCGTGTGTCCTTCGGGGGTGAGGGAGGGAAACCAGACAGCCGTATTCCTATATCCATGCCTTGATAGAAGGGGTGGGTGTCTTCCTGCCGTCCGGGAACGACCGGCGGCCGGCGCTAACCTTTGACGGCGCCGGAGAGCAGCCCTGAGCTGATTCGGCGTTGCAGCAACGCGAACACCAGCAGACCCGGCAGGGTCGCCAGCAACGCGCCGGCCGCGAGCGGACCGAGGGCGACGATGCCTTCGGAACCGACGAATCGGGCCAAGGTCAGCGGCAGCGTCGCCAGATGGGGGTTCTGCAGCAGGACCAGGGCGAAGAAGAACTCGTTCCAGGCCGAGATGAAGGTGAACAGCACCGTGATCGCGATGCCCGGGCCCAGCAGCGGCAGTACGACGGAGACGAGGGTGCGCAGCTTACCCGCGCCGTCCACCGCCGCGGCCTGCTCCAGCTCTACCGGGATGGTCCGCACGTAGGACTGCAGCATCCACAGCGCGAACGGCAGCAGCCAGACGAGGTAGGCGAGGATCAGCCCGATCAGACTGTCCCCGATGCCGAGCTGCTGCAGGATCAGGAACAGCGGCACCACGACGAGGATCACCGGGAAGACCTGGCTGACCAGGATCCACACCAGCGACACCCGGCGTAGCACGGTGCGGTACCTGGCCAGCGCGTACGCCGCGGGCACCGCTACCACCGTGGTCAGCAGCGAGGAGGCGACCGAGACGCGCAGGCTGTTCCACGCCGCCCGCACCAGATTCTGCTCACGGAAGGCGGTGCTGAAGTTGGAGAGCGTCGGCTCGCGCGGGATCAGCGTCGGATGCAGCGAGACCAGTTCCGGCGCCGACTTGAACGCCGTGGACAACAGCCACAGCAGCGGGAAGCCGAGGAAGACCACGTATCCGGCCAGCGCCACGTACTGCAGAAGGCGGCCGACGGGCCCCCGGCGCAGCGCCGGGCTCGTGGAAGAGTGGTCGGCCATCAGGTCTCCTTCATCCGGAGGCGCAGGTACACGCCGAGCAGTGCGAGGATCAGCAGGACCATGGCGTCGCCCATGGCGGCCGCGTAGCTGAAGTCCCCGTACTTGAAGGCCTCGTTGTACGCCAGCAGCATCGGCAAAGTGGTCTTGCCTGCCGGTCCGCCGTCGGTGAGGACGTACACCAGGCCGAAGGAGTTGAAGTTCCAGACGAAGTCCAGCGAGGTGATCGTCGCGATCACCGGCCCCAGCTGGGGGAGGGTGATGTGGCGGAAGCGCTGCAGGCTGCCGGCGCCGTCCACCGTGCCCGCCTCGTAGAGCTCGCCGGGGATGGACTGCAGTCCGGCCAGCAGCGAGACGGTGGTCTGCGGCATCCCCGCCCACACGCCGACGACGATGATCGCCGGGAAGACGGTGGCGGTCTGGCCGAGCCAGTTGGTGCCGCCGCCGGTGATGTGCAGCTTCATCAGGATCTCGTTGAGCAGGCCGGCGTCCGGGTTGTAGACCAGCTGCCACATGATCGCCACGATGACCGGCGGCATCGCCCAGGGCACGAGCGCCAGGGTGCGGGCCAGCCAGCGCATCCGCAGCCGCTCGTTGAGCAGCAGAGCGAGACCGAGCGCGAGGCAGAACTGCAGCACCGTCACGGCGAAGGCCCATATCAGGCCATTGCGGAACGCTTGCCAGAAGTACGTGTCGTGCCACAGCCTCACGTAGTTGTCGAAGCCGTTGAAGCGCGAGGTGATGTCGTAGCCGGCCTTCGTGTCGGTGAAGCCGAGCCAGATGCCGCGCAGCAGCGGGTAGACGCTGAACAGCGCGATCGGTATCAGGGCCGGGGCCATGAACAACCAGGCCTCGCGGCGAGTGCGTATGCGTAGCCCGCCGCTCTTGCCGCCCTGGCGTCCCTGGGAACCACGCCCGGGCGGGCGGCTCCGCCGGCCGGCGCTCCTGCCCGCGGCCGGCGTCGGCGTCGCACTGCCCAGCTCGGTACCGAGGCCGCTCATGGCTCACCTCTCATGAGTTCGGCCGGCTCCGCCGGCCGCCGTGTCCCCGAGGACGCGGCGCTCGTGCCGCCGGCCGTCGACTCGCGCACCACCAGGCGCGGCGGCACGGTGCAGCGCCGCGGCGGCAGTTCCGGGTCCTCGATCCGCTCGAGCAGCAGCCGGGCCGCGGTGGCGCCGCGCTCGGCGGCTCCGGTGGAGACGCTGGACAGCGGCGGGTTGCACATCGCCGCCAGGTCCGTGTCGTCCATGCCGGTCACGGCCACGTCGTCGGGGACGCGCAGTCCGTGCTCGGCGAGCGCGCGCAGCGCGCCCATCGCGATCAGGTCGTTCGAGCACGCGATCGCGTCGATGGCGCCGGGAGCGGTGCGGGCCAGCAGGCGGCGCACCGCTTCGAGCCCGGCGACGTGGGTGAAGTCCGCGCTCACCTCCACCGGAGCGGCATCCACATCCAGGCCCGCCGCGGTCATCGCCTCGGCGAAGCCGGTCCACCGGGCCACGCCGGGCACCGTGTCGATCGGGCCGTTGACCAGCGCGATCCGCCTCCGCCCGGTGGCGACGAGGTGTTCGACGGCGAGCCGCATGCCCTGCCGGGTGTCGGTGCGCACGTTGTCGATCGGCACCTCGTCGGGCAGCAACCCGATGACGACGGTGGGGATGGTGAGCCGCGTGATCTCGGCGAGCAGCTCGCTGCCGACACGCAGGGACTGCAGGATCAGCCCGTCCACGTACCCGTGCCGCATGGTGCCGAGCAGGTCGAGCTCGGCGCCGAGGTCGGCCTCGGTGGAGTGCAGCACGAGCCGGTAGTCGGTGGTGCGCAGCGACGCGTCGATGGCGCGCATCATCGCGACGTACACCGGGTTGCCGACGTCGGCGACGGCGAGCGCGAGCTGGTTCGTGCGCCGCGCGCGCAGCGAGCGGGCGAAGGCGTCCGGCACATACCCGGTCCGCGCGACCGCGTCGATGACCCGGCTCTCCATCTCAGGGCTCGCCGGCATCCCGTTGAGCACCCGGGAGACGGAGGCGACCGACACACCCGCCAGCTTCGCCACGGTGGCGAGGGTCGGACGCACCGACGGATCCTGCATGGATGTCCCCTTAGTCCCATTTACGGTGCAACGTCACCAAGAATCCGGAAAGCGTTCCGTGAAATCGTTCTTGTAAACGTTCTCGCACAGGGTGGCACGCACGCTCGTGAAGCGTCAAGGGTCGGCCGACGGCGCGGAGCCTGGAACGTCGCTGGAGGTCAGGGGCCTTAAACAGGGGACGAGGGTGCCCGCCGGGTCGGGTCGGGCCGGGGCCGGCGGGCACGTGCTGTGGCGTGAAACGCTGGTCGGCGCCCATGAACGGCTGGATCCAGCTCGGCCTGGCGGTGGGCGCGGGCTGTCTTCGAAGACGCCTCGGCACCGACGCGACTGTTCGTGCTCACCGCGTGGCGGATCAGACCACTGACGATCGCACGCGTCGGTGTGTCAGGTCGATCTCATCGACGCGCACTCTGCGCGGGTCTCCGGCTTCGAGTGTGCGGTGGAGGCTGTCCTGATGGACCAGGCCCTCGATCGAGGTGTCGGCGGAACCGTGCTGAAAGCGGCCGTGCGGCGCGTACGGCACGGTGCCGCACGTAACCGACGTGGCTGGTCACCGCCGGGAAGAGCTGCCGCCGTCGAAGTCGAGCAGTTCGTCTGCCGGTGTGCGGTTGCCCGTCGTGGCGGCGACCGCCATGGCCGCGGCGGCGGTGTGCCATGCCGTCGCCGGGGGCACGACGAGGAGAATGTGATGATCGTCGATCCCTCGGCTGAGGGTGATGGTTCCCGTGCTGGTGGCCAGCCAGCCGATCCTGACCGTGTCGCCGTTCGCGGCGATGGAGCGCGGGACGTCTCCCCATGCGGCGGTATCCAACGCGACTCGGCGGATGCGGCCCAGTCGCAGGCTGAGAGCTGTGATCAGATCCGGCAGTTCGAGCGCGATGTCGTTCGACCGGGGCCACCACGCCCCGTCGAACAGGCCGCTGCCGCTCATCGTGGGTTCGAGGGACAGGCGTGGCAGGTAGCCGGCTCCCAGAGGGGGGTGTCCCGGCTGCCAGGTCGCGAAAGAGAACAAGTACTTCGACATGCGGGGCGGCGCCCGTCTGGTCTGCTGGAGGAGACCGGTTGTGAACCCAGGCGGACACCGATGCGGATACCGATGTGTGACTCGTCCTCGGTTGCGCATCAGTCTACGCCTGAATTCCGTCACTGAGCGGGAAAGTTCGTCGGCAGGCTGTTCGACGGTGCCTTCCAGCGTTTCTAGACGTCGGCGAAAGCCTCCATCGGGCTGGAATAGCAGCGCAACGTCTTCGCCGGATCGGTGATGCGGAGAATTCTGCGAAGGGTCGGCCCGGCTGCGCAGAGGCGTAGCCAGCCCTCGGCTTCCTGTGCCTGGCGGTGGAAGCGCAGTAGCGTACTCGCGCCCGTGCTGTCACAGAACGACAGCTGGGCCAGGTCCGCGGCCACCTGCTGGTTGTGTGAGAAGTCCAGTACCCCGCTGCAGGCGGCGTCGAGCGTCGGTGTCGTCGACAGGTCCAGATAGCCCTTCAAGGTGACTACCGCTCCCTGCAGCGTGTCGTGGACTGTGACACGCAGACTGCCCGGGGGTGTCCCCTCGGCCGCTGAGAACCTGCGTCGGCGCCGCGGATCAGGCTGAGTGGTGCTGTTCATGGGGTTCCTTCTCGCTTCAGGATCATGCGTGCTGCACGCCCTCTGAGGTGACCCTCGGTCGCAAACGCGTGCGGCCCACCGTCGATGTGCGGTGGGAATGGTGCCAGCCTTCGTTGTCGCGATGCTTCAAGCGGAATGAAGACGTGAACGCCTTCGGGCGTTCGAAGCTATAACGCGACTGTTACCCCGGTCCGAATGCCTACGAGGCATTGGATACCGCGCCATCGAGACCCGTTCGGCTGACTGACGTGACCCCACTGTACCGCGAGCGGTGCGCTGATAACGGGTATCGGCGCGCCTTCTGATCTGTATGTTCTCAAACACGGCCGTTACTGCTACTGTCGCTGAAAGTGCCGCCTCCCAGAAGCGGCAGACCCTCCGGCGCCGCGGAGTCTTCCGACTCCGTCTTCTCCGGTCCGGCCGTGGTCGCCCAGACAATGCGATCGCCTCGAAGTCTCGTGTCGGGCCAGGATTTGATCGCCTCGCTCGATGATCGGCCACTCGACCACGCCGGTCTTCGCCGAGTCGGCGGCGATTCCCCTCACCTGGGACTGCCGAGGCTGCGACCGGCTCGCGGGCCTGGACCCGGACAATCCCCCGGCCCAAGTGTTCACGGGCCCGTTCAAATCCCATCTGGCCTACGTCCGCGACCGACGCAGTGCGGCCGAAGCCGAGGCCATCCTCGACGAGGCGCTCACCAAGCTGCGCACCGCGGCCTGATCGCCTGATGGTGCCGCCGCCTGCGTGATCTTCCTGGAAGCTGTCCCGGCGGGCATCGACCCCGATGGTGGTCGCGATCTGCACGCCTGGGAGATCACCTCCAGGGCGGACCGCCGGATCAGCGCGTCACCAGAACGGGCTAAGGGTCCCGCCATTGAGCCGTCCGGCCGCAGAGAACGAAGCTCGGCTCGTCCATCACCGTGAGGCCGCCATCGCACCTGCTCATTCAACGCGGCGGTCGTGTGCTCGGACGTCGTGACGGAGATGCTCCAGAGCACATCTGTCGTACCGGCCCCGAAAAATCTGTAGCAGTCGTGGTAGACATTCGCTTCCTCCGTGGGTAGGGTTTCTTGCGTAGCAACAAGCGGTCAAGGAGGCGCGGCAGACACGAACTGGCGCGAAGTACGGAAAAGTAGCAGGACGGCATTGGGGTTCCGGGGCTGGTAGTGCTGGTTGGCGCCGGGGCCGATGGCCGGGCCGTGCAGGCCCGGAGCTGCCGGAGCAGTACCGCTGGTGAAGATCCAGCATCCCGTGTGGCAGTACACGAAGAAAAGAGGAGCGAACACCATCAGGATCGCCCGGACGGTACATGGTGTCCGGGCGGGCAGGTCAGGCCCCGGATTGGAAGGTGGTCCCCGGTCAAGAATCCGAAAATCCCCGCACGCCGCCCTACCCCAGGGTGCTCGCGGGAGAAGTAAGCCGGCGTGTTCAGCCGGTACGTAGATGGTGTTATCCCCCAAGGGCCCGGTGCCATGGCACCGGGCCCTTCCTCACGTCTCATCCCACAAAGGGCGTGATCGCCGTCAGCGAGCGGGGCGGAGAGGATGCCCAGGTGATCGTCGGTTATTCGGATTGACGGGAGGAACGAGGCGCCGGATGCGCACAGGGGTGATCGAACGGCAAGTGCTGATGACGCACGTCCACTCGGGCGACCCCGGAGGGTCCACTGTTCCGATTCAGGTCGACCTCCACTGGGCGGCTGCCGCCCCGTGGTCGGTCCGGGTCGGGTTCCGCCGTGACGGCGAGCAGGTGTTCTGGAAGTTCGGATTGGATGTGCTGGCCGCCGCGCTGGTGCGGCCACAGGCAGGTGCGGCCGAGGACGGGCTGAAGGTGGTCTGGACCTGCGGACGTCAGCGTGAGGCTGCTTTCCTGGTCCGGGTCGAGGACCCGGCCGGAGGGCTTGGTTGGTTGGAAGCTCGGACGACGGACGTGGCCGAGTTCCTTGCCGATGCGCTCAGAGCGATGGCCATCCGGACCGCGACGGAGTAGCGGCCCCGCGGCGGCGTGCCCGCCGCAGGGCATGGATTGCCAAGGCCCTTGGGAACTCACACCAGAGCAGAGCCGACTTTGAAGGGGATCCGAGCACGCCTGGGCGATGACCGGGTGTGGCGCCTGCTCGCCGGCGAGGGCCGGGTCTGGCCCCCGCTCGCCGGCGAGGACCGGTTCAGGCGGCGGCGCGGGCGCGCCGGGATGAGGTGTTCGTCTGTGCGGTACGGGTCTTGTTTTGCGTGGTGCGGGTCTTGTCATGGGCGGTGCGGCCGCGCCGCTTACCACCGCCGCTGGTGGGGCCGGTGTACCGCGGGCGTTCGATGACGGGGTTGGGGATCGTGACGGGTATCCCGGTCGGGATGCGGGCTCCGGTGATGGCGGTGAGTTCGGCGTCGCCGGAGCTGACGTGGGTGGTGCGCGGGGTGATGCCGGCGGTGGCCATCATGCGGGTCATGTCACGCCGCTGGGTGGGCAGGACCAGGGTGACGACGGTGCCGGCCTCCCCGGCCCGGGCGGTGCGGCCCCCGCGGTGCAGGTAGTCCTTGTGGTCGGTGGGCGGGTCGACGTTGACGACCAGGTCCAGGCCGTCGATGTGGATGCCGCGGGCCGCGACGTTGGTGGCGATCAGGGCGGTCACCTGGCCGTTGCGGAACTGCTCCAGGGTGCGGGTGCGCTGAGGCTGGGACTTGCCGCCGTGTAGCGCGGCGGCTTTCACCCCGTTGGCCAGCAGGTCCCGAACGAGGCGATCGGCACCGTGCCGGGTGTCGGTGAACATGATCACGGCACCGTCGCGGGAGGCGATGTGGGCGACGGTCGCGCTCTTGTCGTCGCTCTGTACATGGAGCAGGTGATGCTCCATGGTGCCGACTGTGGCGGCCGCGGGGTCCACGGAGTGGACGGCGGGATCGGTGAGGAAGCGGCGGACCAGGCGGTCGACGTTGCGGTCCAGGGTCGCCGAGAACAGCATGGTCTGTCCGCCCGGGGCGACTTGCTCGAGCAGCTCGGTGACTTGCGGCAGGAATCCCATGTCGGCCATCTGGTCGGCCTCGTCCAGGACGGTGACCGTGACATGGCCCAGATCGCAGTCGCCGCGTTCGATCAGGTCCTTCAGGCGGCCCGGGGTGGCCACGACGATCTCGGCGCCGCCCCGCAGGGCCTGGGCCTGGCGGCCGATGGACATGCCGCCGACGACGGTCGCCATTCGGAGCCGGACGGCGCGGGCATAGGGGGTGAGGGCCTCGGTGACCTGCTGCGCGAGCTCCCGAGTGGGGACCAGGATCAGGGCCAGCGGCCGGCGCGGCTCGGCGCGCCGCCCGGCGGTCCGGGCGAGGACGGCCAGGCCGAAGGCGATGGTCTTGCCGGAGCCGGTGCGTCCCCTGCCCAGGACGTCGCGTCCGGCCAACGAGTTCGGAAGGGTGCAGGACTGGATCGGGAACGGAGTGGTGACGCCGTGGCTGCTCAATGCGGTCAGCAGCGCGGCCGGCATCTCGAGCTCGCTGAAAGCCTGCACGGCGGGAAGCGCGGGTGTGGTGCCGACCGGTAGCGCGAACTCGGTTTTCGCGGTCGAGCCCCGGCGGCCGACCGGAGCGCCGGCCCGGCGGCCGTCACCGGCCCGGCGGCCGTCACCGGACCGGCGTCCGGCACCGGACGGACGCGACGCCGAGCCGCCGTGTTGAAGGGGATCACGCCCGAGGGAGCGGCTGGAACGAGTCATTGGAAAACCTTCCTCATTGGGCACGTATCGAGGAGGGCTCCGCGCCGCGGCGGGACCGCGGGGGAGACGACACGAACGAGCCGGAAAAGTCGCCGGTCGGCGGGGCCGCGTGGGTACCTGCCGCCGGTGGTGCTGCTGGCCGGCCCCGATGCGCGGGACCGGATGAGAGATGGGCTGGGGCTGCTTGCCCGAACCGGGCGTGAGCACGGTGAAGGCGGGATCCTCGGGGCAGCCGCGGCGGTGAGGCTAGATCGGTCGGATGTTCTCGGCGTGCGAACCCTTGGGGCTCTGCGTGATGTCGAACTCGACTCTCTGGCCCGCATACAGCTCGCGGAGGCCCTCGACGATGATGTTCGAGAAATGGGCGAACACGTCAGGGCCGCCGTCGTCCTGCTCGATGAAACCGAAGCCCTTTTCGGCTTTGAACCACTTCACAGTGCCGGCAGCCATGTATACGTCTCCTTGGTGGGGTTTGTGCCGAAACCCGCGTTCGCGCGTTTCACGCCGCCGTGATGACGACCACCCCGGAAACAGCCCGGGACACGAAGATGCGCCTGTCGGTCACAACCGCCAGGCGCACATAAGTTCATGGGAACCACAACTGCAACACTGTGACTCTACCACTGTGAGCTTGATACCGGGCCGTTTTCGGCAACGCGTGAACACTGTGTTCGGTATCAGGTATGCACGATGCCCCGAATGGTCGAACTGCTTGCGGCTGCCGTCGTGTCTCCTCAGTGTGCGCCGGCCGGCGGCGGGTTGGCGGGAGGGCCTGTCGTGGGCGTCCTTCGGAGGCGCACCTCGAGTACCGGCTGGCGAAAATCTACAGCGGCTGGAGTAGACATGGCACAGCCGCCTAGGTAGTGTTCCTGTCGTAACAACAACAATCGAAAAGGCGCGACAGACACGAACTGGCGCGGATCCGCCGAAGTAGTACTGCATGCGCAGTACGCGGAACGGCAGGCGAGAACGCAGTATCCCGTCTGGCAGCACACGAAGAAACGAGGAGCTGACACCATCAGGATCGCCCGGAACGCGTGCAGTGTCCGGGTGGGCGACTCAGTCCCGGATGGGAAGGTGATTTCCGGTCACACCTCCGAGATCCCCGCACCAGCCGCGCCAAGCGGCCCGGCGGAACAGTGAGCCGGCGTTCAGCTGGCAGATAGATGGTGTTGAACCTCACCGGGCCCGGTGCCACACGGCACCGGGCCGCTCCGCGTGTCATGCCACAGAGCAGACCGAAGAGGTGCAAGTGACAGGTAGTACCAGCTCCACCCCGGCCGACCGGCTGGACGATGACGACTATCCCGCCTACACCATGGGCCGGGCCGCCGAGATGATCGGCGCCACCCCGGCGTTCCTGCGGGCGCTGGGCGAGGCGAAGCTGATCGTGCCGCTGCGTTCCGCCGGCGGTCACCGCCGCTATTCCCGCTACCAGCTGCGAATCGCCGCCCGAGCCCGCGAGCTCGTCGACGCCGGAACCCCCATCGACGCCGCGTGCCGCATCATCATCCTGGAAGACCAGCTCGAAGAAGCCCAACGCCTCAACGCCGAACTTCGTCAGCACAACGAAGCCGGTACGTCGGCGACCGACGGCGCCTGACCCGAGCCGGACCCCGAGCCCATCGGCGTGCAGCCACGGGAACGACGTAGGCGGTCGGGCGCAGGGCGGCGCGGCCCGCAGCCGGGCCGGGCGGCGTCGGCCCGCGTCAGGTCGTCGAGGGGGCCGAGGGGGCCGAGGGATCTCGGCCGGCTCCGGTGTCGATGAGGATCTGCTCGGCTCCGGCGGCGTTGCCCGGCAGGACTGCCTGGGCCATGGCGGCCCGTGCCGCCTCCGGGGTCGCGTGCGGTGGCACCACCAGCAACGAGAAGTAATCTTGGTCCCCGCGAGTGATCAGCACGGTGTCGTCCCCGACCGGATACGAGTCGATGCGTACCACCCGATCGTCGACGACCAGCCGGGTCGGCAGTTCCTCCCAGGCCTCTCTGTCGAGCCCGACACGCGTGATGGGGCCGATGTGCCGGGTCAGGGCGCTGACCAAGGCGGGCAGTTCGGCAAGGATGTGGCGGGATCGTGGCCACCAGGCTCCGTCCAGGACGCCGGTGCGGGATTCAGTCGTCTCCAGCCGCAACAGGGCGGTTCCCGGCCTCATGGCCGTATGGACGCCACTCGGCAGAAGCCCGCCGGCGGGGGGTGTCTCGGATTCGGCCATCGTGGTTGCGCCTGTCTTCAGGTCCGGCTGCTCGGCGAATCTCGTGGATCCTTTTAAGACACTACGCTACCGAATACGGCAAGCGCTCCTTCTTCCCGGTATGTTCTCGATCAAATGTATGTATTACTTCTGCGGTCTTCAACCACTTTGACGCGCCGCCGGAGACCGGAACCTGGGCGGCGCCGCAGGTGGTGGACCAGGTCCGCGCGGAGTTCTGCTTCGGCCTGAACGCTCTGAGATCTGTGCTACAGTGATCTTGTTGCAGTAGTGGTACCCATGAACTTAGTGTGCGCCTGATGCTTTGCGGCTTCAGGCGTCTTTTGTTTCTTCCGGAGTCCTCCGGTGGGGTCATTTCAGCGACTGGGGCTCCGCGCGGTGCGGAGAGCCCTTCGTACCCCACACCGAGGAGGAAAGATCATGACTACCGGTACCGTGAAGTGGTTCAACGCGGAAAAAGGCTTCGGGTTCATCGAGCAGGACGGCGGCGGCGCCGACGTCTTCGCGCATTTCTCGAACATCGCCGCCAGCGGCTACCGCGAACTGCACGAGGGCCAGCGGGTGAGCTTCGAGGTCACGCAGGGCCAGAAGGGCCCGCAGGCCGAGAACATCGTCCCGGCGTGATCGCGGACAGGGAAGCCCGGATTTCCGGATGATCCTTGAGTGCGGCCCGGAACCTGATCCAGGTTCCGGGCCGCACTTTCCGTTGCCGGACGACCTGCCCGGTCAGCCGGAGCCGATCCGACGGGGCTCGACCGCAGCGCTCAGCTGCCGCCTCGACCCCTGGCGCCGTGTCAGGCGGCCGTGCGGAGTGATCACCGTGGCGTGGACTCGGGGCGCTTCGGCCGTGCCTGGCAGACGAACCGGATGCGCCGCGTGTGCGTGCGTGTCCCGTGTTAGCGGCGTGTGATCGCGGTCGGGGATGCTCGGCGCATGGCTAACCAACCCGCTTACGAGGTGGCGAAGAACATCTGGCGCATTCCGGCCGCCGCGTTCGACTTCGTCAACATCTACGCCCTGGTCGAGGACGACGGTGGCGTCACGCTGGTCGACACCGGTGTGAAGAGCTCGCAGAAACGGACGGTCGCGGGGCTGGCCGCGATCGGGAAGACGGTGCGGGACGTTCAGCGGATCGTGCTGACGCACGCGCACAGTGATCACGCCGGCAACGCGGCGCACTTGACGGAGGAAGCCGGGTTGGAGGGCGTGGCGATCAGCGCGATCGACGCGCCGTTCGCCCGGCTGGGACAGGCGCCGGGGCGGGATCCGTCGACGCGCCTCGGGCGGCTGCTGAACCGGATGTCGAAGCCGGGCAAGGACTTCCCGGCGGTGGTGGTCGGTGAGGAGTTCGCCGACGGGGACGTGTTGCCCATCGCCGGCGGGCTGCGGGTGGTGCACACGCCCGGGCACACGCCGGGGCACGTGGCGCTGATGCACGAGGGGACGGGGGTGCTCATCACCGGGGACTCCATCTGGAATGTGCGCAAGCTGAGTTTCGGCGTGCGGGGATTCTGCAGCGACATCATGCTGAACCGGCGGACGGCGCACGTGCTGGGCGAGATGGACTACGAGGTCGCGGCGTTCACGCATGGGCCGCACGTCAGCGACCGTGCGCGGGAGCGGGTGCGGGGATACCTGGCGGACGCGGTGAAGGCGGGGAAGCTCAGTGAGTAGGAGTGACGCGATGTATGTGACCAGTCATCAGGCGCTGGCCGCGGGGTCGGCGGATCCGGTCGCGGTCGCGGCCGAACTGCGCGACCGGGCGGAGATCCTGGACGCGCTGTATCGGTTCGGGCTCGGGCAGGACTTGGCGGACCGGGAGTTGTTCGCCTCGGCCTTCACCGAGGACGCCGAACTGGACTTCCGGCCCGCGGCCGCGAAGTGGGACGCCGAGCCGCCGCTGATGACCGGCCGCGCCGCGATCGTGGACACGATCCTGGCGCTGTTCGCCGACCGCGTGGACACCACGCACCAGGTGACCAACGCCCGCATCGCGGTCGACGGCGACACGGCGCGGCTCACGGCCCTGGTCGAGGCGCAGCACCTGCTGAGCGCGGACCACGCGACGTACGCGCTGCTGAAGAACCCGTACGACGTGGAGCTGGTCCGGGACGGGGACCGGTGGTTGATCCGCCGGATGCGGATCGACAACGCGTGGTTCGCGGGGGAGCCGAAGGCGATCTTCGGCTGAGGGTCGCGGGCGGCCGACCCGCGGCGGCGGAACAGCGAAGCGCCAAGGCGGCACGGCGGCGGGCGATCTTCGGCGGAGCGGCCGCCGGCTCACGCGGCTGACCGCACCCGCCGAACCTCCCGCGCAGCGCGCAGACTCGGCCCTGAGGGCGGTCCCGAGGACGTCGGCGAGGGCGTTCCCGAGGGCGGCGGCGAGGGCTTGGGCGCATCAGGCGCGGGCTCGCGTGCGGCAACCGGACCCGCCGCTCCCTCGCGCACCACTGCGCGCTGCTTCAGGCTCAGGCCCCTGCCACGTCCCGTATCTTCGCTCCGCTGCGCCGCGTCGACCATCCGTGCGCTCAAAGCCGCAGCCCGGTGCCAGTACCCCAGTACTCGCAGGATCGGCAGCGCGGCCCCCGCGACGTCGATCCCGGGACGCGTCCGGCCCAGCGCCACCGCCTGGCCGGCCAGCGCCGCGAGGTTGTCGCGCTCACCGTTCAGCCAGGACTGTGCCTCCTGCTCGTCGGCCCACGTCGCGCGCGTGGGCGAGACATACTGCTCGTAGCGGCGCACTCCCGCCGCGCTCGCCGCGTGCAGATAGCACTCGACGAGCCGGTCCAGCGCAGCGGTCCGGATATCAGCACTCTCCGTCGTGGCGAGTTGTGCGGCGTGCTCCCGGATGAGATCGTGCATCCGGTACCGGCCCCGCGTCACCTCTTCGAGCAGGTGATGGTCTTCGAGGTCTTCCACGAGCCGCCGCGCCGCCGGGAGGTCGGTCTGAGCGAGCGCCGCGGCCGAGCGCGCGTCGAAGACGGTCCCCGGGAACAGCCCGAGCCGGCGGAACATCACCTGGGCTTCCGCGCACAGCGCACGATACGACAGATCGAAGGCAGCCGCCGCCGACACGTCCTCGGCGACCAGCGCTGCCAGCCGCCGACGTTCGCGCACCAGGTCCCCGATCAGGTCGCGCACCGTCCAGGCCGGGTGGTGCCGCAGCCGGCTGGCCAGCAACTGCATCGCCAAAGGCAGGTGGCCGCACAGCCGCACCAACTCCGCGACGTCCGGATCAGCGCCGGACAGCACCGCGCGGCCGGCTTTCGCAAGGAAGAACTCTGCGGCCTCCTCGGGCGCCATCACCCCGAGGGCGACCGGATCCGCGCAATCCAGGCCCACCAGCCGGCGCCGGCTCGTGACGATGGTCGCGGTGCCGGGGAAGCGCGGGATCAGCGACGAGACCTGCGCGCTGTCGTGCACGTCGTCGAGCACGAGCAGAAGCCGGCGGCCGGCGACCCGGTCGCGCCACAGCGCCGCTCTGGCCTCGAATCCCTGCGGTATCCGATCATCGGCCACTCCGACGGCCGGCAGCAGGGCGGCCAGGACGTCGGCGGGCTCGGCCGGGGCGCGGGAGGCGCTGTGGCCGTACAGCGAGGCGAAGATCTGACCGTCGGGGAAGGCCGACGCGAGCAGATGGGCGGCGTGGACCGCGAACGCGGTCTTGCCGACGCCCGGCATCCCGCTCACCGAGTGGATCGCCGCCGGGCCGCCGTTCGCGGCGACGCGACCCGCGGCCACGACCCGGTCCAGGTCTGCCGAGCGGCCGATGAAGGCCACGACGTCCCACGGGAGGCGCGCGCCGGGGGCCTGCGGCACAGGCGACTGGTCGCGGACTGCTGAAGCCTTTCGGGTGCGCGGAGCGGAGAGGACCTCAGCTTGAGCCTGCCGTGCCGCCGCTCCCGGCTCGATCCCCAAGTCGTCGACGAGCCGGCGGCGCAGCTCCTGGAACACCTCCAGCGCCTGTGCGCCGCGTCCGGTCTGATGCAGAACCCTCATCAACAACACGGCGAGGTTCTCGTCCAGCGGATACAGGTGCACCAGCGCCGTCAGGCGGGCGGCGGCGCCTTCCAGGCGTCCCAGGCGCAGCAGCGCGTCGAAATGCCACTCGGCGAGGTCGACGTGGTTCCGGACGAGCCGGGCCGCCTGCGGCTTGAGCGCGTCCGGCGGCACCTCGCCCAACGGCGTCCCGCGCCACAGGTCCAGGCCGCGGCGCGTGTGCCGCTCGACACCGGCCCAATCCTGCGCGCGCCGCGCGTCGGCGGCCGAGCGGTACGCCGCGTGGAAGTCGTCGACGTCGAGTTCGCCGGCGGTCAGCGTGAGCCGGTACGTGTTGTGCGCCGCGGTCAACCGGACCGCGTCGGTGTCCCGCAGCGTCCGGCGCAGCCTGGCCACGTGGTTGTGCAGCGAGGCGTCCGAGCGGGCCGGCGGCTCGTCGGCCCAGAGCACGTCGGTCAGCGCGCTCGTGGACACCTGATGGTTCGCCTGCAGCGCCAGGGCGGACAGGAGAGCTTGGAGCTTGGCTCCCGGGACCGGGATCACCTCGTCGCCGTCGCGCACTTCGAGGGGGCCGAGCAACGAGATGCGCATTCGCTGATCGTAATCCGAGTCCACGCTGTGGGCCCCGCCCTTCGAGGAGGTCAGCGGTGTGTTATCGACATGTGATCAGGTACGGCATGTCCTCGCCATGGCTGACCGCAGCCCATGCGCGGCCGTAGCACCCAAGCCGACACGATGGTGAGTCGTCATCGGGTCGATGTCCGGCCTTAGCGATCTCGTCTCAGGGCCCTCATCGTAGACCGCGATCTTCCTCGGGCACGCTGCGCAATCGGTGCGTCGGTGCTCATGGGAGGCGCAGGATGCTGCGACGGAGTAGGCCTGCTCGGTTTCGGCTGGTGACGCTGTTCGTCACGGTCGTGGCGGTGCTCGTGGGGATGCTGCCCCAGAGTCCGGTGACAGCGTGGTCTTCCAAGGCACCGGGCATCTCCTTGCCGAAGCCCATCCCGTCCAAGCCTTTGCCTCCGGGGCAGGTGTCGAAGGCGGCCGGCGCCGCGTACGTCCCGAGGCCGACGCAGGCCTCCGACGCGGCTTCCGGCCCCCGGCACGACGCGATCGCCCGGGCCCAGGCCGCGGTGACCGCACGGAGCCGGCCGCTCAAGCCGGCCGCCGGGCCGGTGCTGCCCCCCGAGCTGGCCGAGCGGCAGCGGCATCTGCAGGACATGACCGACCGGCATCTGGTCGGCAAGAGCGAGCAGCGAGGAGAGCCGACCACCGTTGGTCCGGCCCTGGATCAGCTGCCTGCCACCGTGGGTTCTGCTGCCAGGCACGTCGCGCAGATGACCGCTGCGAGCAGCAACGGATACGGCGCGACCTACAGCTCGGCAGCGAACTTCGACGTCGTCCCGACGTACTATTCACCGGGCCGAATCTGGGTCACCGTCACGAACACGTCGAACTTCACGTGGAACACGAACTTCGCCCTCGGCTACCACCTCTACAACGCCGACGGCTCGGTCTACAACTTCCGCGGCTTCAGTTCGGCCCTGTCCGCACCGCTGGCTCCCGGCCAGTACACCACCCTCTACGCCGGTGTGCAGTTTCTGCCCGCCGGCTCGTTCAAGCTCGTCTGGGACATGGAGGACGACTCCGGGACCTTCTTCACCGACTATGGCGTCCCGGCCTCCCAGGCCCTGGCCTTCACGGTCCCGCACTACCCGCCGACCGCGACGATCTCGTCCCCGGCGGCCGGCGCCTCGCTCGACACCCTCCTCCCGCAGCTCGTGATCACGGTGGGCGCCGACGGCACCAAGCAGACCAGCGACGAGTTCCGGGTCTGCACCGCTTCCGACCCCGCCGCCGGCACGTGCTGGGATTCCGGATGGCGGGCACTGACCTGGTCGGCCGCGGGTTTCTCCGTCAACGACGTGTGGAAGCCGCCGGCCGGGGCGCTGTATTGGAACCGCACCTACTACTGGCAGGTCCGGGTCCAGGACTCCACCGCGACCACACCCTGGTCGGAGATGAGCCCGCTGGAGACGGTGGTCACACCGGATCCGCTCGGCAACGTCGGCCCGGGCCACGCAGACCCGGCCGGTGTCGACCTCTTCCAGGGCGACTACACCCGCACCGACACCGACATCTCAGTGCCCGTGTTCGACACCTCGATCACCGTTGGCCGCACCTACAACAGCGCCGACGCCGCGGTCGGCGTATTCGGGGCCGGCTGGTCCTCGTTGCTGGACCTGAGGCAGACGACCGCGTCCGACGGGTCGATGACCGTGGCGTACCCGGACGGCCGGCGGCTGCGCTACGAGAAGAACCCCGACGGCAGCTGGGCGGCACCGTTCGGCGAGAGCGACGAGGGCGCCTCGGTGTCCAAGGGCTCGATCCGCATGCCCGACGGCACCTACTACTCCTTCGACTCCTCCGGAGTCCTCAGCGGCATCACCACACCCTCGTACGACCAGATCACCGTGGCCCGTAACGCCGCCGGGCAGATCACCGCCTTCAACACCGCGCTGCGGTCGGTATACGTGCTCTGGAACAGCGGTGGCACCGTCGCCTCGCTATCGTCGAACGGCGCCAACCCCGCGCAGCGCCTTCAGGGTGTCCAGACCTGGACTTACGGCTACTCCGGGAACCATCTCGCCTCGGTCTGCGGGCCGCGCAGCGACATCCTTTCCTGCACCACGTTCGACAACAACGGCCCGGGCGGCCTGCTCAGCGGCCTGCACGCGCCCAACGGCGGCGGGGAGGTCACGACGATCTCCTACGACTCCGGCGGCTCCGGCCGCGTGACGTCGGTGCGATTCCCGAACTCCGGATCGCCCACCGGCGATTCCTGGCTCTACCAGAAGCTGGACCCGGTCGACTCCGAAGCGGCCTTCACGATCCAGGTCCAGACGCCGGCGGGGGTGCTGACCGATTACGAGTACGGGCCGTCCGGGAACCTGTGGACCCGCTGGACCAACACGGCCACTCCGCAGCCCTGGAACTCGCGCTATTGGACGTATGACGCCTTCGGGCGCGTCGCGGGGATGACAGACGAGAACAGCAACGTCACCGAGTACTACTACGACGGCTGGGGACGCCTGGCGACGGTCGACGGCTACCGCGACAACGCGACCATCGTGAGCCGCAACTACCAGTACTGGACCAGCGACGCCGGTCAGCCGCCGAATCCCAGCGACGCGCGCTGGGGCAAGCTCGTCCAGAGCACCGATCCCGACGGTGCCGCGACCGTCCAGACCTTCAACACGTTCGGGCTGCTGTCCACGGCGACGGCGCCGCCGACCGCGGCGGCGCACGCCGGGGCGAAGACGACCTACGCCTACACCTGCGAGGGCACCGGCACCTGGGGCCCGAACCTCGGCCCCCCGGTCGTCAACGACCCGTGGCAGTCCCAGGTCGGCCAGCCGTGCGGCCTGTTGGCCTCGGTCACCGACCCCATGGGCCGCGTGACCCGCTACAGCTACGACTCGGTCGGGGAGCAGACCAGGATCGTCACCCCGACCGGAACGCAGACCGACCTCACTTATGACGGATTCGGCCACGTGGTCCGCAAGGTCGTCTCCGGCGTGGGCGGTCCCGGCACCGCGGAGACCGACTTCACGTACGACGGCTCCGGGCACGTCCTGACTGAGCTCGATCCCGCGGTGACCAACAGCATCACCGGCGTCGCGCACCAGAAGAAGACCACCAACGGCTACGACGCCGACGGCAACCTGCTGACCAGCACGACCGGCGACACCACGGCGACCACGGCGGGCGGCGACCCGGCCCGGACCACCGAGTACACCTACGACCAGCGGGGCCGCCGGACGCGGACCAAGCTGGACGGCGTCGTCACCGCGCAGACCTCGTACGACGGCATGGGGAACGTCACCTCGAGCACCGACGGCGTCGGCGCCGTGTACTCGTACGCCTACACGCCGCAGGGCTGGCTCGGCACGATATCCCTGACGAACTTCGTCGACGACCCCACCGTCCCGACCGCCCCGCGCACGGTGCCACTGGCCATCTACTACTACGACCACGCCGGACGGCTCGCGGCCACCACGGACCCCATGGGCCACGTCGTCGACTACACCTACTCGCCGGACAACCTGAAGCTCACCGAGACCTTCGAAAGCTACCGCGACACCCCCTCGGCGGCGCCGCGACAGCTGGTCCTGCATCAATACACGTACGACAAGGCCGGGAACATCGTCAAGGACGCCGCCGGCGACGGTGCCCGGGTGACCACCACCGGCTATGACAGCCGCGGAAGCGTCCAGACCACGACGGTCGACCCGGGCGGCCTGAACCGGACCACCTCGACCACGTTCAACGCCGACGAGCAGCCGCTGGTCACCACCCTCACCGACGGCACCCGCACCGAGACCGCGACGAAGGCGTACACGGCCGACGGCCGGCTGTGGCAGTCGGCCGTGCACAACGACGCCACGCCCGACCTGGTGACCCAGTACGCCCGCGACGCCACCGGGCAGATCGTCGCCAGTACCGACCCGCGGGGCGGGACCGCGCTGGGGTCGACGGCCCCGCCCGACCCGGCGTTCACCGCCACCAGCGCCTTCGACAACCTTGAACGGCTGGTGAGCATGACCGCCCCGACGGTCCAGGTCGAGGACGGCACCGGCCAGGCGGCGACCGCGGCGAACCCGACCGCCGCGCGCGGATACGACACCTTCGGAGAGCTGACCGACGTCAAGGACCCCAAGGGCGCCACGACCCACACGGTCTACGACGACCACGGCCGGCGGACCGAGGTCGATTATCCGACCTCGACCGAGTCCGACGGCACCGTCGTCAGCCCGAAGGAGAAGTGGACCTACGACGGCGACGGCAACGTCCTGACCCACACCGACCGGCTCGGCCAGGTCACCAAGTACGACTACGACCGGCGGAACCGGGCCTACCGGATCACCGCGCCGGCCGCCGCGGCCGGGGCCGCGCCCGGGGTCACCCGCCTGGCCTGGAACGACGACGGACACCTGCTGTCCACCATCGATCCGACCGGGGCCCAGACCCTGCGCACCTACGACGTGATGGAACGCCTGTCCACGATCGTGGAGGTGGAGCGCTACGTCAGCGGCACGACCACCCCGGCCCAATACACGACGACCTACACCTACGACCCCTTCGGCGACGTCCTGAAAGTGGCCACCGCGGACGCCTCGGACACCCGGACGTACGACAAGACCGGCGCGCTGCTCACCGACACCCCGGCGGACCGGGGCACCACGACCTACACACGCGACGTCGCCGGACGTCCGGTGAGCGTCAAGGATCCGCTGGGCCGGCACACCGACACCAAGTACGACCTGGCCGGCCGCCGGACGTCAGAGACCTCCTATGACGCCACGGGCGCGGTGGTCGCCGTCCGGAGCTACGTGACCGACAAGGCGGGCAACGTCACGTCGGTCACCGATCCGAACAATCAGGTGTGGCAGACCTCGTACAACGCGCTGAACCAGGCCACCTTGCTGACCGATCCGGCGCCGACCGACGCCGGCGGAACCGTCCAGCCGGCGCCGACCACCGCCTTCGGCTACGACCTCGACGGCGATCGCAGCCGGGTCACGGACGCGAACGGCCACGCGACCCACACCACCCACAACGTCTGGGGCCTGCCCAGCGTGACCACCGCGCCGGCCACCGCGGCCCAGCCCGACACGGCGAGCCGGCAGTGGACGACCGACTACAACGCCGCCGGCCTGCCGACCACGCAGGTCCAACCCGGCGGAGTCACCGTGACATCCGCCTACGACCTGCTCGGGCGCCTGACCGGCCAGACCGGCACCGGATCCGAGGGCCTGACCATGGCCCGGCAGTTCGGCTACGACCTGGACGGCCGTCTCACCTCCCTGAACGCGCTCTACGGCACCGAGACGATCGCCTACAACGACCGTGGTCTGCTCGCCGGATACAGTCACGGCAGCTTCTCCGGCGACGGCACCGACACCTACCTCTACCAGTACGACGCCGACGACCGCCTGACCTCGCGCTCCGGCGCCGCGGGCACGACGAACTTCACCTACGACGGCGCCAACGCGGTCTCCACCGTCAACGATCCGCTCACCGGCGGCAAGCGGACCTTCCACTACGATGCCGCCGGCCAGCTCACCAAGGAGAACGACACCACCAGCGCGGGGCTCACGGGGCCGAGCTACCAGTACAACTACGACGGGCTGGGCAGGCCGACGACCGAGTTCTCCTACGCAGCCTCCGGAACCCTGAACGGATCCATCAACTACGGCTGGGACCCGAACGGCAACCTCACCTCCACCGGCGGGTTCGGGCTGCTCGCCACCGAGCCGAGCCGCACCTACACCTACGACGCGGACAACCGCCTGATCAGCTCCAAGGACGTGACCAGCCAGACCGACTACGGCTGGGACGGTGCCGGGAACCGCACCTCGGTCACCACGTGGACGCTCAGCGGGGGAACGAAGATCAACCCGATCGTCACCACCGCGGCCTACGACCAGCGCAACCGGCTGCTGTCCACCAGCAGCCCCCAGGGCACGAGCACCTACCAGTGGCAGCCGCGCGGTCCGCTCGCGTCGCAGACCACGACACCGGCCGGCGGCCCCGCGACCACCACGACGTCGCAGTCCGACGCGTTCAACCAGCTGCTCGGCGACGGGCCGTCGGCCACCTATTCCTATGACGCCCTCGGCCGCGTCACCACAGCCGGTTACAACATCGTCCAGTACGACGGGCTGGACCGGGAGCCGGTCGCCGACGGGGCCTGGCTGTACGCCCGCGACCTGGCCGGCGGCCCGATCGCCGCCAAGCCGGCCACCGGCGGCGTCGCTGCCTCGTCGTTGTTGCGCAACATCCACGGCGACGTGATGGCGGCGGCCGATCCCGCCACCGGAAACGTCCAGAGCTCCCAGTCCTTCGGCCCGTTCGGCGAGCCGGTGTCCCACGGAGCGGGGATGGCCCCGCTCGGCTTCCAAGGAGGCTGGACCAGCCCGGCCACCGGCCACGTGCTCGCGCAGTCCCGCTGGTACTCGCCCGGCACCGGCGGCTTCCTCTCGCAGGACTCCGCACCGGGCGGCATCGGCGCCGCGGCGGACGCCAACCTTTACGCCTACGGCTCGGGCAACCCCACGAGCCGCGTCGACCGGAACGGCCACGACTGGTGGGGCGACATCACCTCGACGGTCTCGGACACCTTCGACGAAGTCACCTCGGGCATCGGTGACACGTTCGACCAGGTGTACTCGGACTTCGCGGACAGCGTCGGCGGGTGGCTGGAAAGTGTCACCGACGCCATCCCCGAAGTCGCCGAGGCCGTCGGCGGCGCGCTGGCCGACGCCGGCGTCGACATCGCCGCCGGCGCCGCGTGCATCATCGGCTGCCTGGAAGCCCTGGTCGTCGGCGCTGTCGTGGTCGTGGTGGTGGCAGGGGTCTACTACTACATGAAGGTCGACGCCGACGGCTCACTGTCGGTGGACAACGGCGCGGACCCCGCATCCGACGCGAACACGAACGTCGCCACCGGCACCAACGTGGCGACGAACCCGAACACCGGCACCGCGCCCGGCACCGGCACCACCCCGGGCGCCGGCCCGGCGAACCCCGCGGCCGACCCCGGCCCGCCGGCCCCGCCGCCGGTCGTGGTCACCGGCACCGCCACCAACACCCAGGTCAAGACCTGGTCCACCGTCACGCAGTGGTACGACGACACGTACCTCTACACGCGCACCGACAAGTACGTCCAGACGACCACGACGGTCACCACGTACTACTCCGACGGCTCATGGACCACCAACACGAACACCGTCGTGGAGCATACCTGGGAGACCATCTCCCAACTGCTCATCGACCTCGACAACCCGATCGTGCTGCCCACCCCGGGAGTCGGCACCGCACGGACACCGGTGTCGGGACAAGGCGTCGCGGCCGCGGACGGAACCTGCGGCAGCGGCGGAGCCCTGACCACCTGCGCCCAAGCCGCCGACGGACCGCAAGTCCCAGGGCTGCTGGACTTCGGAGGGGCGGGGGAGCCCAAGCGGTGTCTGTTCCTCCCCGACGGCTTCCAGTGCACCGCCGACGGCAACTGGCTCAACCAGGACACGGGCGAGACGATCTGCGCACCGGGCGGAGGCCCGGCCTGCGTCCACCGCGGCGACCTCTGCACCGCCGAAGGCACCACCACGGTGTACCGGGTCGAGGGATCAGGCAACGAGCGGATCCGGATCGTCAACGGCAACCCCCTGATCCGAGGAGCCGGCAAGCCGCTGTTCCTCAACTTCGGCAAGAAGGCGCGCGCCGACTACTGGCTCGCCAAGCGACTGGCTCAGGGCTACAGCGACACCCAGATCAAGAGCTTCGACGTGTCGAGCAGCTTCCTCGATCAGCTGAGGCAGACCGCGGTCCCGGAGAACATGGCGAGCGATTTCCCCGACGCGCCGCTCCGCGTCGACGTCACCAAGGCGGCCGACCAGTACATGCTGCGACCACAGCACATAGCGCAGATGTTCGACGCGATCATCCCCGACACCGGATCGGCCTGCTAGCGTCGTGGCCACCGCGGGAGATCATGGACCCATCGGATCCACCGGACGAGAGAACGGGAAACCTCGATGAGAAGTGCCATTCCAGTCGGCGGCGACGCCGCCGTCGACGCGGCACTCGTCAGTCTCATCGAGGTGTTGACGGCGCCCCACGTGCCGGACCGGTCGGACCACGCGGGCTGGGCGGCGCTCCTGCCGGACTGGCTGCTGCGCAGGTTCGCCACGCCCGCGACTCGCGAGCAGAAACTGGCATGGCTGGAACAGTGGCGGCGGATGTCGCCGGAGCGGCAGGCGGCGGCTGAGGCTGAGCGCGGCTGGGAGCTGGGGCAGTGGCTGTACTGGGTTCTCGGAGCCGGCGGTCTTTGGCGTCTGGCCGGGTATGACCATGCTGCTCCGGGAGGAGGTCTGCGGGTCGTCCTCGAACACGACGACGACCCGTTTCCTCAGGCGGCGCTCACGTGGATGATCGACGTGGCCGGCGGAGAGGCAGGGGAGGCCGTGCCGCTGACGTGAGGAAGTGAAGCGCCGCGGGTCCAGCTTGACTCTGCCGGGGATCTCGGGGTTCCTGTCTCAACGCTTCATAGCGGGCTGCCCAGGTCAGGGTCCCAGAAGAGCTTGTTCCTGGCGAAGGTGACGACGCCGCTGCCCGGTCGCCAGGCTTGTGGATCGGTCCCACGGATCAGGCAGCACGCGACGAGCCCGAGCGCCCACATCCGCCATTCGTCCTCGAGGTCGCGAGCCATCGACTCGGCGCGCTCGGGATCGAGCCCGGCGATGAGCGAAGCCGCCGTTCCGAGCGCCGCGGTGCGGGCCGGGCCGGCCGGTACCGCGGCGGCGATGTGGATCAGCTCGTCCGGCAGGGTCCGCGTCCGGTGCGGGTCGGCGGCGGCGCGGGCGGCTGTCGCCAGGAGATCGCTGACCGCGTAGAGGTCCGGGTCCTTCAGCATGGTGTCCTCGGCGTCGTCGCACAGCCGGCCGGTCAGGTCCGGCTCGCGGTCGGCCACCGCCTCGGCGAGTTGCACCAGCGCGGCGAGGCGGTCACCGGCGTCGCCGATCCCGCCGGCCAGGCGGGCGGCCCGGTGCGGGTCGGTCGCGGCGACGGACAACACCGCTGCCGCCGTGGCCGGTGTCGCGGCTGCGGCCGCTTCCGGGTGACCCGCGGACAGCCGCGCCACCATCTCGTCGCGGGAGTGGTCCCACACGAGGGTGGCGGCGACGCGGTCGGCCAGGTCCGGGAAGGCGCCCGCCACCGCGACCGCCGCATCGACCGAGAAGTGGGACTGGGCTTCGGCGATGCGCAGTGCCTCCTCGGCCAGCTGCCTCGCCCGCTGGGGCTCGGTGGCGGCATACGCCGCCGCGAGATGGCCGAGGATTCCGACCTTGATGGCCGCGTTGCGGAAGTCCAGTTCGGAGGTCGGCTGCGTGAGATCAGCCGCTTCAGCCTCCCGCGCCAGCTCCCAGCCTCGGCGGGGGTCGGTCCGGGCGACGGCGGCGGCCACCGGGGCCAGTGCCGGGGCGAACGACAGCAGTGCGCTGCCGTCGCTGCGGGATCTGCGGCGAGCACGCCGTTTATCCGGCTGGTCGAAGGACTCCATCAGGCTGCGGGCGATTCGCTCGGCCCGTTGTGGATCGAACAGCGCGACCGAACCGGCCACTTTGCGCAGGGCCACGGCACGTTCCGGGCGCTCGGTCAGCGCCGCCGCGCAGCTCACGGCCTCCTCGGCCAGCTCCCGTGCCCGCGCCGGGTGAGTCATGGCGATCGCGGCGGCGACGGCGGCCAGTGCCGCCGCCCGCCAGTCCGCCAACGGGACTGTCCGGGCGATGCGCTCACCGTCCGCGGCGTCGACCGACGCCACCGCCGTGGCGAGGTCGGCCAGACATTCGGACTGCCACAGAACGTTGTTCTCGGACCGGACCAGGCGCTCGGCGGTGCCGACATCGATCCGCCACAGCGTCATCGCCGCCACGTGGTACCCACTGCTGGGGCTGATGTCGGCGATCAGCCGCTTGGCCTGCTGCGGGTCGCGCCGCCAGACTGCCTTCGCCAACGCGATCCGGGCGTCGTCGCGCCAACCCGTTTCCGGTATCGCGTCGACCAAACGCTCAGCCGTCCGCGGTTCGTCGTCGGCCAGATGGAGGGCCATCGCCCACACCACCAGCTGCGCCTCGTCCGCGCCGTCGTCATCGCCGGCCGCCACGCGGATCAACTCGTTCGCCAGTGCCCGCCCGTGCCGCCGCCCGGAGACGGTCTCGGCGTCGCGCGAGGGGGTGGCGGCCACGGTCTCCGCGATCGGCGCGGCTGCCGCCACGTTCGCCACGGCGGCCGTCGCCGCAGCAGGTGCACCCGCCGTTGCCGCAGCAGCAGGCGCCACCGCCGTCGTCGCCACAGCGGGCGAAGCCGCCGGCCGCGCAGTCGATCGCCCGAGCAGCGCCAACGCCGCCACGGCGTCCGGCCGATCCGTGTGCTGCTTCGCCAGCAGTGCCTGCACCAACGGCGTCAGCGAACCAGCGTGCTTCGGCGCCTCGGGCGTGTGCAGCACCACCGCGGACATCATCGCTGTCAGGGAATCTCTCGCGAACGGTGAAACCCCCTCGGTCATCTCGTAGAGGGTCACGCCGAGCGCGAACAGATCCCCCGCCGCCAGGCTGTGCCCGTCCAGCCGCTCGGGAGCCATGTATGGCAGTGAGCCGATCACCGTGCCGTGGGCGGTCTGGACGGTGTCAGCGTGGTGCTTGGCGATCCCGAAGTCGGTCAGCAGCACGCTGCCGTCGTCGGCGAGCATGATGTTGGCCGGCTTGACATCCCGGTGGACGATCCCGGCCGTGTGCGCCGCCGCCAGCGCCGCCAGCACGCCCCCGGCGATCCGTCCGGCCTCGTCCGGAGCCAGCCGCCCGCGCGCCGCCAGCTCCTGCTGCAGCGACCGCCCGGCGACCAGCTGCATGACCAGCCACGGCGTGCCCCCTTCGGTGACCACGTCGTGGACGGCGACGATGTTGGGGTGGTCGCGTAGCCGGGCGGCGTTGCGCGCCTCATGCTCGGCCCGCACCACGGCCGCGGCCCGCTCGGCATCGGTCGCCGCCGGATCGAGCCGCACCTGTTTGACGGCCACCCCGACCCGCAGCGTGGTGTCGAACGCCTCCCACACCGTCCCGAACCCGCCCGCGGCCAGCTCGCGGTCCAGCCGGTACCGGCCGCCGATCAGAACCGCCACACGTCCTCCCGCCCCGAAGCCCGATCACTCACCAGAGCCGGGCACGCCCCGACAGACAACATACTGACGTCCACGACGCCGACGCGAATAGCGCCCGCCTCCTACCTCACCAGCAGCAGCCGCGGCGGCAGCGGATCAGGCTTCCGGCGGTTTGACGGTCAGGTCGTCCCCGTCCATCCGCACGTGGTATCCGCAGCGCATCGGCTCGCGGTGTACAGATGCAGCGGGGCGGCTCTGTCCGCGCTCCCGGCGCTCAGCCGCGCCGCAGGCACACCGCAACCGCCGCAGGCTTCAGATAAAAGGCCCATGGGGTGTCGGCTGACCCCGACAAGTGCAAACCACATCAGGGCTGGTGCCGGCGCTCTCCGGCGCCGTGATCATCGCCGCCGCGGTGACCCCGCCCGGCGTTCTGGACATGATCGTCGCATGAGTTTTCGGCCAGCTCAGGCGAGCCCCATCCGGCCCAGCACCGATGGTGAGAGCTGGCACGGGCCCATAGCTTTGATTCGGTGAAAATCGTCTCAATAGTCGAAAACGTCGGCGACGGCGCCGTCAAGGGAAGGTGGGAACTGATGCCCTCAGGTCGGGCTCGACCCTCGTCGGGCATTGCGGTCGGTGTTCTCGCCACCAGCGTGCTGGTGGCAGGCGCCGCCCTGCCCGCGCAGGCCGCTTCCCTCAAGATCGTGCACCCTGGTGAGTCGGTCCAACAGGCCGTCGATCGTGCCCACCCTGGCGACACGATCCTCCTCCTCCCCGGCACATACCGGGGAAGCGTCCTCGTCTCGGTCTCGGGTGTGACGATCCGGGGAATGGGCAGCGCGACCGTGATCACCCCAGCGGACGATGCCGGCCATGCGACCGGAGCCGGCCCCGCATCGCGGGCCGCCCAGGCCACCGGAGGCGGCGACCCTGTCGGAGGCGACTGTACGGCCCCGGGTCACGGCATCTGCGTGCACGGGACGGCCGGACACCGGGTCACCGACGTCGTCATCGAGTCGCTCACCGTCTCCGGTTTCCCGAAGAACGGCGTCTCGGGCTCCGAGACCGACCGGATGACCGTCCGCGACGTCCTCGTCGAGGACAACGGGGAGGAGGGCATCAGCCAGGAGAAGTCCACGCGCGGGCTGCTGGTGGGCAACCGGGCCCGGGGCAACGGGCAGGCAGGGGTCTTCGTCACGAACATCGCCTACGGCGAGGGAGGAGCGATCGACACCGCCGGGACCGTCATCATCGGCAACAAGCTGACCGGGAACCGGTTCGGCGCCGTACTGCGCAGGGCCCGGAACCTGGCGCTCGAGGGCAACGTCATCACCGGCAACTGCTCGGGGGTGTTCGTAGTCGGTGACGAGGGGATCCCGCGCGGCGGTGCCCTGACCGTTCGCGACAATCTGGTGACCGCGAACAACAAGTACTGCGCCTCGGACGGCCGCCTGCCATACCTGCAGGGCATCGGCATCGTACTCACCGGCGTGGAGGACACTGTGGTGACGCGCAACGTCATCGCGGGCAACGTCGGTGCCTCCCCCATGTCCGGCGGCGTCGTGCTGTTCCGCAGCTTCCGCGGCGGACCCGACACCGGCAACACCATCACCGGCAACGTGGCCACGGGGAACAAGCCCGCGGACATGGCCGACCGGGACGGCGGGCCCAGGAACACTTTCAGCCGCAACGTCTGCCACACCTTCGAGCCCGCGGGCCGTCTCTGCTGATCGACTTCCAAGAGCTCCAGGGCGGCACGTGGCGAGGCGGATCAGCCGAGGACCACGTCGACCTGGTTCTGCGAGGGGTTCACCGCGGCGGCCGGGGACAGTGGACACAAGCCCCTCGATTCGGCAAGGATCGCAGTGCTTTGATGTCGTCATTCGATGGGGGAGAGCATGGACGTGATCCAGATTCCGGTCGACGGTGGCGGACGGCTGTTCGTCGAAGCGGTCGCAGCCGAGGCGGACACGGGCGAGCTCACGTTGGCCGCCCGGTCCGGCCTGGCCAGCGTGAACGGGGCCCGTGAGTCGCTGGAGACCGCGCTGGACCAGATCAAGCCCGCCATCGAGGCGATCGGCGCCCGGCTGCGCGCTCTCGAGCCCGACAGCGTCACCGTCGAGTTCGGGCTCATGCTGAGCGCGGAAGCCGGGCTGATCGTTGCGAAGGGAACCAGCGAAGTGCACTTCACTGTGAGCGTGAACTGGAGTGGCGGCGCCGAGCCGGAGGGGAAGTGAGCTTGTGACTTCCCGCGGCGGTTTTCTCGTCCAGATCGCGACCGTCGCCCGGGAGACCGCCGGAGTCGGCTGCTACCTCGGCGACGCCGACGTTGTCACATGTGCGCACGTGGTGAACGCCGCACTCGGGCGAGAGCTGCGCAGCCGCGAGGTTCCCGATGATGAGGTCACGCTCCGCTTCCCGCTCCTGGACGAGAACGCCTGGAGGCAGGCCCGCGTCGTCCTGTGGCTGCCGCCCACGCAGACCGACCAGCCTGGCGCTGATCTCGCGGTCCTGCGCATCCAGTGGCGCGTGCCGGCCGGCGCCACACCGATCGGCTTGGCATCCGGAACACCGACGGTGGGGCGGATCGCCGACGTGTTCGGCTACCCCGGTGTCCCGCCGCGTCCGGACGGCAGCTGGGTGTCCGCAACCGTGCGCGGCGTCGTCGGCGGAGGGCGGCTGCAACTCGACAGCGACGTCGCGGCGGCGCTGCGCGTCCAGCCCGGCTTCAGCGGCAGCCCGGTCGTCGACCGGGAGACCGAGGAACTTCTGGGCCTCCTGGTCGCTGCGCCTGCGGGCAGTTCCAGCGAGCGGGACAGCTACGCCATCTCCGTCGACCAGGTCAGGAGCTTGCTGGGCAGTCGAGCCGTCGGCACCACCCCGATGGTCGGCGGTCGTCCCGTCACGTCCAGGACGCTTCCCATGCACAGAGGCCCCGTGACCGCGGTGGCATGCGCTGACCGGTCAAGTCTGGTCGCCACTGCCGACGCCGCCGGGACCGTGCAGATCTGGCGAGGCGACCGGGGTGTGCCGGGTCCTGTGCTCCGGCACTCGGCCCGGGTCGCGACCATGGCATTCCACCCCACGGAAGATCTTCTGGCGGTCGGCGGCGAGGACGGGGCCGTGGCGCTGTGGGACGTCGAGTCCGGACGGACCGTGGCCCGACTCGAGCATGTCGGCCCGCTCTCGTCGCTCGCGTTCAGTTCCGACGGACGGTCGTTGGCAGTCGGCGGGAACCACGGCACCGTGACCGTGTGGGACGTGGAGACCCGTGTCCGTGACCTGGTTATGGAAAGCGGACACCCGGTCGTCGCCCTCGCCTTCAGCAGCCAGGGCTCGATGCTCGCCGTCCACGGAACCAACGACGTCGTAGCACTCGCCGACACCGAACAGCGCAGCTCCGAAGGTTCCGTCCGCATCGACAACCTCGGCGGCGGTATCGTCTCGGCCGCGCTGTCCGCCGTGCGGCGCGACGGGTTGCTGGGCGTCACCGGCGACAAGCAGGGAACACTTCGGTTCTGGCGCCTCGACAAAGCCTTCCACCCCCGCGCCCACATTTGGTTCTCGGTTTCCGGCGCCGACCACACAGTGGTCTTCTACGACGATCGCGACGGCCGACACACCGCAGCGATGGAACCCCGCATCGAACTGGCGTCGATCCCCGCACACGCCGACGCGGTCACAGCAGTGGCCTTCCACGTGGGCGGCGAAGTCCTCGTCACCGGGAGTCGCGACGGATCCGTCCGGCTATGGGCGTTTGGGGCGGCGGCGCTCGATGCGGTGACGAGGTTGTCCGGGCACGTGGGCGCCGTGACCGTTCTGGCCTTCGCGGCCGACGGCAGAACCCTGGCGACAGGCGGCGACGACGGGGCCGTGCGGCTGTGGGACCCGGTCACGGCAGCCAACTTCGAGGTCTTGTTCACCGAACACGGCACCGCGGTAGGCTCCGTCGCCTTCGTCATCGCCGGGGAGATGGTGGTTGTCGGCACGCCGGACGGCCCGCTCCGGATGCACGCCCTCCGGCGCCGCAGTGTCTATACGCTCGAGCTCTCCGAGGAGTCTTGGGGCGTTGCATTCGGCCCGGAGGAAGGGGGCGAGGACGGAGAAGGCGAGACCTCGGCCCCGATGAGCCCGATGCACGGGAATATGAGCCGTGTCGAGATCCTTGCGTTCAGCCCCGACGGCAGGACGGCCGCCATGGCTGCCGGTACCTACACGGCGCTCTTGGATCTCGCGGATGGTCGGCAGCACGAATTCCCCCAAGCTCAGAGCCAAGTGCACGCGCTGGCGTTCAGTCCGGATGGCGAGACGCTGGCCATCGTGTTCGAAGACGGATTCCGGTTGGAGCCGGTCCAAGGGGCGCTGGGATCCGATTCGGACACCTCATTGCCGGTGTGGGGAAACGCGGGCGGTGCCGCAACGGTCGTTCACCACCTGCACACCCGGAATCCGGCAGCGTTCAGCCCCGACGGGCGGACCTTGGCGATCGGCGCCGCCGACGGGACGGTCCGCCGATGGGATGTGGCGACCAGACAGGTGGGTTCCCTCCACACCGCACACGCAGGGGCGGTCACCGCAGTCACGTTCAGCCCCGATGGACTTCTGGCAACCGCCGATGAGGACGGCATGGTCTACCTGTGGCACTCGGGATGAGCGTTATGGAAGATCCAGGTTGTGACAACGGAGGGCAGCCAGGACTGGCGGTGCGGCGGAACGCGCTCGCCCGCGCCGGTCGTGCGCGTCCGCGCTGGTGACGCCCCCCGCCTCGGTGGCGCTAAGCCTCACAGCGCGCTCCGGCGACGAGCCGCGGACGACGGTGCCCGCACCGGAGGCGCACAGTGTCGAGCTGCCACAGAGTTTGTAGGTCTTTTGGGCGGGGTGAGGTTAACCCTCCCCCGGAATACGCGGTCTGCACCGTGTTCACCAGTCGTCCGACCCCACGATCATGGGGCGAGATCCTCGGGCACTGACTTCAGGGAGCACAGATGCGTCGGCGCACACTGTTGACGGCCGGGTTGGCCGTCGCCGCCTCGGCCACGATCACGTCCACTTCAGCGGCGGCCGCCGACGAGGTCTCGCCTCAGCGTTCGGCGGGGCCGGACTTCGTGGCGCTGCTGGACGCGGTCGTGACGGCGGGCGCGGTCTCGGCGATCGCCGAGGTCCGCGAGGACACTCACGTCTGGCGCGGCGGCAGCGGCAGCGCCGAGCTGGGCGGTCACCGGGCGGCGCCGGTGGCCGGCCGCTACCGGGCGGGCAGCGTGACCAAGACCCTGGTCGCGACGGTCGTGCTCCAGCTCGCCGACGAGGGCCGTCTCCGGCTGTCCGACTCCGTCGAGCACTGGCTGCCCGGCCTCGTCCCCGGCGGCCGGCGCATCACGGTCCGCCACCTGCTCCAGCACATGAGCGGCCTGTTCGACTACACCAGCGACCTGCTGCCAGAGCCGTCCGCCGTGCTCGCGATCCGCTCACGCACGTTCCAGCCGGTCGAGCTGGTCCGCATCGCCGTCGCGCACCCGCCGTACTTCGAGCCCGGCACGAATCAGAACTACTCCAACACCGACTACATCCTGCTCGGCATGATCATCGACCGTGCGGCGGGCCGGTCCTGGCGGACTGAGGCGGAGCGAAGGATCCTGCGGCCGCTGGGCCTGCGCGACACCGAGCTGCCTGGAGCGTCGCCGCGGATCGCGGGCCCGCACGCGCACGTCTATATCGCCGCCCCCGACGGCGTCCCGGTCGACGTCACCACGATGAACCCGACGATGGCCGGCGCCGCGGGCGAGCTGATCTCGACCACCGCGGACCTGAACCGCTTCTTCGACACCCTGCTCACCCCCGGCTGCCTCCTGCCCACCGCCACACTGGCCGACATGACGGACCCCCGCGACACCGGCTTCGGCCTCGGCCTGGAAGTCGCCGACCTCCCCACCGGCCGCGTGTTCGGCCACGGCGGAGGCGGCCCGGGCTTCCTCGGGCTGTCGTTCATCACCGCCGACCGCGCACGGCAGATCACGCTGACCAGCGCGGTGTGGGGCGGCGAGCCGCACGCCGCCGCCGCTGCCATGCTCATGGCGGCACTGGGAGGCTGCCTGATATGACCACGCCCGCCATGTGACGACACAGCGAAGGGCGTCATTGCAGCGTGTGGCAGCTGACATCGACGTCCTTCTGATCACCGATCCGGCCTGACCGACGCCGTGGTCGCCAGGCCGATGGTTCGGCATTGACGTCTGTGACGTGGTCAGGCGGGCGTGGGGCCGGGGCCGGCCGTGTCGTCCACCGCCACCTCGTCGCGGCGGATCAGGCCGGGACCGGGGGCGAAGAACTCGCGGATGGCGAACGCGATGACGATGATGAACGCGAACCAGAACACCACCATGCCGGTGGGGTGCTCCCAGATGACGAAGACGGCCGAGGCGAGGATCAGGATCCCGACGCCGATCCAGTGCTTGTAGCGTGCCGTGAACCGGTCGACGGCGCCGGCCTTGAACCCGGCCGAGTCGGCGACCTCCCGCAGGGCCCCGATGCTGCTGCTGCAGGCCGCCCGGATCCACACCGCCAGCGGCGCCGGGCCGTTCAGGAACGCGCCGACCGCGACGAGGACGGCCAGCGTACCCACGGTCCGGGTGCTCATCCGTAGGAATTTCACCAGTTGGTCGTAGGTGGCCTCGGCCGCGCCGGTGTTGATGTCCGTCGGGAGCTGGTCGATGAAGAAGGGCCGGAAGATCGTCACCGCCAGGCCCAGGAACAGCATCGCCACCGCGACTCCGATCGCGTTCCCGATCAGCGCCTTGCGGCGGTTCCGCGCCAGGTAGACCCCGGCCGCAGCGATCAAGACGGTGATGATCGGCAGCCAGTCGCCGATGATCTGCAGGAGCCTGAACAGGGTCTTGACCTTGTTCAGGCTCTTCGACTGGTAGACGGTGAAGCTCGTGTTCACCGTCGGGATCTTGGACGCCAGTGCGAAGCCCTGAGAGACCAGCTGGTCCTTCACCTGCGCCACGGCCGGCCCGATGTTGATCTGGACCTCGTCGTCGTTCAGGGAGACCGCACCCCCGCCCTGGCCGGTCAGGGCTTTCTCGAAGGCGGTGTGGGCCTGCCGCAGCGCGTTGTTCCAGACGGTGGCGAACTGGTCGCTGGTGACGACCTTGTCGGAGACCACGCCGACCAGGTCCTTCAGCCCGCTGACGATCGGCCCTTTCAGGGTGGTGATCAGAGCCTGCGTCTGCGGCGGGAGGTTGGAATTGCCGGCGGCCCGCGCGAGCTGGTCGACCACCTGGTCGACGTTGGCCTGGTCCAGGACGACGTCCGTGACCCGGTTCGACACCGCGGTCTGCACCTGCGGGTTCTTTACCAGGGGGCCCAGCGTCGAGACGAACTGATCGGTGTCGGTCACCGTGTTGGCGGCCCAGACCGACACCACCGACAGCAGGGCCAGGATGGAGGCCAGGACGATCAGCACCGCCGAGAAGAAGGAGCGCACGGGGTGGTGCCCCAGCTTCTTGTCCCGAGCCGCTACGACGGCCTCCAGCTGTGTGACGCGCCGGTGGAGTGCCGCCACCTCCTCGTCGCCGGCCTGGGGCGTGGGGGAGTCGGGACCAGTGGCCGACATACAGCCCTCCCATCACCTGCGCGAACACCATCGACAGCCGTCGGCCGGCGTCGGGGCACCAGTCCTGGAATCCAGGGAAACCGCAAGGTGAGAATCTTGCGACCGGTGATACACCAGCGGGGTGACGGGCAGGTGGAATACATGCGGCAGGCCCAGGCCACCACCGCCATCGGCGCTGCCCCCTACCAGCGCAGCCCGGAGCGCACCGGTGTGCGCTCCGGATACCGGGACCGTGGCCTGACCACCGCGGCCAGCGATGTCGAGCTGCAGATCCCCAAGCTGCGCACCGGCTCGTTCTTCCCGTCGCTGCTGGAGCGCAGGCGCCGCATCGACCAGGTCGGTGATGACGACCCAGCCGTGCGACCGGGCCGGCGATGATACGTGGCAGAGATCAGATCGCGATGGCTCGTACGTATCTTCGGGATGGTCCGCAGCCCGCGAGGCCTCGGATTCGGCGAGGTGATCACGCCTTTGGTCCTTCGCTGCCCGCCCGCGACTGAGTGGCTTCGATGAGGACCGGAGCCCTGGGAGATCGGCCATCGTTTGCGTATCGTTGGCGGTGTCATAGCAGAGCTCGTATAAGGGTCTCACCAAGGGGAAGCATGGACGGCCTTCAATACCGGTTCACGCTGTCGGTCTCGGAGCAGGACCAGCTCGGGTCGTTGGAGCGGTGGTTGGCCGGGGTTGACACGGCCATTGTCCGACGGCATTCCGGAGAGCCGGGAACGGGCGAGCTCGGCGCCCTCGACGTCCTCAGCGTTATGGTGGGTAGCGGCGGACTCGTGGCGCTGTCCAAGGTCCTCCCGGAGTTCCTTCGTGCCCGGCGTGCCGGAATCAGGATTGAGGCCGAAGTGGCCGGCGAGAAGTTCTCCATCGAGGTGACGAACGCCGATGCCGAGACGCGACGCATGGTTGAGCGGCTGCTCGGCGGTGGGCCTGGAGCCGGGGCTTGACGGACGCGGCCGAGCGGGACTTCTCGCGGTCGGCGGCGGTCCTCGTGGGCACCTCGGAGTACGAAGAGTTCGATGACGTCCCCGCCGTGCGGAACAGCCTGCATCTCATGCGGTCGGTCCTTCTGCGGGACCGTTGCGGGTGGCCGGCGGAGCGGGTGGCGGTCTTCGAGAACGAGCACAGTCCGGGAAACCTTCCCGACCGTCTGGTCCAGCTCTTCGCCGAAGTTCGGGATGTAGCCCTCTTTTTCTTCGTGGGCCACGGCATACCTGATCTCTACGATGAGCTGTGCCTCGGTCTCGTGGGCACCACCCGGGTGTCGGAGCGCCGCGCCACCACGAGCTTGCCGTTCTCGGCGGTGCGCAATGCCTTCCGTATCAGCCGCGCCCGCGTGAAGATCATCATTCTCGATTGTTGTTTCGCCGGTCTGGCGCTCGAGCACCGGGGCCGGCTCGGATCGGAGGCGATGTTCGAGTACACCGCCGCCACGGGAGCCGCGGTATTGGCCGCGAGCAGCGCTTACGCCACCGCGTGGTATGAGGACGGACCCGGTGTCGCGGTGCCGTACACACACTTCACCCGACGCCTGGCCGACATCGTCGACTCCGGTACCGCCGACGTGGAGGGCCGGCTCACCGTGGCGGCACTTTGGCATCGGGTTACCGACGACCTGGCTGTGGCCGGGCTTCCGGTGCCGACGTATCGGATCGAGGACGGCGCCGGGCGGTTCGTCTTCGCCACGCGTCCGACTGCTGTCGGTCCGAGCCGCTGTGTGCCCCAAGAGGACGTCGCGACCGCGGGCGGCCGCCCGGCCGGCGTGGATCCATGGGACGTCGACGCGCTGATCACGGAGTTTCCCGACGTGCCGGTATCGGTGTGGGGCACCGCGGATCGTGCCGAGCTCGTCGAGATCCTGATCAAGCTCGGCGCCGACTTGCGCCACACCGATCGCGACCAGTCGAGGCGCATACTGTCCCGTGCGTCCGAGCTCGTGCAAGGGCTTCCGGCCTCCCTGATGGCCGACCTGCTGGCCGAGGAGGTCCGGAAGCTCAGCCGCCTTGTCGGATGAGCCTCGTCGCGAGCACCCCACGCAGCTCTTCGTCTGCCTTGTTCCTCTCGAGGCTGGTCCGTCTGTTGTCCAGCCACGACTCCAGCAGATCCGCCTGCACACGGTCCGGCTGCCTGGGCGCGGTCCGGGTCTGGAGCCTCCATACTCCGCCTCGTGACAGCAGTTGCCATGTCCCGTCGCCGATGTGGAGCTGCCAATCGTCGTCGGAGACGCGGGCGAGCAGGGCCGGACTGCGCGTCCGGGTAAGGCTTGCCCACGTCCTGTCGTCGGCGGTGACTTCGAAGACGGCGTCGGGATCCCACCTCTGAAGCTGAGGCGCGTACAGGCTGTCGGCGGCTTCCCGCGCGGTCGGATCCCCGTGCAGGCGTTGTGGCGCATGATCAAGACAATGCTCGAAGAACCGGAGGGCCTCCGCCAGCGCCGTCTCGCCGTCCAACCGCATCCCCATCTCGACGCCTCGGTAGATGCCGTGTTCGGCGTCGAAATTCGCCGAGAACAATGCCCCGGCCCGGCCGTCCGCGATCGCGCACTTCGCGTGGGTCTTGTCGTCGCCGTGGACCGCGACGCCCCATCCCGCCATCAGTCCGAGCGCGGATCGGGTCGCGAGGAAGTTTCGCGACCGGACGAGGAGTCTGATGCGGACGCCCCGCGCCACCGCTGCGCGTACCGGTTCGTAGAGCATGTCCGGGTGGGAGTCGAGTTCCTTGACGCTGAAAGTGGCCAGCACCAGTTCCTTCTCCGCCAACCCGATGATGTCGTGGAGCGTTTGGAGGATCAGCTGTTCCCCCGATCCGGTCCATATCGGCCCCACGCGCCCGACGTCGGGAACCGGGACTTCGCACGGACTCGGCGAGGCCGTCCGCTGACGAAGTTGGTATCCGACGCCCGGGGGAGCGTCCCATATGCATTCCGCATGCCACAGCCTGGCGAAGAACCGGCCCAGCAGCCGCGCGTCCTCGGCCCTCGTGGTGACCACTCCGCTTTCCCCGGTCACCGCGTCGAAGCCCCGACGCCGTCCGGGGCGGTCCACGGCGTCGGCCAGGGCCGCGGCCTCCAGATTCGCGCTGGAGACCAGGGCGGCGCGGTCGTCGACCACAAGGAACTTGGCGTGGAATTCCGGATGACCCCGAACCCAGACACCGCTTCGAATCAGTTCCGCGTAGTGCTTCTTGTTCTCCTCCGCGTTCGGATCGGCGCCCACGGAGTCGAAGCTCAGCCAGTCCTCCTCCTCGTCCTCCTCGTAGACCGCCTTGAAGTCGACGGTTTGCCGCAGGTCGCGGGACGCGATCGAGGTGATGACGTAGACCCCGCCGCGGAGCCGGTCGGCCGCCTTGCTCAAAGCCGCCCGCAAGTCGTCGTCCACAAAGCGGAAACTCGCCAGGAAGATCTTCCGTTCGGCGCCGGCGATGAGGCGGAGCGCTTCTTCCTTGATCGAGCTCGGTGAGCGTTCGTAGGAGAAGCAGTGTCGCACGCTCCCGGTGCCGGGTGTGGGCTCGAACGGTCGGCGCTGGACACCGGACTCGAACCAATACCACCCGGGCACGCGCCGGGCCCCGAGGTCGATCTCGTCAGGAGTAATCGAAGTCATCTCCCGCCCGCATCAAATAGACAGCCTCGTATCTGCGCATCCGCCACATCCGCTCGCGCACCGTCTCAGTCTCCGGATAGTGAGCCGAATACCGGGACAAGCTGTACTCGGCAGCGGCGCGATCGATGGCGTCTGCCATCCCCGCATCCGGGTCGGTCTCGAACAACGCGGTCGCCCGATCGATGGTGAACCCTGCGACGGCGGCCTCGTCATCCGGCTGTGGCCGGAAGCGCACCGTGGCCTCGATCTCAGCCTCTTCGTCACCCACCTTGATCCCGCGCGGGCCCAACAGCGGTGTACCGAGCTCCAGCAGGCGGTTCACCGATTTCTCCGGCAGCCACAGCGTGAAACCGCCGGACGTCTCGCGCACCACGTCCAGGTCTTCGGGCGGGTCGTCCGAGTCGCCACTCGCTGCCCGCCACAGCAACGGCATCAGTTCGTCGCGACACACCGCGTCGACCATGTCGAGCCACGAATCGACCAGCAGGTCCACCCCAGCCAGCGATGCCCCGACCGTGCGTTTCGGCGAGGACTTCCGCTCCGCGTCGACGCCGCTGCGGAACCGCAGGCTGACGACGCGGTCCCCCTCGACGTCGGTGACGGTGACGCGTTCGGCGGCGAACACCGGGCATGTCGACCCGACCGGGTCGTCGTCCTCCGCCTCGATCGCGCGGTACAGCGTGTCCGGACGCTGGATCGCGGTGTCGTCGGCCAGGTGCCTGTTGATGACGTCATAGCGACGCCACTGCGCCCAGGAGTCGGGCAGCGGGAGCCGGAACGCCTGCTGAACCGTCCTGGTCCCGAGCCTGGCCGCCCACTGCTCCAAAGGGGAGGGGAGCACGATCAGCTCATCGGTGAACGGCAGGAAGGCGAAGTTCGCCGTGGCCGTCTCGATCGTCGTGAGGGTGTTCCCGGCCAGTACCTCGGGGGTCGCCGCCGTGGGCGTGTAAGCGGTCCCGGATTCATCCGCATCGAGACTTCCCGTGGACAGCAGCCGTTCGAGTAACGGCATCACCGCTTGGGGCGGCAGGCCGGTGAGTTCGCTGAGCTCCACCGCCGACACCGGATCCAACGCGAGCGCCGCCTCCAGAGCGAAGCGCTCCACCACGGTGATCTTGTCCCGCACGGTGTTCACCACCGGCACGCCGCGCCAGACCATCAGGGGGATGAGCGCCCTGCTCAGGCGGACGACGGTGTCGGTGCGGTCCCCGGCCGGTACCGGACCCGGTGCGACGGAGATCCGACGGACGGGCCCGTCACCGATCCGGATTCGAGCGGACGGCGCACCCCGGCTTCTCGCCGCCGGGTTCACAACGCCGAGTCCGGGACGTACACGGTGCCCTCGGCGCCGTCGTCCAGCAGGGAGAAGAGGTTCCGGTAGAACCTCACCGCACTGTCGTCGCCCCGCAGGGCTTCCAGCGTCGGCCGGTCACCGACCAGCGCCAGCGCGCGCCGGGCCCGTGTCACCGCGACGTTCAGCCGGTGCAGGTCCTGCAGCCACATGAGCGTGCCGGGTCCCGGTCTGCGCGGGCGTCCTCGGCGGTCGCGCAGAGCCCGCACGAAGCTGATGATCACCAGGTCGCTCTCCTGGCCCTGGATCTTGTCGATGGCGTTGACGACGCCGCGCTGCAGCCGGGTCAACGGCGTACGGCGCAACCTCCGGTCGATGAGGCTCGCTTGTGCCTTGTAGAACGAGAGGACGGAATAGGTCGGAGGTGCTGTCTGGTTCGAAGCGGTCGCCATGTCGTCCCACATCCGGAGGATCTTGACGACCAGGTCTGCTTCGAAGTCGTTGACGAAGCCCGTGCCGACCAGGCGCTCGCTGCGGGAGGATCGGCCGGTGTCGTAGAAGGCCAGGGGAGCGGGGTAGCGGGGGCCGGTGAAGGCCGCGATGCCGAGCCGTTCCAGTTCCTCGGGATGAGGAGATTGATACCGTCCGTCATACACCGGCTCGTTCACGAGGGCGGCGATCGACGGGACCATACGGCGCTGGATCGTCATCCGGGACACCAGACGGTCGGCCTCGGGCACGGTGACGCAGCGTTCGAAACGGCTGACGGCCTGTCCGATCGCCAGTTCGCTGATGAGCGCCGCGATCGGTTCGGGGTCGGTGCCGCCCTGGACTCCGGACAAGCCGTCTTCCAACCGGGCGAGCGTGTCAGCGAGATGCTGCCGGTAATGCGCGTCCCAACTGCCGTCCTCCAGCAGCGCGCGTGCGATCGAGGTCGTCGGGGCCACCCGGATCGGTCTGGTCGGCGCGGCCTGGGCGTGCGAAGCGGCCACCCAGCTGATCGCCGCGTCCAGCGGGTCGGTGTCCGACGGCGGCGCCGAGGCGGTGTGCTCCAGGTGATCCAGCGCGAGCATCGCGTGAACGTGTTGCTCCACTTCTTGGTCCACATAGGGCGGCAGCTGGTGCTCGTCGCCGACCAGAATCCAGCGGCGGGCTCGGACGGCGGGGATCAGGAAGTCGACGTCCACGACACGACTGGCCTCATCGAGGATGAGCGTGTCGAAATCGGCGTCCCGGGCCGATGGCGACCCGGCGATGCCGGCCGTCGTCGTGCACACCAGGTTCGTCGCGTCGACCGCGATGCGCCCGAACTGGTCCAAGCGGTCTTCCAGTGATCCGGACTCTTCCCGGTCGGCGCCCAGAAGCTCTCTCCATCGCTGTCGGAGCGCTCGGAGCGACGCGATGCGCGCCCGGCGTCCTGTGGCCTCGTCGACCGCCCGGTCCAGATCCGCCGGCAGGACTTCTCCGAGCAGGGGCAGCGCCGTGGCCCGCGCCTGTTCCAACAACTGCCGCTTTGCGGCTACGTCTTCCTTGAGCTGAACGAGACGTGTCCGGGTAGCTGCCAGTTCCGCAGCCGTATCGCGCCCTTCCTCCTCCGCTTTCGCGACAAGACCACGCTCGAGTTCGCTTCGCCGCCGGGCACGTGTCCGTCGTCCCCGGACGATCGAGCGGCGTGCCGCGAGCTGATCCGCCTGCTCTCGCGCCGCATCTCGCTCATGGCGGAGCTCGGTCGCCTGAGTCTCGGCCGCGTGCATCCGCGCTCGATCATCGGCCACCCTGTCCGTCCACCTTTGTGCCTCTGTCGAGGCCGCCTGGTGATCCGCATCCTCGCCCAGGATCTGAATCTGCTGTTGTTGCAGGATTCTGCGTTGCTCGGTGATCTCTGCCTGTTGTGACCGCAGCTTCGAATCGGCCTTTCCGATCTTCTTTTCGGAAGCGGCGGCCTTCGCGAAGGCGCGTGCTGCCTGCTCCTGCGCGCGACGGTGCTCGGCCCTCAACCGTGACAGCTGTCCCCGGCCTCGATCGGCGAACCACAGCTTGATGGCGCCGCTGCTGCGCTCGCTCTTGACGACGATGTGCGAAGCATGGTTCGCGGCCTCTTGCCGGGATTCCGCCTCGGCGTACAGCCCGGCCAACGCGTTCCGCGCTGACTCCTGCCTGCGCGCGGCGAGCTCGGCTTCCTTCTCCATTCGGGCGATCACCGTGCTTGCCTGCGCGATGGCAGCACGTGCTGCCGCCATCTTCGCCGTGAGGCTGTTCAGGCGGTCCTGGGCCTGGTTCTGCTGTCGTTCTGACTCTGCCAAGCCAGCCGCGGCCTGCTGCGAAACCGACTGGGCGTCCGACAAGCGCCTGTCGATGCTTCTCAGGTGATCGAGCGCGGCAGTGATCTGGGCGTCGAGGGCGTGCTCCTCCTGGCCCCACTCCCGGTCGGCAGCGTCGGCTGCGTTGACCAGAGTGCGGTACTTCGCCTCGTCTTCGCTGATGGCGGCCAGCCGCGCCTCCAGTTCCGCGACCACCTCTTCCAGCGCTTCTCGCAGCAGGCGTTGCGACGCCGCGGAATGCAGACGCTGAGCGGTACGCAGCCCGATGAGGAGCTCGACGCGGTGCGCGATCAGCTTCTCCTCTTCCGACCACGGATCTTCCGAGCTGGTGACGGTCTGTTTCAGCCGCCGCGCGACGCTCGCCGCGAGGGCGTCCTCTCGCAGGTCCGCGAAGGCCGGCCGGATGTTCTTCGACTCGGCAGCCACCCGCATCGGCCAGACGGCCGGGTCTTCCCGCACCTTCGACAGCACCTCGTCCACGGCAACGTGCATCGGAGCCGCCAACAGGATCCGCTCGCCCCGGCGCACCAGCCGACGCACGATCTCGGCGATGACCGTCGTCTTACCGGTGCCCGGAGGCCCCTGGATGAAGAAGGCGTGGCGCGCCTCGACCGCCCGGCGCACCGCTGTCTCCTGTTCGGCGCTGAGGCGGGATCCGATCGCGCTTCCAGGGCACTCCGTCGCGTCGACCCGTACCTGTGGCAGCTTCGCGGGATCGATGACCAGCCTGGTCAGCATGTCCCAGTCGCCGACGACGGCACCGGTGCGGGCACGATTGATCGCGTTGTTCGCCGCCCACTTGATCCTGGGCTTGGCCTGACGGATGACCCACAGCGGTCCTTCGCGAGCCTCCAGGTTCTCGACGTCGGTCGCGGATCTCGGACGTACTGCCAGGTCCCGGCCCTGAACGTCGGCGACCTCGGCCGGGATCGGCGGTGATCCGTCCCGGAAGTCCACCATGACATCAGTGTCCTCGACGAAGGCGGCGTTCGCCTCGTCCAGTCGGATCCGTACGAAATCGGCGGCCTCGGGTCTTTCGCCGGGCGCGTGAGCCGATCCGGCGGCGTCCAGCGTTCCCCGCACTGTCGTGGCGGCCGCGACCTCGTCTCGCTTCTCGATGAGGCTGAGCAACGCCAGGGCCGGGAGCAGGCGGCGGTCCAGGGCCGCGAGTCTGGCGGCTCGCGGGGTGGAGGGCGCGTTGCCGTAGGCGGCTTCGGCGGCGTACGCCTTGGCCGCGATGACGCTTTCCTCATAGGCCCGCAGCGCCGACGCGAGGTCGAACGCCACAGGTTCACGGGCCGAATACAGGCGCCCTCGAACCAGTGGAGAGATGAGCGGGTTCATGTCGGGGATCCGGTGCCGGCCGAGATCGACGACCTGAGCCACCCCCGACACGCCGTCCCAGTCGACGTTGGCGGCCAGGAGCCAGTAAGACGGCGTCTTGATCTCATAGGCGGGATCGGGATAGCGGGCTGTCACCGGACGACGCCGAAACGATGTGATCATCTCCAGGTCGAGGGCGATGTCCTCGCCGGTACAGCGGGCGTTGTCGAGTTTCTGCGCCAGTTTGCCACGCTCGCTCATCGTCAGTTCCAGGGTGACCGACCCTGCCGGATCGGCCTGCGCCGCCCGCGCGATCCACCATCTGTGCCAGTGCTCTGGGATCCGTGCCTGACGTTCTGCCATGACGACCTGCCTCAGCCGGCTAGAACGGCGCCTTGATGAAGGCGAGGGTGTTAAGCCGGTGGTTCAGCGCGGTGCCGTCACCGTGCTGCTGCCAGTAAGCGTTCAGAATCGCGTCCGCCATGAGGATCAGCCGATCGAGGCCGGCTTCGGTGACAGACCCGGTCCCTCGGGCGAGCACCGACTGCTCCCGGATCGCCGCCACGTCCCGCAACTCCCGTATCTGCGACTCGTGCGTCAGCCGCGCCGGACCCAGCATCGGGTCACCCAGCACGTCCAGCAGTACCGCCGCCGCCACACCCGCGACCGGTGACGGCGGCGCCTGGTCTTCCGGAAGCCCCAGGCGGACGCGCGCCGCCCGATACCTGTTGACGACCGCCAGTGCGCCGTCTGGGAACAAGGAGTAGTCCGGCGCGGTGCAGTCGAACCCCGGCACCAGCGTCTCCAACCGGTGTGCCAGCGCCTCCTCGATCGTCCGATGGTAGAGGAGCGCCGCGAAGTCGCGGCGGTCGTGGTCGAGATGGAAGCGCCCCAGCAGCGTGAAGCAGAGTGTCAACTCCGCACGGTTGTCCGGTCCTGTCAGACGCCTGAGGAAGGCCAGCTGCTGCTCCAGTTGATCGCGGAACGCGCTGGTGGTGTGTCCGCCGACGCGGTCCAGGGCGGTCAGCGTCTCGTCCGCCGATCGCGGAATCCGATCCAGATCCAGGTCGCACCACGCCTGATAGAGATCGCTCAGGGCTGCCATGAACCGCGCACGGGCCGGCTCCGGCACCGACTCGGCGAGCTGTGCGTACCGAGCCCGTGCCGCTGCGAACGATCCCTCGTCGAACATGACCCGTGCCCGGTCCATCTCCTGGTCCCCGAACAGCGCCGCCGGATTGGGCAGGAGCAGCAGCCGGTCCTGGCCCGGGATGTGCTGCCGCAGACGCGCGCTGTAGGTCCCGTCCAGATAGCACAGGGGCAGGTCCAGCTGCCAGGCCGCGAGCGCTGCCGCCGCGCTCATCACCTTCTTGCCGCCGGTTATGTCGATCATCGCCACCGGTCGTCGTCTCTCCGCCTTGGACACAGTGTCCAGCCGGCTCTGGATCAGCCGATAGATGGACATCGGATCCCGGGGGTCACAGGGTTCGTGGTTGAAGTTGCGGTGTGCCAGCTGCCCGGGGCCGACCACTGCGTCCCCGATCACATCAATAGATCGTTTCGACTCCTCTGAGCCGATTATCAGCAGCTGCCGCGGGCGCAGCAGCCGATAAGTGAGGATTGTCCCCATGGGGGAGAAGCCGCTCAAGCTGACAAGCAGGTCCAGGCCGCCGACGGGCAGAGCCGCTGCGCTGCGCTCTCGAGTGCGCCGGACGATCTCTTCAAGCAGCTCATCGAGCTGGAACCGCAGCGCCTGATCGATAGGGCCCAGATCGTGGCCGTCGTCGCCATACCGTTCCTCGCCGCGCAGAATCCGTTCATAGCGCGCGAGCTTCTCCTCGAATTCGTCGCTCATGACGGTCGCCCCCCCAACACCCCGCAGATATCAGAGTTCGTATTATAGTGCGGCGTCTGTGCGAAGTGTCGCGACTCGATTGCGTGCGGTGAAGACAGCCGCGATCTCAGCCATCGCCCGCGCGGCCTTCTGAGCGCTGGCCAGAGCCAGCGCTCTTACGAGCCCTCGCGGGTCCCGGACAGGAGGCGGCGTCAAGAGCGGCGTTCGCTACATCCCGCCCGCGTCCGCTGCCGGTTTCGATCTCAGAACGTGAAGACCAGTCGTGCGGGCACGTTGCCCGCGAGGACCTCCTCGATACAGGTGTTCACGTCGTCCAGCCGCCGGGCCTCGGCGATGACCTTGGTCCGGCCCGCCGCGTGCAGCGCGAACACGTCGGCCAGGTCCTGCCGGGTTCCGACGATCGACCCGATCACCGACTTCCCGCCGAGCACCAGATCGAAGATCGGGATCGTCATCTTGTCGTCGGCCGGCAGTCCCACGCACACCAGCCGCCCACCGCGGCGCAGTGAGGAGAACGCCTGCTCGAACACCCGCGGCGAGGTGGCCAGCACCACTGCGACGTCCGCGCCGCCCAGGTCCCCGACCGCTTCGACCGGGTCGGTGGTGCGGGCGTTGACCACGTGGTCGGCGCCGAGGTCCCGGGCCAGTTCGAGCTTGGCGTCCTCGACGTCGACACCGATGACCCGGGCGCCGAACGCGCGTGCGTACTGCACGGCCAGGTGTCCCAGGCCGCCGATGCCGTAGACGGCGGCGGTCTCACCAGGCTGGATCCCGGAGACCTTGACCGCCTTGAACGTCGTGACGCCGGCACAGGTCAGGGGTGCGGCGTCGAAGGACGACACGGCATCGGGGACAGCCACCACGTGGCTGTCCGAAGCCACCGCGTACTCAGCCCAGGCCCCGTCCACCGCGTAGCCGCTGTTGCGTTGTGCTTCGCACAGGGTCTCCCAGCCGGTCAGGCAGTACCGGCAGTGCCCGCACGCCGATCCCAGCCAGGCGATCGCGACCCGGTCGCCCGGGCGGTGCAGCGTGGCGCCGGGACCGACCTTCTCGACGATCCCGACGCCCTCGTGCCCGGGGGTGAACGGCGGTCTCGGCTTGACCGGCCAGTCCCCGTTCGCGGCGTGGATGTCGGTGTGGCACAGCCCGGACGCCAGCATCCTGACCAGAACCTGGCCCGGACCCGGTTCGGGAACCGGCACCTCGCGGATCTCCACTTTGCCGCCCAGCTCCGGAACGACAGCCGCACGCATCAACGTCATGATCTTCCTCCTGTTGGAACACAGCTCCTGCGGGCACAAGCCTCGATCAAGCCCCAGAGTCACAACAGGGCCCTACGGCCCGTGTCGTGACGCCGGACGGATCTGGACCGCAGCCGGCCGTCGGTGCGCATTGGACTGAACCGCTGACCTGTATGGTGCTGCGGTTCTGGAAGCCGGCGAAGACGGCGACCCGCAGCGACGACGCCATCGCTGGGCCCGGCGGGTGGCCGGTCATGCGGCCGGCCGGGGCACGACCTGGGACACGGGGCCGTGCCAGGTCCGGGCGCACCGCGGCGGTCAGCTCTCAGGAACGATGATCACCGGGCAGTGGGCGTGGTGCAGGACGGTGTGGGCCAGTGCGCCGATGCGCATGCCCTGGTGCCCCTCGGTGCGCGCCAGGCCGCCGATGACCAGCATGTCGACGACTCGGGTGGAGTCGACGAGCATCCGGCTGGGCGTTCCGGGGAAGGCCTGGCGCGAGACGCGGACGTTCGGGTACTTCTCCACCCACGGTTCGAGGGCCGCGTCCAGCAGCCGGAGGCGATTGGCGCGGACGGCTTCGACGATGTCGTCGACGAACTGGCCGCCGCGGGCGTAGAGCGGCGTCGGGTCGTCCCAGATGTGGACGGCGAAGACCTCGGCGTTGCGCAGTGCCGCCTCCGCGAAGGCGAACTCCAGGAGGCCGGCGTCGCCTCCGGGGTGGTCGACGTCGACACCGACCATGATCCGACCGGTGGCCGGGGCCTCGGCGCCGCGCGCGATCATGACCGGGCAGGTCGCCCGGTCCAGGACGCGCAGGGCCACGGAGCCCAGCAGCTGGCCGGCGAAGCCGCCGCGACCGCGTCCACCGACGACCACGAGCGCGGCGTCGCGTCCCTCGTCAGCCAGGGCGCCGGCCGGATCGCCGCCGACCGACACGGTCTCGACGGTCAGACCGGCGTTCTCGGCGCGCAGCCGTTCGGCTGTCGTGTTCAGCAGGGCGCGCGAGGCTTCGGCGACGGCCTGCTCCGTGGCGATTCCCGGCGGAAGGCCGAACGTCGTCGGCGGGATCCATTGGTAGGCGTGGAGCAGGCGCAGCACCGCGTTCCGGGCGGTGGCCTCGCGGACCGCAAGGGTGATGGCGTGGGCGCTGTGCTCGGTGTCGTCGAAGCCGACGACGACGGACTGGGTCATGGCGATCTCCTTGGCGTGGACGGGCCGTGCTCGCTTCCGGTCCAGCCTCGGGGAGCGTCGTCTGCCCGGACAGTGCCGAACGGCCTGGTCGCGCCCAGGCCCTGGGGCTGGGGGCGGGTCCTTCGCGGCCCGGCCACCGATGTGACCGCGCTGATCCCCGTGAGGTGCGTCACCGCTCACCACCTTCGGTCCCTTCCACGTTCCCGCCCGGTGACGCAGCGGATCAGGGTCGAACGGCCGGTTCGGCGAGGGTCGCCGGGCAGGACTTGCGGCCCTGCTCCGGCCCGTCGATCCCGCAGACCGGTGCCCCCCCGAGTCCTGATGCCCGCACCCTCCGCCATCGACGGTCACGCCGGGCCGAAGGTCCTGTCCGGCCGGGGCGTATCGGACGCTGCGGGCCGGGCCTTGGGCCTCTGACCACGGAGCCGGTCCTCGGAAACGCTGGGAGCACCGACTCCGCCAGGAGCCGTATCAGGTTTGGAGGACTCCATGAGCGCACCGGTGGTCGTCGCCTACGACCAGACCCCGCACAGCAAGAGCGCAGTGGCCGAAGCCGTCCGGGAGGCCGTGTCGCGCGGCACCGGGCTGCGCATCGTCCACGCGTACACCACCGTCGAACGGATCCCGATGGGGCCGTTCTCCACGGTCCTCCCGGCGGGGAACGTCGAGCCGACGAACCGTCACGACGCCGAGGAGATCCTCGCGGAACTCGCGGCCGCGATCCGCGCCGATCAGCCCGCGCTGGCGGTCGAGACCAGCGCCGTGCCCGGCGAGGCCGCGGCCGCGATCGTCGCCCAGGCCCGCGACGCCTGCCTCCTGGTCCTCGGCAGCCGCGGCCGGGGCGGCTTCACCGGCCTGCTGCTCGGCTCGACGTCCCAGCGTGTCCTGGCCGATGCGGTCTGCCCGGTGATCGTCGTCCACGACACCCCGTCCGAGCCCAAGGGCGAGATCCTCGTCGGCCTCGACATCGACGGGCCCTGCGACGATCTGCTGGAGTTCGCCTTCGACACCGCCGCCAGGCTGGGTACCGGCCTGGTCGCGGCCACCGTCTGGACCGAGCCGTGGGCCATGGCCTACGCGGCACGGCTCGGTGACGAGGACGGTCTCGCCTACGAGCAGGCCCGTGCGGACCGTCTGAAGGAACTGCTCGACCCGTGGCGCGGCAAGCACCCCGACGTCGGCGTGGTGGCCCGCCTGTACGCCGCGGTCAGGTCCGGCACGGCCGGCACCTGCCTGGTCGAGGCCTCGACGAACGCCGATCTGCTGATCGTCGGTGCTCGCTCGGAGGCCGGACACCGTCACGCCAACCGGCTCGGTCCGGTCGCCCACGCCGCCCTGCACCACGCGCACTGCCCGGTCGCGGTCGTCCCGTCATCGGATGACCGCTGACCAGGGGTCAGGAGCGTTGACGGAGAGCGCGTCGACGCTCCTGACCGGCCGGCATGGATTCTGGACGCGGGTCGAGGGTCCACGGCGGGGCACCGCAGTGGTGAGGTGGCCGCGAACCGTTGAGCGTCGTCCATTCCGGCGCGTGGTCGATCGCGTCCGAGGCCGCCAGTCCGCCCGGCGATCCGTTCTTCACCGGGGCGGCATGTTCCTGAAGCGCCCCGAGTTCACGCCACGATGATCCCTGTGACAGCAGGCCAGGCTCTCCCTTGCCGGCTGTCGAACAGAAGACTGCGGCGTGATCCCGGCGCGGTTCACTTACCAGACCAGTGGGCCACGCAACGCAAAGCTCTGCATCAAGGGGGGCCGCCGACATCGTCCTCACTCTCGCGGTGGACTTCTTCGTGAAGGTGCGCGATGAGCCATCCGTCACGATGGCGTTGCAGGACGGCGGTGTTGCGCACGAGTTCCGGTGCGAGGCCGGGGAACTCGACGCGTAGCCAATAGCGGGCCACCGCGAGGTCGTCGAAGATGTCGACGACCTGGGAAAAAGCCGTCAGAACGGCTTGCCCGCCGCCCTCGGTCGCCGGTGGGCGGCTGTCGCGGATTCGGTCCAAGTCCGCCTTCCCGCATGCCAGGCGCGGGGTTTCGGAGTCGAAGATGGTCGCGTCGGGGTCCAGGAAGGCGTCGACGCGGTCGCGGTCTCCCGTCATGAAGGCCTGGTACATGCCGGTGATCGCGGTCCATACGGCTGCGAGGTCGTCGCGGGATCCGCCGGGGCGGGCGCCGCCGGACGTCCGGTCGCGCGCCGTGCCACATCGGTGCTGGCTGGTCATCGGGAGAGGTGCCTGTCTTTCACACGCTGGAAGGGGCCGGCTGCCCGGATCAGGGGCGCTCGACGGGTTCGTGACTGGTGAGGGTGAGCTGTTCGGGCTGTCTGCCGTGCGGACGACGTCGCCTCCTGACGCCACCCTCAGTACGGAACCGGGCCGGGAAGTGGCCCGGTCCCGCTGACGGCTGCGACGTGCCGAGGACGTCGGTCAGGCGTAGAGGCGGCAGGCGACGCCGTCGGCATTGAGTCGGGGGTCTTCGCGGTCGCACCCGTCGAAGGCGCGCGGGCAGCGCGGATGGAAGCGGCAGCCGCTCGGGGGCGCGGCCGGGTCGGGGACGTCGCCGGGGAGTTCGGTGGGCAGGCGTCCGGCACCGTCGGGCTGTGGGATGGCCGCGAGCAGAGCCTGGGTGTAGGGGTGGCGGGGGTTGTCCCAGACCTCCGCGGTCGTCCCGGTTTCCACGATCCGGCCGAGGTACATCACCGCGATACGATCCGCGATCAGGCGGACGACGGAGAGGTCGTGGCTGATGAACAGCAGCCCGGCACCGGATTCCACGGCCAGGGACCGCATCAGGGAGGCGACTTGCGCCTGGGCGGAGGCGTCCAAAGCGGAGATGGGCTCGTCGCCGACCAGGAGGCTGGGGCGGGCGGCCAGCGCCCGCGCGATGGCGATGCGCTGCCGCTGGCCGCCGGAGAACTCATGGGGGAAGCGCTGCGCGGCGGATGCGGGCAGGCCGACCCGGGTGAGGAAGTGCTCCACCGGGCCGTCGGTCGATTCGGGTACGGGAATGTCACCGCGCAGGGCGGCGATCCGGATGCCGTCCGCGATCTGCGCGCCGACACGTCGCCGGGGATTGAGCGAACCGTAGGGGTCCTGGAAGACCATCTGGATGCGGGTCAGCGCGGGTTCGCGGCGGCGTACCCGCAGCGGGCCGACCGGTGTGCCGTCGAAGACGATTCCGCCTGCCGTGGGCGCGGTGAGTCCGCAGACCGCGCGGGCCAGGGTGGACTTGCCGCAGCCCGATTCGCCCACCAGGCCGACGACTTCCCCGGCCTGCACGTCGAGGCTGACGCCCGCCACCGCCCTGGTGGGCAGCTGGCCGGGCCGGCGGTACTGGACCTCCAGGTCGGAGACCGAGAGCAGGTGCGGGGTCATGCGGTGCTCCTTCCGGGGAGCGCGTCCAGAAGGCTGCGGGTGTATTCATGCCGGGGGTCGGTGAGGACCTGGCCGCGGGCTCCGGTCTCGACGACGAGCCCGTGCCGCATCACGCTGACGTCGTCCGCGATCGCGGACATCACCCCGAGATCGTGGGTCACCAGCAGGACGGCCAAGTCGAGGTCGTCGCACAGCCGGCGCAGCAGCCGCAGCACGCCGGCCTGCACCGTGACGTCGAGGGCGGTGGTGGGCTCGTCGGCTATCAGCACCTTCGGTTCGCAGGCCAGGGCGATGGCGATGGCGATGCGCTGCCGCATTCCGCCGGAGTACTGGTGAGGGTACCGTCTGAGCGCCTCTTCGGGGTTGGGGATGCGGACCTGGCCGAGCAGCTCGACGGCTCGCCTCCGGGCCGCCTTGCGGTCGAGCTTCAGATGGTGGCGGAGGTGGTCGGTGAGCTGGTGACCGATGCTCAGCATGGGGTGCAGGCTGGTGGACGGGTCCTGGAAGACCATGCTGACCGACCGGCCGCGCAGCGCGTTTAGCTGTCGGGGCGGCAGCGTGAGCAGGTCCTCCGAGCCCAACCGGATCTGCCCCATGGTGGCGGCGCCGGGCGGCAGCAGGCCGAGGACCGCCAGGCCGGTCATGGTCTTCCCGGAGCCGCTCTCCCCGGCAAGGCCGTGGATGCGGCCGGGCTGCAGGGCCAGGTCCACGCCGTGCAGGATCCGCGTGCGGCCGGACTCCGCGGGCAGGTCGACGGTCAGGCCGGCGATCTCGAGGACGTTCATGCCGCCCGCTCCTTGTCCGCGCCGATGGTTTCGGCGCCAGCCGGATCCAGGGCGTCCCGCAGCGCGTCGCCCAGGAAGTTGAAGGCCAGGACGACGGTGAGGATGGCCAGGCCGGGGAAGACGCCGATCCACCAGCTGTCGAACTCCTGGGTGCCGGCGGCGACCATCGCGCCCCATTCGGGGGTGGGCGGCTTCGCGCCCAGGCCGAGGAAGGACAGTCCGGACAGCAGCAGCGTCGCGGTCCCGATGTCGAGGGTGGCCAGGACCAGGATCGGTCCGAGCACGTTGGGCAGCACGTCCACCCGCAGCGAGCGCCAGGCGGAGAAGCCCAGCAGCCGTCCGCTGAGCACGAACTCGCGGGAGCGCAGGCCCATGACCAGGCCGCGGGTCACTCGAGCGTAGGAGGGCCAGGCGACCACCAGGACGGCGAGGACCGCGTTCTGCAGGCTCGCGCCGAGCGCGGCGGCGACGACCATCGCGAGGATGACGGTCGGGAAGGCGAAGAACAGGTCCGCGAAGCGCATCACCGTCTCGTCCACCCAGCGTCCGAAGAAACCGGCGATCGCGCCCAGCGTCCCACCGAGGAGCAGGGACAGGACCACCAGCAGGAGCGCCAGCGGGATGGAGACCCGGGCTCCGTGGAGCACCCGGCTCAGCACGTCGCGGCCGAGTTCGTCGGTGCCGAACCAGTGGCCGGGCCCGGGCTGGGCGAGCCTGGGCAGGTCCTGGGCGAGCGGGTCGTGCGGCGCGAGCAGCGGTGCCGCGATGACGACCACCAGCCATCCGAGGGTGACCAGGCCGCCGATCACCGCCAGCGGTCGGCGCCAGGCGCGGGGCAGCCGGGTGAGCAGCCGGCTCCCCTGCCGCTTCCGGTCCGGCGCCGGCTTCAGTGTGTTCATGGCGCCCCTCACTGGACCCTCACCCTCGGGTCGATGACGCCGTAGAGGACGTCCACCACGAGGTTGACGAGCAGGTAGATGATGCCGACCACGAGACCCACCCCCATGACCGCGGGCAGGTCGAGGGTGGTCGCGCTGCGGTAGGCGTACGCGCCCAGACCCGGCCACGCGAAGATCGACTCCACCAGCACGGTGCCCGACAGCAGGGCACCGAAGGCCAGTCCCACGACCGTGATGATGGGCACCAGGGCTGCCCTGAGCACGTACTTCACCAGAACAGTGCGGGCCGGAAGCCCTTTGGCGCGGGCGGCCCGGACGTAGTCCTGCCCGAGCACCTCCAGCACCGCCGAGCGCGTGAACCGGGTGAGCAGGCCGACGGTGTAGGCGGTGAGCACCAGGGTGGGCAGCATCAGGTGGCTCACCGCGCTCCAGAACACCGGCCACTGGCCTGCCAGCGCGGCGTCGACCGTGTAGAGGCCGGTCACCGTCGGCGGCGCGGTGAGGTCCGGGGCGAGCCTGCCGCTGCCCGGTGCGATACCGAGCCGGTAGAAGAAGACGTAGAACGCCAGCAGGGCCAGCCAGAACGTCGGCACGGACACCCCGAGCAGGCTCAGCACGCGCAGCGCCTGGTCGACGATCCGGTCCCGCTTCAGCGCGGCCAGCACGCCGAACGCCACGCCGATGACCAGCGACAGCACGATCGCGGACCCGGCGAGTTCGAGCGTGGCCGGAACGGCGGCCCGCAGGTCGTCGAGCACCGGCTGGTGGCTCTGCTGCGACACGCCGAGATCGCCGTGTACGAGGTTGGCCAGGTAGGCGCCGTACTGCTCCGGCAGCGGCCTGTCGAGACCGTTGTGGTGCCGGAACTGCGCGACGATCGCCGGATCGCCGATGGCCCGCTGCCCCAGGTTGGCCGCCGCCGGGTCGCCGGGGACCAGGTTCGTCAGCACGAAGGTCACCAGGGTCACGCCGAGCGCGAGCAACAGGGCCGTGCCGACACGCCGGGTCAGAAAGCGCGCGAACGGATGCCGGCGCCAGGCGGCGGCGATGCGCCGCCTGGCGTCGGAGCTACTTGGTTCCGACAGCTGCGACATCAAGGGTCCACACCGGGTTGTAGACGACGCCGCTGAGCGAGCCGGCCGCGACGGTGTTGCGGCTGGGCTGCAACAGCGGGATGAACGGACCGGTCGCGTTCATCTGGGTCTGGATCTGCTCGAACAGCGTCTTGCGCGCGTCGTTGCCGATGGTGACCGCGGCCGTGTTCCCGGCGGCGGTCAGCGCCGGGTCGGCGCCCGCCTTCCAGCCGGCCCGCAGGCCCACCAGGTTGCCGGGCAGGAACGCCAGGTAGTCGCTCGGGTCCGGGTAGTCCGGGCCCCAGTACCACAGGCCCGACTGCTCCTTTCCGTTGCGGTAGTTGTCCAGTTCGGTGGTGGTCGGCGCCGGAGCGAGGTTGACGGTGATGCCGACCTCCTTGAGCTGAGCCTGGATCCGCTCGGCGAGGGTCTGCAGCGAGAGCCCGTCGACGGTCAGGTCGCTGGCATAACCGAGCGTCACCGTCGGGTTCGCGATGCCGCTGGCGGCCAGGGCGCTCTTGGCGCCGGCCAGATCGCGGGCGGTCGCCTGGGAAGCGGGCAGCGCCCCGAGGAAGCTCGATGGGATGACTCCGGCGGGTTGCACCGATCCCTTTCCGGCGATCTGCAGCAGGCCGGCGTAGTCGACGCCCTTGCGCACCGCTTCGGCGAACTTGGGGTTGGAGGTGGTGCCGCTCACCGCGGAGTCCTGGTTGAGCAGCAGGAATATGACGTCTGAGGAGGCGCCGCTGAGTACCTGAAGCCCGCCGCCGATGCCCTGCACCTGGTCGGCTGTCAGGTCGAGGGCGATCTGGCTGTCCCCGCGCTGCACGTTGAGCTTCTGCGTGGGCGCCTGGACGTTGCGGATCACGACCTTGTCATAGGCGGGCTTCTGCGGCCCCGTGTAGGCGGGGTTCTTCTTCAGGACGACCTGCGTGTTGGTGTTGAACGAGGTCAGCAGGTAGGGACCGGAGCCGGCGGACTCGGTGTTGAGGTAGGACTCCGCGCTGTCGCCCGCGGTCGCCGAGCCCCCGTGTGCCTGCATCACCTTGGAGTTGAGGATGCCGAGCGCGGGGTTCGGCAGGATGAACGGCAGCGCCGGGTTCGCCTGCTTCGAGACCAGCGTGATGGTCGAGGCGTCGGTCTTGCCGACCGTGACGCCGTCCAGCAAGAACGAGGGGTTGCCCTTGAGCGCGATCACCCGGTTCAAGGAGAAGACGACGTCGTCGGCGGTGACCTCGGTCCCGTCGGAGAACTTCGCCCCCGACCGCAGATGCAGGGTCAGCGTCTTGCCATCCGTGGACTCCTCGTACGAGGACGCCAGGCCCGGGACGGGCTTGGTGACGTCGTCGCCGTGGAAGGTCAGCAGCGTCTCGTAGAGCGCCTTGTCCACGATCTGGCCGGTCGGCTCGAACTCGCGGCCGGGATCGGCGGTCTTCAGGTTGAACGAGGTGTCGACGACCAGGGTCTTGCCACCCCCGGTCGATGTGGAGCTGGAGGAGGCACCGCCGGATGAGCAGGCGCTCAGGGCGACGAGCGCCGCCGCCGAGAACAGGGACACTGCGGCCGCCGGATGCGATCCGATACGTGGTCTGGACATGGGCGTCTCCAGGAGTCGGGCAGAACGGGAGCGAGCCGGGCGGGGTGCCATCGGCTGCCGAGGGGGAGTTGACCTGGACGAATGCTTGCTAGGGTGAGGTGAAGCTACACAGGTCATCGGCCCCGGTCCAGTACGGCGAGATGGATATCTCGGGAAGAGGCGAATCATGGAAGATCTGTCCAGCGGGGAAACAGCGCATGATCATTCACCTGGACGAATCGGCGGCGGCCTGGCCCTTGACGCGGTCCACCTGAAGATCCTGGAGGTCCTGCGCACCCATGGCCGGATCTCCATCGCAGCCCTGGGCAAGCAGGTCGGAATCTCCCGCGCCAGCGCATACACCCGTTTCGAGGCCCTGCGCGCGGACGGAGTGATCAGCGGGTTCGCGGCCCGAGTCGACGCCGCCCGGGTCGGCCTGCACGTCTGCGCCCTGGTCTTCGTCACCGTCCGACAGGACATGTGGAAGCAGTTCCGCGCTTCACTGGCCCGCATGCCGGAGGTGGAGTACTGTGCGGTCACCACCGGACAGCACGACGCCATGATCCAGATCCGGGTGCCCGACGTCCTGGCCGTCCATCGCCTGGTCGCCGACCGGCTCGCCGCCTTGCCCGCGGTGCGGGCGACGGAGACTGTGATCATCCTCGACGAGGTGCTCCGCAGTCCCTATGTCCTCCCTCGCGGCACGACTGACGAGTTCCCTCCAGCTGCCACAGGCGCGCAGGGCGTGCGGCAACTCGGCATGACGCGCTTCATACCCGCTGCCGACGGACGCGCCAACCTGGAACGCGGTACATAGTCAGGGATCTGACAGAGCCGAAGGCGGTGGCCGCGAGCCGAGATGGCGTGCTGCGCGAGCAGGCAGGTGCGGCATGACGAGCGTCGATCCCGGGCAATCCCACGGCACTCCGGCCGATCTGGAGCCGGCGCATCGGCTCGCTGACCACGCCGACGCCATGGCCGCACGCCATGGCCGAGCTGATGAAGATGATGGCAACGATCAAGGACACGTACGAACGCCTCGCGTCGTAAGCCGTTGATCGTTACCGGCTGGGTTGAGTAGGTGCTGAGGAGAAGATCAGCACACCGTCCACGAGGTCCGTCTCGAGGACGTGAACAACGGGCGCATTCGGACCGGCGGGATCGAAGGGGCTGTGGTGGGACATGGCAGGCACGCCCTTCCCCCGCCAGATCCGAGCTCTCAGCGAGGACTTCGGCAGCGATCACCTTCTCTACGGCAGTGACTACTGCTGGACTCCGGCCGTCGGTACTTCAGCGCAGATCGCTCCCATAGACGGGGCGGAGCAGCCGCCGGGCACCGCGTGGGCAGGCGCTCACCACCGAAAAATGCCTCCAAGCTCTTCCGCGCCTCGGAAAGCCAGCCGGGCATGTTCGACCGCTGGGTTCTGTCCGGTCGATCAGTGAACCGGCACGTCGAAATCTCGGTGCTCGTGCGATGCTGCGTGGGCTAACGTCCGACGCATGCATGACCAGTTGCGCCCAGGAGCGCGTCCTGCCACGTCCGACCAGGGTCCGCATCGCCAACTGGATCAGAATGCCAGCGCAGCGTTGTGGGGTGAGCTGGTCGCGCGGACCTTTGCCCTGCCGGGCGTCGTCGAGGGCCACAGCCAGGTGTCGCCGGCCGATTCCAGAGCGGTGTTCCTGGTCGACCAGCCCACGGAGCGTTCGCCCGAGACGTCTTTGGCGCCGGGCAAGCGGCTGGAACCAGTCCACTTGCATGGGGTCAGCGATACCAGCGTCCACCTAGTTCTGCCTGCTGGACGAGGTGCACGGTTGGTGGAGTTGGGTTGGGCAGAACCCCACCAGTTCGCCGATTTCGGCACCGAGTACATGGTCTACGGGCCGCGGACCGAGGCCGAGGTGGAAATCGTGCTCTCGATCATCGAGGAGAGCCTGGCGTTCGCTCGTTCGGCCCCGGTCGACTGAGGAGCGTCGAACCGAAGTCAGGACCGCAGCCAGATGACCAGCGCGGCGCTGCGGACACGGCCTAGTCATCTCCCAGGTCGATCGCGCTGAGCTGGCCCCGAGAGCTGATACCGAGCTTGGGGAAGACTCGGTAGAGGTGGAAGCCGACGGTCCGGTGGGACAGGAACAGTCGGGTACCGATTCCCGATTGGTCAGCCCGGCTGCCGCCAGCCTGGCGATCTGCAACTCCTGCGGGGTGAGCAGATCCAAGCTGTCGGGCGCGCGGCGGGCCACCGCCTCGCCCGCCGCCCGCAGCTCGGCTCGGGCCTCCTCGCCGAGGGCCGTGACGCCCAAGGCGTCCAAGCTCTCCGTAGCGGCCCGCAGCGGCGATCGGGAATCGGTGAGCCGGCGCCGACGCCTCAACCACCTGCCGTACGCCAGCAGCAACCGCGCCCGGTGCAGTGGCCAACTCGACAGGCGGTCCCGCAACGCGCACAGGTAAAGGTGCTCGGCTTCATCGTCGTTTGCGACCAAAGGATGCGCATAAGCTGCCATCGCCTCCAGGTATGGCGAGGAGGTCTGCTCAGCCAAGGCGTCCAACTGCGCCAGATATCGTCGCGCTTCGCCGTCGCGGCCGGTGTGGACCGCTGTCTCGATCAGCTCTGCGATGCCCCAGTAACCCACGAACGGGTGGTGGGCGATATCGGTCGGGTCCAGCACCCTGGCCAGTTGTTCGAACGCGTCGTCGGGCCGGTTGTCGACGCGAGCGTACCGGCCCCGGACGAACTGGACGAAACCGAGGATCGACCTGGGCGCCGATCGAGAGCAGTTCCGCTTCTGTCGCGGAGACAAGCGTGTTCGCGGTCTCGTGATCGCCGTGCTCGCCGGCCAGCATGGCGATCGCGAGATCCGCGATGAGCGCCCAGCGGGGGCGGCCGGTGTCCCGGGACAGCCGGCCGGCCTCGGCCGCCGCGGTCGCCGCTGCCCGGGGCTTGCCGAGATGGATCGCCGCCCACGCCTGCGACGTGAGGGCCTCGCCGAGCAACCCGAGCCGCCCTTGCTCGCGCAGCCTCTCGACAGCCGTGCACAGATGAGGCCAGGACAGATCGAAAGCCCACACGGCGGTCAATGAGGCCCCCAGCGCGTGCAGCTCCGCCGGATCGTCGACGGTCTCCGGTGCGACCTCATCAGCCTTCCCGATGACCCACGCCGCCTCCCGTATCGGATCTGCGCAGGCCGCGATGGACAGCACCAAGGGGTCGCTGCCGCTTCGACCCAGGCGACGCGCCGTCCCGACCACCATTCCCCGGGTCTGCGGGGTCGGGTTGCCGGCCGCTGGATCGTCACCGACGGCGCCTCCAAGGGCCTGGACGCCGGGCGCCTGGCCGTGGCCGGCGACAGCGTCGGCGGCAACATGACCGCCGCGTTGACCCTGATGGCCAAGGAGCGCGCCGACGTGCCGCTGCGGGCGCAGGTGCTGTTCTACCCGGTCACCGACGCCTCCTTCGACACCGACTCCTATCACCAGTTCGCCGAGGGCTACTTCCTCCGCAGGGACGCGATGCAGTGGTTCTGGGACCAGTACACAGCCGACGAAGCCCAGCGCTACGAGATCACCGCCAGCCCCCCTGCGGGCCAGCCTGGAGCAGTTGGCGGGCCTGCCCCCGGCGCTGGTGATCACCGGCGAGGCCGACGTGCTGCGGGACGAGGGCGAGGCCTACGCCGCCAGACTGCGCGCCGCCGGCGTGCCGGTCACCGCGGTTCGCTGCCAGGCCGTCATCCACGATTTCGTGATGCTCAACGCACTGCGCGGCACCCACGCCGCGGAAACCGCGATCAGCAACATGGTGGTGTAGCCGTGGATGGCGGCCACTGCGATGCGACTCGGCGTGCCAGGCCCGCCGGCCAACGCCGTGGCGCCGCGCCAGCGGGATCAGGGTTCACTCATCCCATGGTCAGCTCGCCGGTACGGAGTGCTGCGGTGACGCCGCCGTCCATCAGGAGGTCCGCGCCGGTGATGAAGCCGGCCTGTCGGCCCAGGAGGAAGGCTGCGACGTCGCCGACTTCGTCGGGTGTGGCGAACCGCTTAGCCGCGCACACTTCGCGCATGTGCTCGAACCACTCTTTGCGTGGCCCGGCCAGTTCGTCCAGGGCCAGCGGGGTGATGACGACGCCGGGGCTGATGGCGTTGACGCGGGCCCCGCGCCTGCCCCACGCGGCGGCGGAGGTCTGCACCCGCAGTGAGTTGGCTCGCTTGGCCAGCGCGTAGGCGTGGACGGAGGAGCCGATCTTCTCGGGGTCCAGGAACGGCAGTGCGAGCAGCTCGGCGGTCGGTGTGGTCGCCAGTGCCCGCTCGACGTCGCGGTCGTAGGGGCTCTCCCGGTGCCCGGCCATGCTGGCGACCACGATGCCGGCGCCGCCTCGCGCGATGATCTGGGCGAACGCGTCGAGGATGTGCGCCGTTCCGAGCAGGTCGACGTGTAGGACCTGTTCGGTGCTGGCCTGGGTCGGGGAGACTCCGGCCGCGTGGATCATCTGTGTGACCGGACCCATCGCTGCGGCGGTATCGGCCAAGGACTGCACGGCGTCGTGGTCGGAGATGTCGGTGGCGTGGACGTCGACGTCGAACCCGTCGCCGCGCAGCTGTTCGGCGGCGGCTTCGGTCGCCTGCTCGTTGTGGGCGGCGAGCAGCAGGGTGCGGCCGGAGCCGACGCGGCGGGCGATTGCCTGACCGATGCTGCCGGGGCCGATGACGACGACGATCTCTTTCGTTTCCGTGCTCATGGTCAGATCTCTATCGGTTGCGGTGTCGGAGTTGGTGCCGCGTCCGCAGGCGTGCGGTGGAGGCGGAGTTGGACGGCTGCAGCGGCTGCTGGCGATTCGGGCATCTGCGTCACGGCTTGATCAGGACCTTCAGGGCTCTGCGTTCGTCCATCGCCTTGTATCCGTCTGCGATCTCCTCCAGAGGCATCTCGCGGTCGAACACCTTTCCGGGTTCGACCGTGCCGTCCAGCACGTCCGGGAGCAGGACGGGGATGTAGGCACGAGCGGGGGCAGGTCCGCCGGTGAGGGTGATGTTGGGCCCGAACAGGCTGTCGAAGCCGACCGGTGCTTGCTCGTACTGCGGGACGCCGACGCGACTGATGACGCCGCCGGCCCGGACGACTCCGACGGCCTGTTCGTAGGCGGGCATGTGGCCGACGGCTTCGATGACGGCATGCGTTCCGTCGCCGCCGGTGAGTTCCTTGACCTTGGCGATTCCGTCGGCTCCGCGCTCGGCGACGACGTCGGTGGCACCGAATTCGCGGCCGAGGGCGGTACGGTCGGTGTGGCGGCCCATGAGAATGATCTGCTCGGCACCGAGGCGTCTGGCAGACAGCACGGCCAGGAGTCCGACGGCGCCGTCGCCGATGACGGTGACGGTGGTGCGCGGGGTGATGTCGGCCTTGACGGCGGCGTGGTAGCCGGTGCCGTAGACGTCGGACAACGTCAGCAAGGAGGGCAACAGCGGCGAGTCCTCACCCACGGATGCCGGCACCGCCACCAAGGTGCCGTCGGCCAGCGGCACACGCACGGCTTCGGCCTGGCCGCCGCGCACGTCGCCGGAGTTCCAGAATCCGCCGTGGCGGCATGAGGTCTGCAGACCCTCGCGGCAGAAGTCGCAGGTGCCGTCGGACCAGGCGAACGGGGCGATCACCAGGTCGCCCCTCTTGATGGTCGTGACGTCGCTGCCGATGTCCTCGACGACGCCGAGGAACTCGTGCCCCATCGACGAGCCCTCGGGGGTGGTCGGCATGGAGTGGTAGGGATGCAGGTCCGAGCCGCAGACGCAGGAGCGGACGACGCGCACGAGCGCGTCGGTCGGATGCTTGATCGTGGCGTCGGGCACGTCGATGACGCGGACGTCGCCGGCGCCGTACATGTAGGTGGCACGCATGGGTGTGTGTTCCTCGTTCTGTGGGGGCGTGTTGGTGACGGGCGGCGGCTCAGGCCTCGGGAATCTCCCGGCCGAAGGCTTCGAGGGTGATCGCCTCAGGCTCGGGGCCGCCGCGGACTCCGCGGTCCAGAGCGTCGATCGCGGCCAATTCGGCGGTGTCGAGCTGGAAGTCGAACACGTCGAAGTTCTCGGCGATGCGCTCGGGCCGGGTCGACTTGGGGATCGCCGATCGGCCTTGCTGAAGGTGCCAGCGCAGCATGACCTGGGCCGGGGTCTTGCCGTGCGCCTGTCCGATCGCCACGAGGGCCGGATCGGTGAAGGTGCTGGTCGCGTGGGTCCCGCGGTAGGAGGTGATGCCGCCGATCGGCGACCACGCCTGAGAGACGATCCCGTACTCGGCGTCGGCGGCCAGGACCTGGGGTTGGCTGAAGAACGGGTGGACCTCGATCTGGTTCACCGCGGGCACGACGCTCGCCGTTTCCATGAGGTCCTTGAGGTGCTGGGGCATGAAGTTGCTGACGCCGATGGCACGGACCCGGCCGTCGGCCAGCAGCGTCTCCAGCGCCCGGTAGGCCTCACGGGTGAGGTCGAAGCGGGCCGGCAGCGGCTGGTGCAACAGGAGCAGGTCGATCTGCTCGACGCCGAGCTTGCCGGCGCTTTTGTCGAAGGCGTGCAGGGCGGCGTCGTAGCCGTAGTCCGAGATCCAGATCTTGGTCTCGACGAACACCTCGGATCGGCCCAGACCCGAGCGGGCGATGGCGTCGCCGACGCCGCGCTCGTTCAGGTAGGCCGCCGCGGTGTCGATGAGCCGGTATCCGGTGCTCAGGGCGGTTTGGACAACCTCGGCGGTCTGGTCCGGCGGGGTCTGGAACACCCCGAACCCCAGGGCCGGCATCCGGACGCCGTTGTTGAGGGTGAGGTCGGGGAAGCTGTTGGACATGGGTCGTGCCGAACAGGACGTCGTCGGTGAGTTCGACCAGCTTGGGGGCGAGTCCCCGATCGCGTGCTGGGCGGGGGTCTGCTGCGGATCCGTCATCGCTGTGCGCTCCTGTACTCCTCGTCGGTGACTGCCTCGCCCCATGTCGTCTCCTCGGCGCCCGGGTCGCCGGTGCCATCCCAGATCGCCAGGTGGACCATGAACCGGTCGGCGGTCGCGCCGTGCCAGTGCCACTGGCCGGGCGGGGTGCGGACGGTGTCACCGGGACGCATCACGATCACCTCGCCGTCCCGGCTCGCGACGATCCCTACGCCCTCGGTGACGTGCAGCGTCTGCCCGACGGCGTGGACGTGCCAGTTCGTGCGCGCGCACGGCGCGAATCGCACGGCGTTCACCCGCGCGCGCGAGGGCTCCTCACCCCGGTAGATCTGGTCGAACCAGACGTCGCCGGTGAAGATCTCGGACGGCCCCTTCGCCGTGGCCGGTGCGGTCAACTTCTGCATGACATGACTTCTTTCGTCGATGTGTTCTTGTCGTGGGTGGTCAGCGGTCAGCGGCGGATGCCGGTGGTTGCAGGATCCCCCGGAGCATGCCGGGCCGCGACCTCGGCGGGCACGATCAGCGCGAGCGTGACGACCAGGCACAGCGTGAGCAGTCCTGCACCCACGCCAGCCAGGTCGTTGAATACCGCATCGCCGTGTGGAGCTTCGGCAGCGCGGTGAAGATGATCGAGTCGTCCAGCAGGATCATGAAGTAGCTGACCAGGACGATCGCCGGGATCGCCCGGGTGTGACGGGCGGCACCCGTTGCGGACGGCACGGCCGACACAGTCGGCGTCGGCGTGCCGGCGGTCGGCCGGCTCGGGACGGTGACGGTCGTTGTGGGCATGACGTCGAGTCAACGCGCTTTCGCCGCGGGCGGGCAGTGACTGCTCTTCCAGGTAACAGCAGTACCTCCCTCGGACCACCGCCCAGCCTCGATCCGCGCCTACCCTGGATTCCATGGACATCCGAGCGGACAACCGAGCCCAGGTCCGGGAGTTCCTCGCCTCCCGGCGTGAGCGCATCACCCCCGAACAGGCCGGCCTGCCCGCCTACGGAGGCGGCAACCGCCGCGTCAAAGGCCTGCGCCGGGAGGAGGTCGCGCTGCTGGCCGGGGTGAGCATCGACTACTACGTCCGCATGGAGCGCGGCAACCTCGCCGGCGCCTCCGAGGCAGTCCTGGACGGCATCGCCACCGCACTCCAACTGGACGAGGCCGAACGCGCCCACCTGTTCGACCTGGCCCGTGCCGCCGGGCCGGCGCTGGCCAGGCGGCGGCAGCCGAAGAGCTCCGGCGTCACCGACAGCGTGCAGCAGGTCCTGGACGCCATCACCGACGCCCCGGCCTGGGTCCGCAACGCCCGCCACGACATGCTCGCCGCCAACCGTCTGGCCCGCGCCCTGTACGCTCCGGTCCTGGCCGACCCCCGCCGCCCGGCCAACAACGCCCGCTTCGTCTACCTCGACCCCGCCTCCCAGGATTTCTTCACCGACTGGGAACGCGCCGCCGACGACATCGCCGCCATGCTCCGCTCCGAGGCCGGCCGCAACCCCCACGACAAGCAGCTCATCGAACTCATCGGCGAGCTGTCCACCCGCAGCGAGGACTTCCGCACCCGCTGGGCCGCGCACAACGTCCGCTTCCACCGCACCGGACACAAGCGGCTCCACCACCCGGTCGTCGGCGCCCTCGACCTGAACTTCGAGGCCATGGAGTTCCCGGCCCATCCCGGACTGACCCTGCTCGTCTACACCGCACCCGCCGAAACCCCCGCCGCCGACAGCCTTAGACTCCTGGCCAGCTGGGCCGCCACCGCCGAACAGGCCGGTGAACTCGCCCACCACTGACCGGGCGGCTTGGCGACGGGTGCCGGCAGTGCCGATCGCCAACACGAACGTCGGCCCGAACACCGGCATCGATCTCGGCGGCCTGGCCAAGCTGATCCTCAACGAACAGCTGCCGGTGCCCGGGGCCGACCGCGGCCTCACGGTCAACGCTCTGCACCTGCAGGTGCTCGACGGGACGGTCGTCGTCGCCTCGGCGACCAGCGACGCGCACAACTGCCCTTAGGCGGCGAAGGGGGGAGCATGACGATTGCATGACACCGCCGTCCGCCGGCCCGGCACCGCGCTCGCAGCGGCGGTGCCGGGCCGGCTTCAGCGGTCAGTGAGCCGCGGCGTGGACGGCGGTCAGCTGACGTTGACCGCGGTGTCGTCGATGACGAACGACGTCTGCGCGGTGTAGTCCTCAGTGCCGGTGAACTTCACGGTCACGCTCTGCCCCGCGTAGGCGGACAGGTCGAAGTTGCGCTGCGTGTAGCCGGTGTTGTGGTCGAGGTTGGAGTACGTGTGCAGCGTGGCGAGGACGGTGCCCGAGCTGTTGAGGACCTGCACGGCCAGCGTGTCGTAGGCCGTGCTGGTCGTGGTCTCCGCGGTGTCGGTGTGCAGCCAGAAGCTCAGCTGGTAGGTGGTGCAGCCGCTGGGGAGAGTGATGGTCTGGGCCAGGGTGTCGGTGTGGGCGCTTCCGTAGCCGTCGAGCCAGGTGTCCCAGCTGCCGGAGTGCGGCGGTTCCGAAGCCGAGTCGCTGTTGATGATGCCGGTCGAGGCGGTCCAGGGGGCGGCGGTCCCGGTCTCGAAGCCGGGGTTGCCGAACAGCTGCGCCGCGGTGCAACCACCGGTGCCGGGGTTGACGGTCCAGGTGAAGCTCGCGCTGCCGGACGGCCCGGTGGAGTCGGTCGCGGTCACGGTCACGCTGGACGTCCCGGACGCGGTCGGCGTACCGGAGATGCGCCCGGTCGTGGAGCTGATCGACAGTCCGGCGGGTAGCCCGGAGGCCGTGTAGGACAACGTCCCGCCCGCGCTGTCGTTGGCGGCGATCTGCAGCGACACCGCGGTGCCGACCGTGCCGGTCTGGCTGCCGGGGTTGGTCACGCTGACGCTGCCGCCGGATCCGCCGCCGAACGTGATGTCCGTGACGGCGTGCAGCTCGATGCCGTTGGGGGCCACGCCGGTCTGCCCGTGGAGGAAGTCGAAGAAGCCCACCCCGGTGACGGTGACCGGAACGTTCACGACGTGGAAGGTGCCGGTCGGCGTGTACTCGGCGTCGAACTCGCTGCGGGAGTTCGTGATCTGCGACGTCAGGACGCTGCCGGTGCCGACGCAGGCGGGGTCCGGGATCTCGGCGATCATCGTGTGGCCGGAGCCGTCGGACAGCACCAGGTGGTAGTCGGAGTCGGCTTCCAGCTTGAACTCGGTGAGCGTGGCCTGGACCCGGAACACCGTGGTCTCCGTGGGCTGGATCCGGTTGTTCGCCGGCAGCGTGGCCGGGGCGGTCAGGGACGTCAGCGAGGCGATGGTCGTCGACGTCACCGATGACAGGTTCACCAGGCTCTTGTCGGCGTCGGTACCGGTCTTGACCGACCACCGCTCGACACCGCAGCTGGTGGTCAGGGAGTTGGCGTTGTGAACGACCTCCTCGACCTCTTCGGCGTCCGGATGCGGTCCGTGCCGCAGAGCGGCGCCGGCGACCGCGCCGCCGGACATCGCCGCGAGGGTCGCGATCAGGGTGGTCGCCAACCAGATTCGGGGTCTGGAAATCCGCACGATGGCCTCCCGGCTCCTCGTCGTCTCCGGGCCTGTCCCAGGCCCTAAGGCGCAGTGTCGCGACCCTCAGGTCGCGGGGAAAGGTGAAGGTCGATGAACATCGCAGATCCTGTTGGCAGATCGTGAACACCACGAAGGAGCTGCGGAACCGTTGCGGGCCCGGTCACGTCCAAGAGAGTCGTAGTGCACCGCCGTCCATTGGGAGCCCGAGTATGAAAGCCAGTGCCGTAAGACGCGCAACGGTCGGTGTGGCGGTCGTCGCGATCGGTCTTCTCGCCGGGTGTTCTTCGCCGAAACACTCGGCGTCGCCCGCAGCGGCCTCCTCTTCGCCCACTCCGATTTCGGAGGTCTCGAGCTCAACATCCGACAGTGGGTCGACCGCCGCGTCGTCGGAGCTGACCGCTGCGCCGTCGACCGCGACAGCCGGCAACGCGGCGGGCGCCACGTCGACCTCGTCGTCGGCCGCGCCGACCGTTTCGCGGCCGTCACCGCCGAGGTCGACCGGTCCGACGGCGGTGCCGAGCCTTCCGGCGACGACCAGCACGGGTACTTGTTTTTCCGGGACGTTCAGCGTGGTCTACCCCGCCACGGACAATCCGGTGCGCAGTGCCTGCGTGCACATGGGCACTTCGATGAACGTCGAGCTGCTCGCACTGCGCGGTGTCACGTGGGAGGTGCCGAGCGTCTCCGACTCGTCGGTGGCCACCGTCACCGACGTCGTCACGCCGCCCGGCACCCGTCATGATCACGTCACGCTGCTGCGGCCCGGCACTGTCACGTTGACCAGCGCCAGTACCTATAATCCGGATCCGCACGGACCGCCGTCCAGGCAGTGGACCTTGACCCTGACGATCGTGTCCTGATCCACTGCCTCACAGCCTCAAAGGTCTGCGGCGGACGTTTCAGCTCAGCGTGACGTCGTCGTTGGACACGGTGAGCGTCGATTTGATCCTCGATTTCAGGGATGCGCTGATGTCCGTACCGGAGCCGCCGGAGGTAACGACATTCGTACATCGGCCCGGTGATCCCTGGGAAGTGTCTGTGCGAGCGGCACAGGGGACGGCGCTGCGTATCGAGCTGTACCCGGCCGGCGGCTACCGCTGGTCCGGCATCGACTCGTCTGATCCGGACGTGCTGGGCCTCGATGGTGGGGTCGACGGTGAGGGCGTAGCGCGGTTCACCGGCGTCGCCCTCCATGCCGGGCAGACGGTGCTGGTGGCGACGACGCAGTTCCAGGGCGACCGGTTCGGGCCGCCTGCTCGGCGCTGGACGATGACCGTCCAGGTCGACGCTTGGGTCTCACGGGCGGAACTCATCAGAAGTCTGTGTCAATGATCGACAGTAACTCAGGGTATCTATTAGTAAACGTTTGGTAAAAATTCACAATACGGTTGAACCGGTCTTGCTGACCGCTCGTTCGGGCGCAACGATCCCCTTCGCACATCCCCGCACCTCTTGGTCGCCAGGTTTCGGCCTGGCCGTGTGAAGGGTGTACTTCATGTCTCACCTTCGTCAGAGGTGGGGCATAGGCGCGGCAGTGGTCCTCGCCGCCGCCTTGCTCCCGGGTGCAGCTGCGGCGACCAGCGCGTCTGCTGCCACCACCGCTCACGTCGCCGCGGCGGCGGCGCCGCCGACCAAGAAACACCAGTCCCCTGACTCGGGTCCCGCGGTCTACCACGACCTGTCGCCCACGCAGCAGCTTGACTCGCTGTCCGACCGGATCATGTACCGGCTGGCGTACCGCAACTTCGGCGACCACGTGGGCTCGACGTCGCCGACCAACGGCGACTCCTCGATCGCCCAGACCTTCACAGCCGGCGGCGGCGGAACGCTGTCGTTCTGGTACAACCTGACCTGCCCGGACACCCTGACCTACGACTGGGCCACGGCCACGTTGACCGACAACACCGCGGGCACCACCGCCACGGTGCTCGCCAAGACCTGTGTCTCCAGCTCCGGCTGGACCCAGGTCAGCTCATCACTCACCGCGGGGCACAGCTACACGCTGACGTTGACGTCGCATGACGACAACTACAGCAGTGACCCCACCTACACGCTCTACGACGACGTCGTCGTGAGCTGATTCCCCCTCGAACCGGTGCGAGGGCCGGACCACGCCTCGGCCCTCGCACCGCACCACGTACGAACCCCGTGCGACCCCTCTGCCGGGCGCGGATCCGTCCGGCACAAGCATCAGGAGTCAACGTGCGCCACCATCCGTCCCGCCCGCTGCGGCGCAGACTGCTCGCGGTCGTCTCCGCGGTCGGGCTGACGTTCCTCGGCCTCGCGGCCGCCGGTACCCCGGCTTCCGCGGCCACCTCCATCACCAACGGCGGGTTCGAAGCCGGGAACCTGTCCGGCTGGACCACCAGCGGTTCCACATCGGTCACCACCTCCGGTCCGCACTCGGGGACCTACGCCGCGATGGTCGGCTCGGCTTCGCCGGGCAACACGTCGTCGATCTCGCAGTCGTTCACCGCGCCGGCCAGCAGCCCGTCGCTGTCGTTCTGGTACGACGTGTTCTGCACCGACACCGTGACCTACGACTGGGCGACCGCGACGCTGGTGGACACCACCACCAACACCACGACGACGGTGCTGGCCAAGACCTGCACGAACGGGCAGGGCTGGAAGCAGGTCACCAAGACCCTGACACCGAACGACAACTACACGCTGACCCTGACCGACAAGGACGACAACTACCCGGGTGACCCGACGTACACGCTGTACGACGACGTCACCCTGTCCGGCGGCGTGCCGACCAACGACTTCTCGATCAGCGACAGCCCGTCCTCGGCCTCCGTCAACGCGGGATCGTCGGCGACCTCGACCATCTCCACGGCGGTCACCGCGGGATCCGCGCAGTCGGTGACCCTGTCGGCCTCCGGCCTTCCCTCCGGCGCGGCAGCGTCCTTCTCACCGAACCCGATCAACTCCGGCGCGTCCTCGACGATGACGGTCACGACCGCCTCCAGCACGCCGGGCGGCACCTACCCGATCACCGTCACCGGCACCGGCGCCTCGGCGACGCACACGACCTCGTTCACGCTGACGGTCAACGGCACGGGACCGTCGCTGGTCAAGGTGAGCACCGACCCGTTCACCGACACCGACGCCCAGCACGCGACCGAGGTCGAACCGGACACCTACGCGTTCGGGACGACGGTGGTCGCCGCGCACCAGACCGGCCGGGTCTCCGGCGGCGGCTCGTCGGACGTCGGCTGGGAGACCTCCACCGACAGCGGCGCCACCTGGCACAACGGGTTCCTGCCCGGCATCACCGTGAACTCCGGCGGCGGGACGTACTCGCAGGTCTCCGACGCCGCGGTGGCCTACGACGCCAAGCACAACGTCTGGCTGATCTCGACCCTGCCGATCGACTCCTCGGGCGGCGTTCCCGGCGTGTTGGTCAGCCGCTCCACGGACGGCGGGCTCACCTGGGGCAACCCGGTGAACTCGGCCGGGTTCGACGGCTCGGACTACGACAAGAACTGGATCGTCTGCGACAACACGTCCACCAGCCCGCACTACGGGAACTGCTACACCGAGGTCGACATCACCTCCTCCGGCAACTCCGAAGTCATGTCCACCTCCACCGACGGCGGCCTGACCTGGGGCGCCAACGTACACCCGTCCGGCTCCCCGAGCGGTCTGGGCGGCCAGCCGGTCGTGCAGCCCAACGGCAACGTCATCGTCCCCTTCTCCACCAACGGCTCGTCGATCGCCTCGTTCATGTCCACCAACGGCGGCACGTCGTGGAGCTCGGCGGTGACGGTCGCGACGGTCAACGCCCACGCCGTGGCCGGCGGCCTGCGTGACGGCGAAGGTCTGCCGTCGGCGGAGATCGACGCCTCCGGCAAGGTCTACGTGGCCTGGCAGGACTGCCGGTTCCGGTCCGGCTGCCCGGCCAACGACATCGTCTACTCCACCTCGACCAACGGCACCACCTGGTCGGCTGTCACCCGGGTCCCGATCGACGCCACCACCTCCGGCGTCGACCACTTCATCCCCGGCATCGGCGTGGACCGGTCGACCTCCGGCACGACCGCCAAGATCGGGCTCTACTACTACTTCTACTCCAACGCCAACTGCACGGCCTCCACGTGCCAGATGTCCGTCGGCTTCATCTCCTCGGCCGACGGCGGCAGCACTTGGAGCACGGCGCAGACCGTCGCCGGACCGATGACCATGGCGCAGATCGCCGACACCAGCCAGGGCCGCATGGTCGGGGACTACATCTCCTGCTCGGTGCTCAACGGCAAGAGCATCGCGCTCTTCGCCGTCGGCAAGACACCGACCAACGGCCAGGCGTTCGACGAAGGCATGTACACCGTCTCCGGCGGCCTGGCGCTGACCGCCGGAACAACCCCGTCCAGCACAGGACCGGTCTACGGCAAATCTCACGGCGACCCCGGCGCACCGGGGCTGCTCAAGGCCCACTGACCGGTGACATCCAGTGGGGCTCCCGTCGGACCGACGGGAGCCCCACCTCATTCAGTCACCGTTGCCGCAAACGGCGATTACCAGCCCGAGTGGGTTGCAGGGTCGTCGAGGATCTGCCGAACCGGTCGAGGATGCCTGCGCGCCGCCAAGCGGTGGCGTAGACGTAGACCGACTGCCAGGGCGGATAGCAACTGGGCAGTTCCTGCCAGCGCGTTCCCGGCAGGTCGATTCCGATTGATGCCGGCTGCGCACGGCCGCCCCAGGGCTGGCGCCGCCGAGCATCGATCTCAGAGGTCGGCCGTTTCCCCGATCGGAACGATCTCCAGCGGGACCTTCGTCAGCATGTCCGGGCCCAGGAACCGCGTCATCGACTGCTGCCCGATCTCGCTGAGCATCACCTCGTGGATCTGGATCGCCTTCCGGGGGCCGACCTCGTTCATGAAGTCCGCCGCCTCGCCGACCTTCGTCCACGGCCCGCTGGTCGGCAGCAGCAGCGTGTCGACCGGTGCCGGCGGGACGTGATACGCGTCGCCGGGGTGGTAGACACGCTCGTCGACCAGGTAGCCGACGTTCGCCACCCGCGGGATCGCGCGGTGGATGGGGGCGTGCAGTTCGCCGAACACCGCCACGTCGAAACCCGCGGCCGTGAACCGGTCCCCGGCTGCGACAGCGGTGACCTGCCCGCGCCGCGCCTCCCAGCGCCCGACCACGCTCTGGGGCCCGTAGACCCGCAGCTCAGCACGGGCTTCCAGGGCCTTCGCAATCAGCTCCTCGTCGAAGTGGTCGAAGTGCTCGTGGGTGATGAGCACCGCCGCGGCCGCGGCAACCGCCTCGGCGGCGTCCGGGGTGAAGGTGCCCGGGTCGATGACGATCCGGGCCTCGTCCCGTGTCAGGGTCACGCAGGCGTGGGCGTGCTTGGTCAGCTGGATGGTGGGCCGCATGGTCCACTCCTCTCGGTTCAATCTACAGACTGAACTGTACAGTGCACGCTGTAGATCTGCTAACGTGGAGCCATGTCCGACACGTCAGCCAGCCGACCGATGCGTACACCCGCCGCCGCGCCCCCGCCTAGCGCCGGGGAAATCGCCGACCATCTGCGCGCCGCTGTCAGCGCGTTGGTCCGTGGCACGCGCGCGGTCGACCAGCTGGCCCCGGTCCCGGCCTCCGTGCTGGACTTGCTGGACACGCGCGGTCCGATGACCACCGCCGAGCTGGCGGCCGGCCGCCAGGTGCGGCACCAGACGATGGCCGTGACCGTCAAGGAGCTGACCAGTGCCGGACTTCTCGGCGCCGAGACCGATCCGGCCGACGCGCGCAAGAAGATCCTCACCCTGACAACCGCCGGAAAAGCGGCCCTCGATGCGGACCGCCGGAAACGTGTCGCAGTCCTCGCCGAGGCTGTCGATGAAGCGCTGGACGAGGACGAGCGGCGGGATCTGGCCCGCGCCCTGGACCTCATCGACCGGATCACCCACAGCGCCGGCCGCCTCAGTCGATCCCCGCAGGCCAGTCCCGGTCCCATCACCGGAGCCTGGTAGGGAAGGCAGGGGAGAATGTCCGTCGAACCCGAAGCGACCACCATGTCGGCCGCGCAGCGGCCCGGCAAAATCGTTGCCATCGGCCTGAACTACGCCGCGCACGCGGCCCAGGTCGGCCGCACGACCGCCGGCAGACCTCAGATCTTCTTCAAGGCGCCCAGCTCGGTGATCGGCCCCGGCGAGGTGATCGTGCTACCGCCGGAATCAGCGCGGGTGGAGCACGAGGCCGAACTCGGCATCGTCATCGGCCGCCGGATGCGACGAGTGACCGGCGCTGACGCGTTGGCCGGAGTCGCCGGCTACTGCTGCGCCAACGACGTCAGTGCCCGGGACATCCAGCACGCCGAGGGGCTGCCGGACTACGCCAAATCCTTCGACACCTTCTGCCCGCTGGGCCCGGTCGTCCCCGCATCGTCGGTGGACGTCGCCGACCTGGTCGTGGAGTGCCTGGTCAACGGCGAGATCCGGCAGCGCGGACGGACCTCGGACATGCTCTACTCCGTCAGCGACCTGCTCGCCTACATCACCACGGCCATGACGTTGGAGCCCGGCGACGTCGTCCTCACCGGGACGCCGGCCGGTACCGGGCCGTTGGCGGCGGGGGACACCGTCACCGTCCGGATCGGTGGCGTCGGCTCGCTGACCAACCCCGTCGTGGCAGCCACCGAAGCAAGCAGGCCTTCAAGCGCCTGTTAGGCCCTGTATGCGAGTGGGCAGGGCTGCCGGCGGCCTGCCCGGGGCGTGAGCCCAGACACCAGCGGGCGCCAACGTGCCTCGGAGGCCAGGTGAACGTGGCTGGTCGGCCCGTCACGCGGCCGCCCAGCGCGGCAGCCGTAAACCGGGCACGGCGCCGACGTGCAAGCGCCGACGCTCCCCCCGTTTGATCACGGCTGCGCTGATGCGGCGACATGGCCCGAAGGAGGCGATGACTCGCGCGGCTGCGAGGGCTGACGCCCGAGGACGACTTCATCGGCCTCATCGAGGACATGGACCCGCCCGCAACTCGCCGACCCGTACAACGCGGCGGGGGACCAGCTCGCGGGTCAGATCGCGGCGATCGTCATCGGCGGACTGGCCGGCTGGGAACCCGCCGCGGCAGCGGCCGACAGCGGCGCGGCGGTGGCCTCCGCGGCCGGCGGAACGTCCAGCTCGTGGCTGACCAGGCAGCGGGCTCCGACTCAGCTTGCCGTTCAAGGTCAGAAATCGATCAACGCTCTGCTGCTGGTTTCGAAACCAGGTTCAGCCTCTCAGGTCACGTCGTATCCGCTCGGTCCTGAGGCCCCGCCGGTCCAGGCGGCCCTGCTGGTCCCGGGGGTCCTGCCGGCCCGGCGGGCCCTACCGTTCCCCTCGTCGCAGCTTTGGCGGTATTGGACATCGACTTGATGCCCAGATATGCCGTAGTCATGGTCGCGATTGCCGTGAACGCGCTTGTGAGAATTCCCACGATCTCATTGATGCTGGTGTTTTTCGTGTCGTGCAGCCATAGAACGCCGAGTATGGCAGCCAATCCGATCACTGCATCACTCACGCAGATCGCAAACAAGCCGGCCACGGTTCGGGCGTTCTCGACGCCGTTCTCGCTGTCCTTTATCAAGTCGCTCACCTCTGCTCGCGGCATCATTGGCGGGCTTTTTTGCCTCCAGAATGCACTGGGTGCGCATATAAGGCTATGTTCCAGCATGCCATGGACTCGCCTGCCGTGTCGGTGAAGAGGCATGCATTGAATGGGCTGATCGGGTGACACCGATCGACAATGTCGCCGTCGGCGTTAAAAGAACTACGGATGCCTTCGGTCCCTGACCCTGGACGGTGGCTGGACCGCACGGTGAAGCTGGAGCCACGCCAAGAAGCTCTCGCTGGAGGTCCGCACAAGGCTGACCTGCCGCCGGCGCGAACACCGCCCGGCGGCACGGTGCGCGCCCGGTTCGCCCTCCTTGTATTCGAGCTCTTCTCACAACGCAAGCAGGCGTCGCGTCAGATCGGCCCGCGCATCGTCCGGCAGGCTGGCGCCCAGCGCTTCCGTCAGCCGGTCGAGGAACACCGTCGCGGCCTCGGTACGCCGGTCGGCGAGGGCGGTGAAGTCTGGCGGTACCGGCACCGCTTCGGCGAGTTCCTCGCTGGAAAGGATCTGAAAGGTCTGCTCGCCGTCGTGGTGACCGCTTATGGTGGAACACCAGACTTCAATTCTCACGGATGACTGGAAAAAGGACCTGATAGTAAAATCGGTGCCTGCCGGGAGTGGCACGGTGATCGACTTCCCGGCCGCGCTGCCCCCGAGATAGAAGTGGTTTCCCGAGACGGTGGCCATGGCGACCACCGGGTCATTCAACGAATTGCTAGCCTGAACCAGCATGTAGCTGTCGGTACCACAACTGAAGCTGAATTGCATCATATCGTGGGTATCGAGCAGCTTCGCACCGGGAGCGAGCAGCGCCACCCGGCCGGAAGGGCCGTTCAGTGTTCCGCGCACAGTGAGGTTGTCCAGTGCTGCCGTGCCGCCGTTCAGTGTTCCGCGCACAGTGAGGTCGTGCGCGGAGGTCACCGAGTCCGCCGTCAGTGCGCCGCCCACAGTCGCGGCCCCAGATGTGGACAGGCTCGTCGTGGTGACCGCGCCCGTGACGTGTGCGTCGTCGGTGACCTCCAGAAGGCCGTTGAGCGTGGACCGGCCGGAGACTGTCAGTGTCGAAGCGGTCAGCGCCGGGTTCGCCACCGTGACTGAAGTGCTCAGGTAGTGCTCGATCGTTTCGCCGCCGATCTGGAGGCTGGCCCTGAGCACGAAGACTGTGTCGACCGCCAACGGCACGCTTGTGAAGGGTGGCCCTGCGGAGACGTCGACGGGCGGACGGTTGCCGTAGAGGATGTCCAGCTTGCCTCCGATCGAGGACTGCCAGGACAGTACGGCGGGCTGGCCTACCTGGACCTGTGGGACCAGAGGCGCGAAGTCACTGAGGAACCAGTCGTACGGGAACTTCGAGAGCTGGTAGTCGTTGCGGTGCGCGGTGTACGGATCGGTGCCGGTGTGCGACCGCTCGCTCACGCCGAGGATGAACGTGCCGACTTGCGCGTTGACGGCGATGCCGGTCAGCTGCAGAAGCAGCCCGTCGGTGGTGAATTTGGCGTGTTCGGTCTCGGTCGGGATGAAGGTGATCAGGCCGGGATCGCGGGCCTTGAGCCGCCAGGACCGCGGGGAGACGACAGCGGCGATCGTGCCTTCATCTGTGGTCATCTGCTGCGCGTCCGGGCCGATCGGATATTCCACCCGGATCTCGTCGCACCAGATCGGCGCGCCCGTCGTGTTGGAGACCACGATGTTGATCGTGGCCACCCCGGGGCTGACCCCGATCGGGTCGGGTTCGCTGCTGAGCCCATATGTCAGAAGGTTGTTATTGGTGGCGAAGGACTTGATCGGCATGGTGGTGCTCTCGGTTCCGGGTCAGGGCCGCTGCCCGCGGGTGACGCACAGCCACCCGGATCGCAGCGACGGCGGTGTGTCCGGCATTTCCGCGCCGGTGGCCGGAGCGGCGGTCGGATAGGCCTTGACCTTTCCGGCCGAGTCGTTCTCCAGCCAGGACCAGGTGAAGTCCCGACTGGCAGGGACGGGCAGGCGGACAAGCGGCACCGGGCCGGTCGTGTCCAAGATCGTGAGGGTGGGGGAGACCTCGAACAGCAGCGTCATCGCCGCCAGGGCGGGATCGACGAAGGACGCGTCGATGCCGAGGGACGCCACCGGCAGGATGTCGCTGACCACGTGCACCGGCGCGCGCGGGTCTACCAGCATGGTCAGCAGCAGGTCGGCGCCGTTCGCCCGCAGCGAGGGGAAGGTGCCCGGCCCGGCCGTGGCCAGGAAGCCCCCGCCGGTCACGGCGGCCGGCAGTCGGCCGACTGTGCAGTGGGCGTAGTCGGAGCCGGTGAAATAGCCGACCAGTCCGTCGCCGCGCAGGTCTGTGTCACCGATCCGGACCGGGAAGTCCAGGTCGAGCACCGCGGCCGGCGGCTGCTGGAAGGTGAAGCGCCAGGTGGGGTCGGTCAACGCCGGTCCGTCGAGCTCCAGGCCGAGGCGGGCGCGCACCAGCGCCAGCGGCCGTCCGGCCAGCACCGCGGTCGACTGGTCGTCAGGCAGGCCCGAGGGCACGATACTCCACAGGCTCTCGTCGATCGTCTCCAGGATGCCGGGGAACTGCTGGGCGCCGGCCGCGACCATGCCGGCCAGCGTCTGTCCCAGATGCGGATAGGCCGAGGTGAGCGCGGCGACCGTGGGGTATCGGCCTCCCGGGGCCGGCATCCAGGTGACGATCCGGGTGTCGTGGACGTCGACGGTCAGACGCAGTTCGCCCAGCGCCTCGCCAGCCGGGGAGTACGCGGCGAGCGCGGAGTCGAGGTGGTTGAGGATGATCCACCCGCACACCGGGTTGACGCCGTCGTGCAGGCTGAGCACCTTCGAGTCGTCGAGTGCTGAGACGAAGTCGAAGCGCAGGCGGGCCGGCTGGAGCAGACGTGGACGCAGTTGCAGCATCCGGTTCGGCTCATAGGCGGCGGCCGGCTTATCCGGCAGGAGGTCCTCAGCCAGAACCGGCCGGAACGTCGCGGCACTGGAGGAGTCGACGACTTCGAGGGTCTGCCCGAAGGCGTCGACCACGATCAAGTCACTGATGAACGCCAAACCGGAACGCACCGGCTGGAAGGCCGATGGCGGCGGGTCGCGGAATTGCGGGAGCTTCGGGGCGCCCGGCATCGGGTGGTAGGCCGCGGCGGTGCCGACTACGTCAGCCAGGGTCACACCGGGGACGACTTCGGTCATCGGGTCGGGGCCGACCACGGCGACCGGATCACGCAGCGCCAGCTGTTGGTGGAAGCCGTCCAGCGTCTGGGACAGCAGGTCCCAGCCGTCAGCCTGCTCGATGAAGGCCTCGACCTGGGACAGCGGCGCGTGCGGGTCCGCTTTGGCGAACTGCTGTAGACGCGTGCGCATGGTGAAGACGTTCTGCGGGGTCAGCAGCGAGTAACCGGAAAAGGTTTTGTACGACAACTGTTTCTGGCTGTCCATCGCGGCGCCCCGGCCGGTCCACCGGTAGCGGTTTCCGTCGAAGATCCAGTTCGGGTCGGCCGCGGTGCCGAAGTCCACCGGGCAGTAGGAGATCCGCCAGATCAGGAACAGCGGCGACCACGGCTGGCTCCACGCGCCGAGATGAATCGCCGGCGGTGTCCCGCACAATTTCGCCGGGTCGGCCATGGCCGCGGCGATGGCGCCCGCGGCTTCAGGGTCGTGCAGCACCTGCTGCGCGACGGCCGCGGCGTTGTCCGGGTCGACCAGGAAGAACTCTTCGATCAGTCCCTTGACGGCTGTGGCAACGGCCTGCGGGAGGCCGGTCAGCGGGACCGTCGGGACGGTGAGTTCGGCAGCGGTGATCCGGCCGCCGGGGGCGGACGCGAAGGAGACCGCGTCGATGAGGCTCGCGGGCAGGCGGCAGGCCAGTGGTGCGGCCGGGGTCAGCGGCGCCGACGCTTTGGCTCCGGAGACGACGACCACCGGGTTGGCCTGCTGCCAATAGCTCGGCCGCACAGTCGCCCGGAGCACGCGGCCGGACGCCAGCTGGTGCGCCGTGCCGTAGGCGCGGATCGCGTCGGCCAACTGCTCTGCGGTGTCACCGTGGGGGATCGCGCCCGAAGCCGTGCGGACCTTCGCCAGCTGCGCGATCGTCCGGCTCAGCAGGCTGTCCGGGCCGGCGGGGTCGAGCGCGGCCGCGAACTGGGAGTCGCTGCAGCCGGTGGGCATCTGGTTGGCGTTCGCCCACCCCCGCTTCCACGCCATTTCGTACAGCTCCCACTGCAGCGCGGAAAGCTGCCTCGCGGCGTCGTCGAAGAGGCGCTGCGCCTGGTTGAGGTCCACCAGCCAGGACTCGTCGGGCTGTGCGGCGGGCCCGGTTCGGAGCGAGGAGCCCCCTGGCGGCATAGGAGGTGCGTCCGAGATCTCCCACAGCGTCCCGCCGGAGGAGCGCAGGAACGCTGCCTGCTGGGCCTGGGCGCGCAGCAGTTCCGGGCCGTCGGGCTGGTCGAGCGTCGGGAGCAGTCCGTACTGGAACGCCTTGAGGAGCTTGGCGTCCAGGTCGGTACCCCCGTGACCGCTTTCAGCGGCCTGGCGGGCGACCATCGCGGTCAGCGCGTCGACGGAGGTGTCGGCCACGGAGACGCACACGTTCCGCGCGGACGTCGGCCTTTCGCCGGCCGGAGCGGGTCCGTGCGGATCCCAGGCGATACCGCGTACCAGTCCGTGTACCACGCAGACGGCGGACGCGAGTGTGTCGGCTCCGGGGGCTGTCCAGCCGAGGGCGGACAGCGCGGCGGCGAGATTCGGCCCCGCCGTGCGCAGCGCGTCGTCCGCAGGGTTCGAATACCAGCCGGCCACCGCGTACGCCAGTGTGCCGGCGGCGACCCCGGACAGGTCATCGTGGATGGAGAAGACGTCTTCCACGTTCGGCTGGAACGAGGCGAAGGCCGGATTCCCCGGCGCGACCGCGGTGAGGAACAGCTTTCCGGTCCCGGTCTCCGACCAGCCGCCGGTGCTCAGATCGATCTTTCGGCCGATCGCGGTGGGCACCGGCGCCGATGCGGACGGGTCGAGGTATCGCGAGGTGGCGTCCTGGTCCAGGTGGTCGCTTTCGACCACCCAGCCTGCCGCGGTCCGTGCGCCCGCCGGCCCGCTGTAGCGCACGACCAGCCAGCGGTTGGGCACCAGCGGCCAATGCGTGGTCGCCGCCGCGGAATCGTGCGCACCCCGCCGCAGGGCGTCCGGCAGCGTCCACATGAGGTACACCCCGTTGGCCGAGGCGTCGTTACTCCATTGGCCCGACTGGACGTCGAACGGGGATTGTTCGGGCGTGTCGTACTGCTCTATGGCCTCGTAGCTATATGTCCAGCGCCGGTAGTTCAGCTGGCGCGCCGCGTCGTTGATCGCCATCGCCTGGACGGCCATCGGTACCAGCAGGACCGGATCGGTCACGACTCACGCTCCAGGGACAGGGTCTTGTGCGGTGCGAACACGAGTCGCTCAGGTGCCCGCACCAGGAGCACCGCGAAATCGGCCGCACCCAGTCTGGTCACGCCGAGCCGGGTCTTGAGCGCCGCGACCAGCGCGGTGATCGACAGCACCCTGGCGGGTGCGCCGTCCGGCGCCGGACGCAGGTACTGCGTCAGGTCGCCTGTCTCTGGGAAACGCGGTCGCGCGGCCGGGACGCCGACCGGCGGTGTCAGGCTCCTCAGTTCGAGCACGAACCCGTCCTGAGCACCGAACACCAGTCCGTGCGCCGGCTCGGTGAGCCACACTGTGTCCGGCACCGCCGCGAACAGACACAGCAGCACATCCGCGGACAGGCGCTTGACCACGGGCACACCGACCGGCGCCGAACCGGCCTTCGCCGTGACGGTCAGTCCGGGCCAGCCGGAGACCACGGACGAACGCAGCAGCAGGCCTGCGACCGGCGTGCCCTCCTTCTGCGCGTCCGCCACCGTCTTGTCCAGCACCGCGTCGAAAACGCTGAGCACGTAGAGGTCCCGGCTGCTCTCGACCGCGACGCTCAACGCCCCGTCGATCAGCGCGCCGGTCCAGCCGGGATCGACGTGGAAGAAGCGGATCGACTCGACTGGCAGCATCGAGGGGTGCGGCACGAGGTGGGTGAAGGGGACGCCTTCCATCCGGGCCAGCGCCGCCACCCGGGTTCCCACCGGCGCCAGACTTCCATCGGCCGCGTCCGTGCCGGCCTGCGCGATCAGGGCGAGCCCGGCCGGAGTGCCGAGAAACGCGGTGACCTGCGACCTCGGCGACAGCCCCGGCGCGGGCGGCGGCGGGGCCACGGTCGGCGCGTTCGCCCCGGTCGCCGCGTCCAGGGCGAGCACGGCGGTGTGCACCGTGTCCCCGAGGCCGGCCGCGACCAGGTTTCCGAACCGCCGGGTGACGGGGTTCGCCGTGACCAGCGTGGCCGGACCGGACAGGGTGTCACCGAGCGCCGCGATCCGACTCAGGGCCAAGTCGACGAGCTGATGAACGCGGCGGCGGAACTGGTAGAGCGCGGTGGCGAAGGCGCGGTCGGCCAGGCCGGCGGTCCGGCCCAGCGTCCACGCCGCGGCGTAGCTGAGGTCGAACACGCCGTTCTGCTCGATGAAGACCGTCGCCTGGTCTGCGCTGGTGTAGCGGCCCGGCTCGGGTTTGGCCGGCAGCGGCTGCGCCACCTCCGGAGTCCAGGGGCCGCGGTACCAGGCGAAGGTCTGTTCTCCGGTCGCGGTGGCGTAGTCCAGCGGGACATATCCGGCGGCGATCCGGTCCTGAGCTTCCTGCTGGGCCGGCGTTCGAGGGGCGGGCAGCTTGGGAACCGGGGCGCGCAACAGCAGTGCCCGCGGATCCCCGTGGGCGGAATCGACCAAGTCGCCCATCAGAGCGGCGAAGGTACCGCCCGCAGCCTTCGCACTGACGAAGGACCATGAGGCCAATGAGACGAGAGCCACGTCCCGGGGCCCGCCGGAGAGCTTGTGCCCGAAGTCCGGATGGCCCGTCAGCAGCGCGCCGTGCCCTTCCAACGACACCAGGTGTACCCGGTTGCGGGTGCCGCTGGTGCCCGGCGCTGCGGTCGAGTCCGGAAAGCGGGAGGCCACCACGACCGCGAAGGTGCCGACCTCGGTGCTGCCGCCGTCCTGTCCGCTCAGGTTCGCACTGCGTACGTGCGCCAGATACGGCAATTCGGCGGCCGTCGGGATCACGGCCTGGAAGACGTCGGCCGAGAGCACCAGCGCCGTGGTGGCCGAGGCCGCGATGGCCGCGGGCAGCGCAGTCGGGTCCAGATCGGGCTTGATCACGTTCGGGTCCGGACGCAACAGCGCCGCCGGAGTCGTCACGGTGGTCGAGACGATCTCCGCGTCGGTCAGTACCAACAACGCGAACCAGGGCGTGCGCATATCGGTTCCGGGGATGTCGCGTTCCCACGGCAGCGTCGGCTCGGTCAGCACGATGTGCGCCAGTACCTCGGAGTAGTCCCCAGCGGTGTCCGCCGGCGGGTAGAGCGAGGCGGTCTCGCCGGGATCCAGCGCGAACTGCGGAGCGCGCACCTCGAAGTCCTGGACGGCCGGCTTCGTGAAATACCCGTCGGTCGCGGCGCTCAGATCCTGGTGCGCCGTGATCTGGTAGACGCCGGCGGGGAACGCGGGCACATCGTCGTCGTGGAAGGCCAGCTGGCCGGGGGCGAGGTCGGGCAGATCGGTCACGGGGCGGCCACGAGGAGCGGTTCGTCGGTGAACAGGGAGCCGGCCTGGCCGGCGAACTGGGTCATCGGCGCGTTCGCGGCCAGCCGATAGCCGAGGGTGGCCAGTACGCCGAACAGCTCGCCGCGGGCCGTGGCCACGGTCTCGGACGCGATGCCGGCGACGATGGCGCGCACGGTCTGCCGCCCGGCCGTCGGCACCGGTCCGGCCGCCGGCGAGTGGGCGAGCACCGGAACGTTCGTGGTCTGCGGCAGCGGGTCGTAGCCGAGCGAGTCGGCGAGCGAGATGACGCCGGGGGTCGGGGCGATGGCGGGCGGGGTGACGGCGATGTCCATGCCGACCAGCAGTCCGGGCACCAGCTGCTGATCCGCTGGAACCAGTGCCTTGCCGGAGCCGGTTCCCCACAAGGCTTTCGGCCCCGCGGCGGTGGCCGCGGTCGCCGTGCAGGGCGCAGGGAACGCCTTGCCGTTGCGTGTGATCGACAGGACGTGCGGCGAGCTGGCGCCTGTCAGCTGCATGGGCAGGATGTCGACGCCGGTCCTCTCCGCAATCGCCGCTGCCCCACCGAAGCTGAGCGAGGTGGCCGGCACCGCGCAGCGGCTGCTGAAGGCGAAAGAGCCGGAGCGCACGATCCAGGTCGTCGTCCCGTTCGGGGCCCTCTCCTGGCCGGTCATGCCGGCCGTCGCGGTCAAGGTGATCGGGGCGGAGGGCAACAGGCCCTTGAAGTCGGGCCACTCCAGCGGCCTCGGGTCGTCGCTGGGCCCGGCGCCGAAGGCCACCGTGAACGACAGGATCCAGATGTGCACCGTCGCGGTCCCGCCGGTCGGCGGGCCCCACAGGTCCACCTCGGCCCCGAGCTCCACGGTCAGCGTCTTCGAGCACACGCCGAGGTCGAGCCGATAAGAGGCGCCGATGCTCACCCCGATCCCGGCCCGGAAGTGGAACGGCTGCCACCAGGCGATCACGTCGGCGTGCGCGGTGAGCCAAGCGGTGAGGTTGCCGTCGTGGAAGTTCACCGACAGCGCTCCGCCGGCCATCACCGCCGCGGGGGTCAGCGCGAAGTACGCGTTTCCCGAGACCGTGGCCTTCGAGCTGACGTTCCAGGTGAAGCCCACCCGCGATTCGAGCGGGTACCAGGCCGGGGCGGTGTAGTAGGGACTGTATCCACCGACAGTCAGCACGAAGTCGCCCTGGTGAGGGTTCTGCCCGAACCAGAAACAGAACGCGAAACCGCCAGTGAGCCGGCAGGCCGGGTCCAGCAGGTACGACTGCGGGGTCAGCAGTGCCGTGGCCGCGAACGAGCCTTCGTATACGCGGACCACGACCTGCAGCTCCAACTGGATCTGCGCGTAGGTCACCGGACCGGTCCGCGGGAAGCGGGCGGTGGACAGGCCCAGCAGGGCCACGGTGAGGTCCGTGCTGCCGAGCTCGGCGATCAGCAGGGCTTGGGAGCAGACCAGTTCGAATGAGGTGAAGGTGACTCCGGCGGCGACCCAGATCGCCCCGGCCGCAGGGGTGATCCAGGGTTCTGTTCCGCCGGTGAGCACGCTGAGTGCCGTGAGCGGGTCGGTCGCCCCCTGCAGGCCCGCCGCGCCGGTCGAGCCGGCGACCAGCGGGAAGGAGACCACTTGGTCCTGGGTCGGGATGCGCAGCGCCGAGTTGTAGCCGAAACCGCCTGCCAGTCCGGTGACGAAGAAGAACGGTGGTCCGCCGAGCGGCGCATTGAGCCGGGCGAAGACGAACATGCTCGGCACCCTGTCGAGGTCGGCGAAGGCACCGATCGCGGCCAGCTGGAGGTCTGGCAGCGAGACGGTCACGCCGCCGCCGTACTCCCATGTGGTGCCCTTCGGCGGCGGCACGATCTTCTCGAAGGCTCCCCCGATCGCGAGCGGCGCCTGGGTGTAGCCGATGCCCAGTCCGTCCAGACCCAGCACCGGGCAGAAGTCGGAGACGGGCGAGGTCACCGACAGGCCGAGCAGGGTGATGCTCAGGCCGCCTACCGTGAGCGTGGCGTCGAGCAGCAGGGTGAGGGCGCCGGCGAGGTAGCGGGCGCCGACCCGCTGGAGCGTGAGCGGCCCGACCGTACGCTGCACGGTGAACCAGGTGGTGCCGTCCGTGGCCGCCGGGGGCGTGGCGGTGACCGGCGAACCGGCCGGCGGGGGCGGCGCGACGGTGTTCGAACCCGTACTCTTCGGCGCGCCCATACCGATGCTCAGCGGGAGCTGGGTGCCGGCCAGGTCGATGGTGACGCAAAGCGCGATCCTGTCGGCGGTTCCCGCGCTCGGTGGCGCCGGGTATCCCTGCGGGATCAGCGGGCGCAGGGCGTCCGCGATCGGCTTGGTCAACGGTTGAGACGACAGCACCACGTGCACGTCGCCGATCGCGAGCACCTTCGCCAGCGCCTCGCCGACCACCGGCAGGCCGCCGAGGCCGACGTGCCCGACCGACAGGCCGAAGAAGTACTCGGTGTCCTGGCCGACCGGGACGGCCGCGAAGATCGCCTTGCCGTGGGAGGTCGACTCGGCCGTGATGACGAACGCCTTCGTGGTGATGTCGTACGTGAACGACGCATTGATCAGCCTCAGGTCGAGCTCTGGCGGGAGGGCGGGCGGGGTGAACCCGAGCCCTGCGATGACCGCGGTGATGCCGAGTCCTGCCGCGCCCTCGACGGCCGACCACGTGCCGGTCAGCACACTCGTCTGCGCGCTGGAGCTGAAATCGACCTCGAAGGCCTCGTCGCCGACGAACAGCATGCCGGTGAAGTGTGTGCGGTCGGCGGAGTGCCGGACTGAGACGCCGAGCGAGCAGGCGGCATCGGCCACCTCGAACGAAGCCAGCCCGGTGAACTCCAGGCTGCCGGCGGTGTCATAAAAGATGTTGAGGTTCTCCACCATCAGCCCGGCCGGGGCGTTCGACGCCGGGAAGTCCAGACCCAGATCCCGGGCCAGGCCAGACGCGAGCGCGGGCACATCGAGGGTGATCGGGGCCCGGGTGCCACCGGCGAAAGACCAGCTCGAGGTGGCGGCGACGTACGTCGCGGTGGCCCACAGCTGCTGTCCGGCCAGGGTGAACAGGCCGGTGATCTCGCCGCTCAGAGCCTTGTCATAGGTCAGGCCGAGGTCGATTTCGGTGAGGGCGAAGGTCTTGCCGCCGAGGGTGAAGCTCCATGAGTCGGTGACGCTGGCCTGGACGGTGTAGACCCTCCCGGGGACGTCGCCGTGCACGGCCAGCCGGGAGCAGGTGACCTGCGGCATGCCGATCGATGCGCCGGCGATGTGTTGGATGATCTGCTTGATGTCGAGACTGGTGTCCTCGGCGAGTTCAAGGTCGAAGGTGAGGTCGGGCAGGCTGATCTCGGCGTCCAGCGTCCCGCCGGCCACGGCCGCCCGGGCCTCGACGGTGGTGATCATCTCCGCGAGCGCGGGCAGATAGGTGAAGGTGACGGCCATGCCGTGGAACGCGACCAGCTCGTCGAACACCTTCCAGCCGGCCGGATCGGGGTCGACCAGTCCGACCGTCGCGCTCACGCTGACCAGCTGCTGGGACAACGACGGGGCGAAGGTCACCGAGACGTCTTCGAGCACGATGTCGTCGAGGACCGGGAAGCCGCCGGTGGTCGGAATCTGGCCCGCGACGTCGTGCCCGCTGACCAGCGAGGCGAGCTCGGTGAGCGCGATGGGGGCCTTGGCCGGCAGGTTCGAGCCGAGCGTCAGCGTTCCGGCGCTGCACGGCAGGGTGCGCAGACGCAAAGGCAACCTGATCACGTGGGGGCTGCCCGGACCGCCGACATCCTTGTCGATCTCGGCGTCGAATTGCAGGACGCTGGCGACGTGCACGGGCAGGGTGCCGTCCGCCGGCTGCAGCGCGGCCGCGACCACGGCGACCCGGAACGGCACGTCGTACCCCGCGATGCTGAACGGGTGCGTGGACGGCCTCGTGGCCAGACATGTGGTGACCGCCGAAGGCAGGAGGGCGATCTCGCCGGATACGTCCCAGGTGGTGCCGCCGGCCAGCGCGCCGAGGCCCGCGGGCGGGGACTGCAGGGCGACCTCGGCATGCAGTGACAGGCCTCTGACGAGCTTCGCGGACGTGGTCGAGGTGAAGGCGGGAAAGCCGAACACGGCCGGGTGATCCACGGGCAGCGCATCCGGATTCTGGGAGTCCAGAACCAGTCGCGGCCTGCTGTAAGTGAAGGAATCGGTGATCGAGCCGGCCAGAGACGGGAAGCTCGCAGAGGGCCGCCAGTCGGCCGGAAGGCCGGAGAGTTCGACTCGGACTTGGGCCAACCCGCCGACAACCGTGAACACCGCCGTGGCCGTCAGATCCGGCAGCCCGTGCAACGGGACGGCGAGCGTCCCGGACACGGTGATCGACTCCCCCGTCTGCTCGGCCGGCGGGGTGTCGGCCAGTTGTAGCCGGTCGGAGCCGAGGTGGCCGGTGAGCAGGCGGCTGACAGGCGGCGACTGCAGTTCGACGCCGCTGATGCGGAATGGCGGGTTGCGCAACGCGGTCTCGACCAGCTGGACGACAGTGGCGATGTCCATAGGCGCGCTCACGGGCAGGTGAACTGGAGGACGGTGGGAACGTGGTCACTGATCAGATTGGCTCCGATCCAACGGTCGGTCAGGGTCAGCACAGCGGGGTGCTGGTTGAGAGCCGGCGCCTGGTCCGCGTTGTACAGCGGCGGAATCCTGTTGGCGTAGTAGTTCTGGATCTGCCCGACCCAGACCTGGCCCGGGGCCAGGCCGCCCGGTGCCGCGGGGCCGGGGACGATGCTTGCCGGGACATCCACGACAAGCCCGGCATCAGCGGGGCTACCGCCGGCCGCCGGGGTGAGCATCGCCGCGCCGGACACTTGTGTGCCGCCGTAGAACGTCAGGTCGTAGCAACAGTCGCGCAAGGCGGCAAGGTTCCCCGGGGCCATCCCCGCGACGGCCCGGGCGTTCGCTGCGTTGTACTGCAGCAGGATCGTGCCCTGTCTGGTCACCGCGGAACGCAGCGCCTGGTTCGGAACGGACGTGACCGTCGGTGGCGCGGCCGGCACCTGGAACGGGACGATCGGGGGCCCGCCGGCGGGCAGGGCACCGGGGCCGGCCACCGCGGTGCCGACCAGGAGCGGCACCGCCGCCGACCCACCGTTCTGCGGCGTCGGCGTAAGGGTGACGAAGGCGTTGTGGTTGACCTGTTCCAGAAACCTACCGCCGTCCAGGTTCTGCTTGAAGTCCACGTTCCAATCGCCGGTGATGATCAGCTCCCGCACCGGCACGGCCGCGCCGTCGATGCTCAGATAGCCGCATTCGACCGGGGGCGGCCCGGCCGCGGCCAGATCGCGGAACGCGTACTTCTGGACGGCGTGCAGGAATTTCATCTGCGCGATCTGCCGGGTGGCGCCCCCATTGTGGGCGTGGCTGCTACGGGTGGCGTAGAAGTGGCAGACCACGATCGGCAGGTAGTAGTGGTTCCCGGCCGGGGTGTGGATGTGGAACAGGGCAAGACACGGCAGGCGCGCGCCGATGCCCTGGGCCAATCCGCCCTGTGCCGCGGGTTGGCCGCCGAATCTGACCAGTCTGGCCATGCGCGCTCTTGGCGGCACCGCGAACAGGTCCAGGAGCGGCTGGCGCGGCGGCGCGGGCAGAGGCGCGGGGAAGGGAGCGCCGAAGTTGGCTGGCCACGTAGTGAAGTCGATCTCCTCCAGATTGCGTACCGGGTGGTTCACCGTGCCGATGTCGGCCGGGGGAGCCGCAACGTGCACGTTGTTGGTGACGGCGGTGAAGCGCACGAGGTTGAGGTTGCGGCACAAGAAGCCGTAGCGCTCGCGCCCGGTAGCGCTGGTGTACGTCAGGGCCCAGTGGTTGGCGCCGTCGATCACGCGCAGGTCCGCCGCGAGCGCTTGCAACGCGACGACCCCGGTGCTTCCGGTCGGCTCGAGGATGATCGCGATGTCCGCGTTCGCGCCGACGATCGTGTGGCTGATGGCACGCAGCATCCCGGGGATGGCGCTCTTCGGCTGCCCGAACTTGCGGATGTTCCACTGCAGCACACGGATGTTCGGCATGACTGCCTCCCAGCTCGTAGAGACCGCGTCAGGGCGCACACGATCGACGCGCCGTTTCGGTGGCGGGAGGTCGTACCGAGCCCCGTGGACCTTCCTGGCGGCTTGTGATCAACCGTACGTCGCCCGTCATCGCATGGCGGGTATGTCGGTGTGCTCCGTCCGGGTGCTTTATGGCAGGTTGGATGCGGATCTTGTTCGAGTGCTGCTGAACCCCCATGGGGATGTAGTAAGGATCCGGCGGGTCCTGGGCGTCATGCCGTTCCCGGCGGTCCTTCGAGGTCCGCAATCCGTAGGGTCAGAAAGCAGCACCGGCCGTTCTGAGTCGTACTAGGCCGTGTCAGGGAATGTATTAAGAGCTGGGCGCTCGTTGTCGAAGCCGTCACTCTCTTCGGGAGTCTTACTCCACTGCCATGACAACCTCGATGGGCCGCCGTCGCGACAGTAGCGCGGCCGGGACCAGCATCCCTCCGACCACCACCACGCCGGTCAACAGGATGCCCGCGAACAGATACGACGGCGGCATGTAGGGAAGCCAGGTGTGGAACTGGGCGTGCAGCATGGGGGCGAGCGTCACCATTCCCACCCCGATCGCCAGCGCCAGCGCCGTGCCCAGGACGATCGCCGCCTCGACACCGACTATGCCCAGGATGCGGGGTCGGTCGGCCCCGGCGAGCCGGGTGACGGCCAAGGCACGGCGGCGGCCGGCCATGACGGTGATGAGCGTGTTCAGTGCGGCCGACGCGGCGAAGACGCAGTAGACGCTGGTTCCGGCGTAGTCGAGCCACACGTCCGTCGCGGCGTCGGCGGTGCCGGTGATGTGCGCGGCGGTGGTGTGCATCGAGACCTTGACGATGGCGAAGCCGATCGCCAGCACGAGCGGGACAAGCGCCCCGGACAGCGGCCGGGAGAGCACCGCGATGTTGTCGGCCGCGATGGTGGCCGTGCCGGAGCCGCCGAGTGCTGTGGCGAGTGGCCGGGCGAGGCCGACGATGGCACGTAGCAGGATCGGCCCGAGCAATCCCACGCCGACGCAGAGGGCGAGCATGACGAAGAAAGCGGCGTCGCCGGCGTTCTTCGCGTCGAGCTTGGAGATGAGCCCGGCCAGCACTACGCCACCGGCGAGAAGCAGTACACCGAGCAGCGTGCGGAACACGCCGATGCGAGGACGTCCGGTCGCCGAGTCGGTCAGGGCGCGTGCCGGACGCACGCGGGCGGGCCGGATGGCGGCGACGAGCGAGCCGAGAACGGAGGTGGCGAGCTCGATGCCGGCGACGATCGGCAGCGCTAGAAGGTCCGGGTGGAAGGTGACCTGCGGAGGGAGGATGTCATGGGAGCGCAGCGCCGAGATCCAGGCATTCCCGGCGAGCGTGCCCAGCCCATATCCGAGCGCTGAGGATGGCAGCGCGACGATCGCTGCTTGCAGCGCGGCTGAGCGGCGGATGCGTGCCGGCGTGGCACCGACGGCGCGCAGCAGGGCGATGTCCCGGGTCTGGCGGCTGATGACGAGGTTCATCGCTACGCCGACCAGCAGGATGGACATGTAGACGGAGCTGCCGATGAAGACGCCGTTCATGGCGCCGACGTCAGGGCTGATGAGGCTGTGGCGCTGGGGCTTGGTCAGCGGTGCGGTGTCCATCGACCGGGCGGCCATGATCGCGGCGCTGATGACGGTGGCCGCGATGGTCTGAGTGGCGGCCGGGCCGAGGAAGGCCCAGCGGTGACGACGCAGGGCTTGGAGAGTGATGCCTGAGGTCATGCCGGGTTCCAGATGGGACGGGCAGCTACGCGGCCGACGGCGTGACCGGCTGTGAAGTCGGCGTCTCGGCCGCCGTGAGCCGTTCGGTGAACGTGGCCGTCATCGGCGACGGGATTCCCGGCTCCCGCGCCGACTGAAACAGCACGCAGGCGTGCGGCGATGGTCCCCTCATCCGACGGCGTCGGCCCGTCCACCACAACTCGTCCGTTTTGTAGCAGCACCAGCCGGTCGCTGATCGAGGCGGCGCGCGGATCGTGTGTCACCATCACCACCGTCACCCCGTCCCGATCCACCGCCTGCCTCAGCAGGCCCAGGATCTGACCGCCGGTCGTCGGGTCGAGGGCACCGGTCGGCTCGTCGGCGAAGACCACCGCGGGCCGCGTCACCAGCGCTCGCGCTACGGCAACGCGCTGCCGCTGACCCCCGGACAGCTCACCGACCGGCCGCCGCTCCAGACCGCCCAGACCCACCGCGTCGAGCACGCGCGCCACGGCCGCGCGCCCCGCCTTCGGACCGCCGAGCCGGCTCGGAAGCAGCACGTTCTGGCCGACTGTCAGCTCTGACAGCAGGTTGTAGGCCTGAAAGACGAATCCCACGCGATCCCGCCGCAGCCGCGTGAGCCGCCGCTCCCGCATCCGTCCGATCTCACGCTCGGCCAGCCACACCCGCCCCCTGTCCGGCCGGTCCAGCCCGGCGGCGCAGTGCAGCAGAGTGCTCTTCCCTGAGCCTGTGGCACCCATGATCGCCACGAACTGCCCTGGCGGTACCGACAGCGTCACGTCGCGAAGCGCCCACACCGGCGCTCGGCCCGTCTCGAACCTGCGGCTTACTGATTCCAACTGCACGGACATGACACCAGACTGGCCGCCCAAAGCTGGGGATTCGACCGTGCGACCCCGAATGTCGTTGGTAGGGATAACCGGGGGCCATGCGCGAGACCTCGTCGCGTCCAGGCTGAGCACCGCCGCGATCACGGAGACGGCCATGAACACCTGCGCTAGCAGCGGGCGTGGCGGTGCCTACACCCCCTACGATCGTGGACATCGCACTGCTGGGACAGCTTCTCGCCCAGGTTCTTCCAGATCATGAAATCGGACCTTGGCTGGCGGCGGCGGGATATCAACGGGATCCGACCCGGGAGCGGAGGCGGTGGTCGCCTGGACGGACGCGCAGATCCGGCTGCTGACGACCGCCGAGGCACGGTGATCCCGATCAGCGGCCGGCGGCCGTCCGCAGCCACGGCGTCCGGGCCGGTGCGCGTCCGGAAGTGGGTCGAATCCCTCCATGGAAGCGCCCCGCTTTCGCAATATCCTGACTCGAAGAGGCGCCGGGCGGGAGGCTTTCCATGAACGAGGACGATGTGACGGCTGCGCCGTCAGCCCTGACGCGGCTGCGGGGCGGCGTCGACGCCCCCGACAGCCCGCACGCCCCTGCCGCCCACTCGTCGACGGACCTCGTGGCGCGCGCCGAGGCCGTCCTGGCCCTGGTCCGCGAGGAGGCGTCCGACACCACGCCGGAGGAGGACCAGCGGATCTTGGCCGGCATCTGGGAGCGCCTCGGTGAGCCGGAGACGCAGGCAGGCGGCGACGCGGACATCGCCGAAGCAGTGCTCGACGACCACTTCGGCCGAGTCCTCGCCGCCCCCGACCCCCCGGTGTCGATCGACGGGCTGATCGCCGAATTCGACTCCCTGCTCGCCCTGCTCCACGACCTGAAGCGCGCCTGACCCCGCCCCCGGCCCGCACCGCGTCCGCACAGTGTCCGCACCGCGCCCCAATTGATCGGAGCCGCCATGGGATCCCAGGAAAGCAGGCCCGCCGCGGACGCCGTGGCCCGCATGCAGGACGCCGTCGCCACGCTCGCCCGGGACCCGTCGACCGTCGCCAGGGCGCAGCAGGTCGTCGCGGACATCGAGGGGCGGATCGCGGCCGGGACGCTCGAGTTCAACCCGGAAGTGCCCATCAAGCTGGACGAGCTCAGGGCGAAGATCGCCCAGGCGAGAGAACAGCTGCGGCTGCTGGCGGAGCGGGTCGAGGCCCGGCGCCGGCAGACGCTGGCGACGCAGGAAGCGGCGCGAGCCGAGTTGGAACGCGTTACCCGCGAGCAGGAAGCAAGGCGCCGCCAGGCGCAGTCCGAGACACCGGTGAAGGTCCCGATTTATCTCAGGGCCCTGATCTCCCCGGACTCGCCCTACCTCGGCGTCGAGGACTTCGACGACGCGTACGTCTACGACACGGTCATCGCCGCCGGCAATGCGGAACTCCAGGCAGCCGGACTTCTTGTTCGCGCCTACAAGGAGAGCCACACCGGATACCAAGGCCTCTTCGAATGGCTGCAAGCCAGGCTGAAGGGCTACACGAGCCTCGCCCAGTTCAACCACTTCGTCGACATCCTGAAGTCGCCCCGGGAGGATGAGCTCCTCCTGCGGCTCCGCAGCCTCCTCGACGCCGTCGACCGGGCCAACCGCTTCAAGTACTCGCTGTTCGAGCAGGACGCCCAGGTTCCGGGTGCCGTGGATTCCCGCGAAGGTGTAGTGAAGGAGACTCTGGAGAGGACCACCTTCGAACTCGCGGCGTTCCTCTCCGACCATGCGTCGCAGTTCGCTCACGTCACGATCGACGGCATGTCGCTCTACGAGCACCTCATGCAGGCGCTCCAGAGCGGGAGCTGCAACAACCAGTACGCCGAGGTCGTCCGGCGGGCGCTCCAGAAGCAGTACCGCCAGGTCCCGCCGGTATTCTCGATCATGTACCGGCTCCACGTCTCGGGGTATTTCGCCGCTTCCGGGGACGAGGACTGACCCGCTCCACCATTTGCCAAGTCACCCGCACGCCTTCCCCGGTTGGCGCGCCGTGCCGCGATCGTGTAGCTATCTGCCATGCCAATGCGCCCCGGTGTTGGATCCGCGACACCGTTCGCCGAGTCCTCACCCGCCTCGTCGACCGCGGTGTCCGTCATCCTCGTCGGAGGTGGAAAGGCGCAGCTGAGCAAGCCCGCCGTGGCCCGCGACCTGTATGTCAGCCCGCAGTTCGCACAACGGCGGGCCCGGGCCGAGGCGAGCGGTGTGCCGTGGTTCGTAGTCAGCGGTCGCTGGGGGCTGCTCCACCCCGACGACCTCCTCGCGCCCTATTCATTCTCCTTCGCGCAACAGTCGTTGAACTACCGACGAGCCTGGGGCCGCTTCGTGGCCGAGCAGCTGTGCCTGTTCAGCTCAGTCGGCCGCGGCGACGTCGTGGAGATCTGCGCCGGTGCCGCCTACACCTCCGCGCTCACCGCTCCGATCGGGTACCTCGGCGCCCTGATCCGCCGGGAGACAGCGGGCGCGAGCGATTCGGGGGACGAGCCGCGATAGCCCGAGATTGGGCCAGCTCATCGTCGGGGCGGCGAACAAGTCCCGGACGCCGCCGTTGTGGTTGTAGGGGGTTGTAGGCGGCACGCATCCTGAACCGTGGTTCCCGGGTTCAGCGGCCGAACTCGTTCAGGCGGGGCGAACGTCGCCCGCCGCGGCCCTGGTGCGCGACAAAGGCGCCTGAGGATCAGCTACTTCACGTTGGCGAACGGTTATGGACGGAGCCTGAGGGCCAGGGCGGGACATTCGGAGACGGCCTTGCGGGCCCGGCGCCGCGCACGGTCCGGAACCGGGTCCGGGTCGATGATCGGGTATCCCCATTCATCCAGGGTGATCCGCTCAGGGAGCAGGTCGGCGCAGGCGCCGTGGCCGCGGCAGGCGGTCCAGTCGACGGTCGCGCGCGGAGGCCGGGAGGCGGTTGGGGGGTCTGCCATGGATCAGGCTCCTTGCTCGGCAGTTCCGGTGGGCAGCATCGGCGGGCGACCGGGCGCCCGGCATCGGCCGTGGGCGTGGGCGTCCGCCTCGGCGGCGAATGTGGTCAGAGCGCTGAGGGCCAGGCGGGCCGAGCCGTCGGGGTGGCGGCACGCGCCGCGCCCGGTGACCAGGCCGGCCCAGCGTGACAGGCTCTCGCGGACCCTCACGAGGTCTGCCCGCGGCGCCGGTCGGGCCAGGGCGCCGAAGGCCGCGGCGATACGGGGAAGCCCGTTCAGGCAGGGCCCGCACTGGCCGGCCGACTCCAGCGCCAGGAAGCGCAGGATCGCCGCGGTCTCGACGATGCCACACCGGTCCTGGGGCAGCACCGCGATCATTCCGGCGCCCAGTGGCACGCCCAGGCCCTCGGCGGTCACCGGCGTGGCCGGGCCGACCCGGCCGTCGGCGGGCGTTGCCCGCGGCGACCCCGATGCCGAGGCCACCGGCAGCCATGAGCCGTGGTACCCGCCGACGAGCACTGCCTGCGCGTCCGCGACTCCGGGCCCGGCCAGTCGCTCCAGCGAGAGACCCGGGCTGGCCTCCACCACAGCCGGAGCCGCGTCGCCGCGGTGCACGGTGAACAGCGTCGTCGTCGCGCCGGACCGGTACCAGGCCGGCCCGTGGCGCGCGATCAAAGCCAGGTGAGCCAAGGTCTCCACGTTGTGCAGCAGGGTCGGCGCGCCGTCGACGCCGTCCTCGAACACCGGCCGGGCCTGGAACCGCGGCTTGGCCGGACCCCCGTTCAGCAGCGAGACCAGCGCGGTCTCCTGACCGGACAGGAAACGCGGCGGCACCTCGACGATGGTGACCGGCACCCGAGACCCGGCCCGCTGCTCGCTCGCCGTCCTCAGGCGCCATCGCAGACCGCTGTGGGCTTCGACGGCCACGAACGCCCGGCTCGCGCCGACGGCGGTGGCCGCGAGTTCGACACCGTCCAGCACCAGATGCGGGCTGTGCCACAGCAGGGCCTTGTCCTTGGCGCTGGCCGGTTCGCCTTCGGAGCCGTTGGCGACGACCACCGCCCGGCGCCCGGTCCGCTCGGCGGCTTCGCGCACGGCGGCCATCTTGCGGTGCACGGGGAATCCTGCGCCGCCCTGACCCGTCAGGCCTGCCCGGTCGGCCATCTCGATGACGCGTGCGCCGTCGATCCGGGGAGTCGATCCGTAAAGCGCACGGTGCGCCGAGAAATCCAGCGGTTCCAGCGGCAACAGCCGGGGCGAAGTGCCGGAGACGAGCGACCGGACATCAGTGGGCAGGACTGTCGTTCTCATCGTCGGCCTCCTTCACCGATGGGAGCCCCGGAAACGGCGCGGTGCCGTCCCGGAGCGGCGTGCCAGTCGGCGGTCGGCGCTTCAGCCGCCGTCAGTACCGAGTCCGGGGTCGAACGGCGTCGGGCGGCCGTCACCCGATAGAGGATGGCGGCCAGCACCGAGCCGACGCATCCGGCGGTCAGCCACAGCATCCAGCCGGACATGAGGTGCCCGGTGCCGTTGCCGAGCTTCACGCCGTGCAGGACGGCCACCGGCCATGAGGCGTACGCCAGCCAGTGGACGGCCCGCCAGGCCCGCCGTCCCAGGCGGGCGCGCAGCAGGCTGGTCGCGACGACCGCCAGCATGAGATCCACGGCGACGGTGCCCAGGCCCACCCACAACGGCCGGTACGAAGAGCTGAACGGCACCAGGGCGGCCAGGGGACTGATGTTCACGTACGAGTCCGCGACCGCCGTCACGATGTGAACAGTCATGAACACGACCGCCAGCAGGGAAAGGCTGCGGTGCAGCGCGACCGTGGCCAGCCGCGGCATGCCGGGTATGCGCGTACGTTCCCGCACACCGATTCCCAACGCCATCACCAGGGTGAACAGGACCAGGCTCACGATGCCGGTGGCTTGTCCGGCGTACCACATCACCGCTGAATCCATGACGGGCCTCCCATCGGTTCGACGGCCGGGCCGAGGTCGTCCGCCTCGGTCGGCACACCCGGTCCCCGTCCCCGGGCGCCGGTCTGTTCGGCCGGCCAGCGTCCGACGGTGTGGACGGTCCCGTCCTCGGCGACCAGCCGTGCGTCCAGGCCGAGCCCGGCGAGCCAGTCGGGGGCACGGTCGCCCCGGATCACAGCGGCGGTGCTCGCGATGTTGGCGTCCAGGCAGGTGGCGGCGGTCACGCTGACGGTGCGCCACGGGGTGCGGGCCGGCAGGCCGGTGCGCGGGTCGACGATGTGGTGGACACCGGCACCGCCGCGGCTCCACCGGCGCGCGGCCGTGCCGGAGGTCGCCAGACCGCCGTCGCGGATCACCACCTCGGTGCGGGGACCGTCGGGATCGCTGCGATCTGTCACGTCTTGGACACGGATCGTCCAGCCGTCCCGGGGCGGCGGTCCCGCCACGGCGATGTCACCGCCCAGCCCCACCAGCACGCCGCAACCCAAGGTCTCGGCCAGATCCGCGGCGGCCCGGTCGGCGGCCCACGCCTTGGCCGTCGCCCCCAGATCGAGCCGGATCCCCGCCGGCACCGCCAGCGTCCGGTGCGCCGCGTCGAAGGCGATCCGGCGCCAGCCGGGAACCGGGCGCACCGTCAGCTTCAGCGGGGCGCCATCCTGTTCCACCAGGGCGAAGTCACGGTCGTAGCCGAGCGCGGCCAACGCGGATCCGACGGTGGGGTCAACGTCCCCGCACGTCTGCTCGGCTCCACGCAGCGCCGCGGCGACAGCCCCCGCCAGCACCCCGCTGACCGGCGTCTCCCGACCGCCCGACCGGTCCAGCGCGACGATCTCGGAGTCCTCCCGGAAACGGCTGCAAGCCGTGTCCACCTCGGCCAGCCAGGCGGCCAAAGCCGGCCGGGCCGCGTCCAGCGCCTCCGGTTCGGTGACCGCGAGCCGGACCGCGCAGCCGAGGGCGCGCCAGTCGGCGGCGGCGAACGGCCGCGTGCCGACGCTCACGAGCCGCCCGACGTCGCAGCCGGGGCAGGAGGCGTCGTGGTGGGGGAGGTGAGCGGTCGGGTGGTCGGGGAGGAGCCGGCTGAGCTTGAGGACCGGCGTGGGGCGGGAACCGGGGCGGTTGAGGCCGGCGGGGGCGAGGCTGGCGATGACGCGGACCGTGAGGTGGTCGGCGCCGAGGATGACGAGGACGCTTGCCGCGCGGACGAGGCTGGCGCGGCGGAAGACGGCGCCGAGGGTGACGTCGGCGAGGAGGGCGACGAAGGCGATGTGGGCGAGGGCGAACCTGCTTCAGCGCTGCCGGGCGCTGTCGCCGCGGGCTGGAGGCCCGAGCCGGCCGGAGTGGTGGAGGCGGACTGACCTGGGCGGGGGCCCGACCTCGACGCGCCATGGTGCGAGTGGGCCCGGGGCACTGTGGCGGCGATCGCCACGCCCCCGGCAACGCTCGCCGCGGTGACCGTCCAGGTCACTGCGGATATTCGGACGAGCTTGCGGCGGGCTTCATGCTCCATGACGCTCTCCTCACATTCGGAGTGACCGGTCGTCACCCACCGTGGTTACTCTGCGTAATAGATAGCGGCGTAGCCACCGAACATACCCTCTAAGCGGAAAATCCCAAAAGAGCATGAGTTATACGATCTCGCTAAACGATTCTGCGGGCGCTCCCGCTGAAGTAGCGTTCGAAGAGACCCAGCCGCAGTCCGAGGGGCCTGCGTCGTGATCGCCGAAAAGGCGCGCGTCCCGCGGCCGGAGCCGGAGCCCGAGCCGGAGCCCGACGAGACGCGGCCGGTGAACCGCGCGTGCTGTTGCAGTCGAGATGGGGGCCGGGGCCGCGGCGTTCGCCCGTGCGATGGGCCTGTTCGAGGGGCTGGTCGGCGATCTGACCGACCGCAGGGCAGAGGCACCGCCGGACCGAGAAGGGCCATGAGCGGCAGCTGAACACCGTGTTCGGCAAACTGCGCATCGGTGGTATCGCCTACCGGGTATCGGGTCGCGCGAATCTGTATCAGTGGCCCCCAGGGCCCCCAAGTGGGGGCAGCTTGGCGACGATGCGGTCGAGTCGGCGGAGCCTTCCACGAATACCGAGATGCTGCCTGAACTGTGTGGATGAGGTAATCGGCAGCTATAACGCCATCGCGGCCCGTGCCGCAGAGCGCTGACAGCGGCGCCATAGCCGCTCTCGCCCGCTTTGCGGGTTTCGGTGCAGCCGGTCCAGTGGCTCCAAGGACCGGGCCCGGACGACTCGTTCGACGGCGGGTCGCGTCAGCGGCGGAGGGCCTCGACCGGTTCGATGCGGGCCGCGCGCAGCGCCGGGTACGTTCCGGCCATCAGGCCGACGACGGCGCCGATCAGCGGGGCCGGCAGCACCGTGACTGGGTCGAGGACTGCGGTCCAGTGACGCGTCATGGCGACACCCACGACGACGCCCACGCCGAGGGCCGTGCCGATCAGGCCGCCCAGCGCGCCGATCGCCGGAGGTGATCTGACCGCTCGCGGTCGAGGTGAGTCCGAGGATGGCCACGAACGCGCCGACCCCCAGCACGGTGCCGAACATCGTGAGCATGGTGCGCGCCGGACGTTGCACGAGTCCGGCTACGGCTTCCGAGCCCAGCTCCCGCAGACGCGGCCGCGACTTCTCGATCGCCGAGGTCCGGCGGCTAGGCGACATGCGGCGCGTCCTCGGCCGGCGGCTCCTCGGTCAGGTCTCCGTCGCGGATGGTCACCGTGCGGTGCGCGCGAGCGGCGACGGTGGGGTCGTGGGTGATGACCATGAGGGTCAGTCCGGACGCCACCAGCTCGTCCAGGAGATCCAGCACCTTGGCGGCGGTGACGGTGTCGAGGTTCCCCGTCGGTTCGTCGGCCAGCACCAGCCGGGGCTTGTTGACCAGGGCCCTGGCGATCGCGACCCGCTGCCGTTCGCCGCCGGACAGCGTCGACGGCAAAGCGGCCAGTCGATGGCCGAGCTCGACGGCCTGGAGCGCGGCGACGGCGTCGTCCCGGCGTTCGTTCCGTCGGCGCCGGTCGGTGTACAACTGGGCCATCATGACGTTCTCCACCGCGGTGCGATGGGGAAGCAGGTGGAACGCCTGGAACACGAAGCCGATCCGCCGCCCGCGCAGCGCTGTCCGGTCGCGTTCTGAGAGGACCGTGGTGTCGAGCCCGTCCAGAAAGAGTCGGCCTTCCGTCGGGCGATCGAGCAATCCCAGCAGGTTCAACAACGTCGACTTGCCGGATCCGGACGGGCCGATGATGGCCACGTACTCGCCCTCTTCGACCGTCAGGTCTGCCGACCGCAGCGCTTGTACCGGCGGCGGTCCGTGGTATGTCCGAGTCAGGCCGCGCAGCTCCAGGACCGGTGTGCCGGCGGCGTTGCATCGCTCGGCGACGCCCATCATGGTGTCGGTCACGAACCCGCCTGTCCGATGACGACCGTGTCTCCTTCGCGCAAGGCGTCGGGCTGTGTCGGTGTGACTTCGACGTTCCCGTCGGCGCTGGCGCCCGCGGTCACCGGGACTCTGCGCCTGCTCTGGCCGACTCCGACCACCGTGACCGAGCTCTGCCCGTCGGCTCCGGTGGAGATCGCCGAGACGGGGACGGCCAGGACCGCTGCCGACGTCGCGGCGTTCACAATGGTGACGCGCACGTCCTGGCCCGACCACCCGTCGGGGAGCGGGCCGTCCGGAGTGACGGTCATGGGGTAGCCGGGTGTCAGCCGCACCTGTGGCTGACGACCGCCGTCGCCGCTGGATGCCGGCACGGTTCCGTTCGATGGTGCGGAACCCTGTGCGGGAGGCACCGCCCCGGACTGTTGCGTCCCGGCGTTGTACGTACCGACCGTTGTCACCGTGCCGGTCGCGGTCTGGCCGTCTAAGCCCTCGGCGAGCAGCTGTACCTTCATGCCCGGCTTCACCATGGCGTTCTGGCCCGGCTGAAGCACCGACGAGATCATGAGGCTTCCGGAGTTCACCGTGAGCAACGGTGCGGCGACCGTGCTGCCCAGAGCGCCGTTGAACGCTTCAACGTGCAACGGAAACGTCGGCGCGAAGACGATCTCGGCAGCGGGGACCATCGGCCCGCCCGCGATCGCCGCCGTCTTGCCGCCCGCGTCGTCGGATCCTCCCGTGGTCGGTACCGGATAGCCCAGTCGGTTGTAGAACGCTGTCACCGCCGCCTTGGTACCTGTGCCGAATTGCCCCGGGGTATCGGGACCAGACGAGTACCCCAGTGCGGACAGCGCGTTCTGTAGCTGAGCGACATCGCCTCCCACGGCACCCGGCTTCAGGTCCCGGTACATCGGTACGGCGCCGGTCAGGGCCACCACCGGCTGGATGGAGCAGCGCCAGATCGACGCGGCGAACGCGGCCGGCGTCCCGGTGACCTTCTACTGGGGCAACGCCGAGTTCTACCAGTACCGCATCTGCGATGGCGATCCGCAGGGCATCAACGACCTTGTCGCCGCTCCTACCGGGCCTGGTGACTTCTCCTGCCCCGGCAGCCCTCTGCCTTGCCCCAGCATGGAGAGCTTCCACCCCAACAACACCGGCACCAAACGCTATGCCATCGCCTTCCAGAAGGCGTTGACTTTGGCAAACTACTGAAATACTGGCCCAGTTCTCCGGGTGGCATCGCGCGCTTCGCGGTGCCACCCGTGGGCCTTGGCAAGGAGAAGCGATGAAGAAGGCCCTGATCATCGTGGGCGGCCTGGCCGCCGTGACGGCGGCGATCTACCTCGTGTTGCTCGTCGTGGGTCTCGGCGAGCAGAACGACGCCGACACCAAGAACAAGGCGGCAGCGGACGCCGAGATCGTCGCCGCTGCGCACACGTACGCCGAACGGCTCAACGCCGCGCTTCGGACGTCTCCGCAGTCCTTCGAGAAAATGGCGGCTCTGGCGCCACAAGGGACATCGGTGACGGTCGGTGCGCGGTCGGCTCCTGGCGAGCTCACTCTTACCTTCGACGTCAGCAAGACCTACGCTGGTCCGGGTTTCGGTGGTGTGACAGCGCACTGCTATAGCGAGGTGCTCGTCACAGGCACTGTCGTGTCTCCGGCGAAGCTGACCGAGATTGCTTGCTCGCAAATGATGCCCGTGGTCGGGCTGGGCAAGGTTGTTACCGCCCCATAGCGGTTGCCATCGAGCATCTATGCGTCTATTCGGCAGTCTTTCTTGCTTTTGCCCCAATATTGATTCGGCGGCGTCCCGGAAGCCGTAGACATCTGTGCATGGGCTTCGCATGGCGGCTAGGGAGGCTGAAGTCCTGGAGAGACTTGCTGACATGCAGCCGATCGCGGCATGCCGTGTGGTCCCCAATGACCCCAGACGGGCACCGGCAGCCCGGTGACGACGCTGTCCCCGATGGTGGAATGCTGCTGGGCGATCGCGGATGCTGAGGCTCTCCGATCTCAACGACAACGTCGCCCGGCTACATTCAGACGATCGCCTCGCTCGGTCGAGATGTCGAACAGAATCAACCCACTGATGTGCACGGGCGTGCGCAAGGCGATCCTCGGAGCGGCGAAGCCGCCCCACGAGGCGTCGGGTAGAGGATCGACGTGCCGGGGCGTGGTGTGGGTGCGGCGCTTGCCCGTTCGGGTCGTTGGGTAAGGACGGGCTCCTGGCGGTGCGGAAGGTGTCGGATCCGCGTGTCGGGGCCAGGAGCCCGGTGGAGCTATCGTCTCTGATCCGCGTCGCGATTTCTTGCAAATACGAGAATTTCTTTAAGTTAGGTAGTCTCGTGGCTCCGGTCTGGCTGAGTGCGCAGAGTGTCTGCCTTGCTGGTCAGCGAGGCTAGGCGGGCTAGTCTCCCCAGACAGGCGTGGCACGGCCGGAGATCTCCAGGCGCACCACCCTCTGGTGTCATCGGGGAAAGGGCGACCTCGCGTCGCGGTGAGGGCACCGAATACTCCACCGCAGTGGTGGAGCTTCAATGAGGTTCACGGCTGCGAACTCCTGCACTTCGACGCCAAGGGCGCCGAAGTCGCGCACGTCACCGAGGAGGTTCTCGGTGGCTGACGCGCTGGGCCGCGTCGGCGAGCATCTCCTCCGAGACCTGCCACAGCCGGGTCGCCGCCTCGGGGTCTAGTGCGTACTCTGCGACTCCGTGCCGCGCGCTGAGTTCTCCACGGACCGCTTCGTTGCAGTCCTCGAAGTAGCGGCCGGTCGCGTCCTTCACCAGCGGGGAGGCGGCCAGAAGGACGGATGTCGCAGCGCCCTGCTCGGTGGTCTTCCACTTCAGCTGGGCGTCGCCTCCGACCTGAGCCCGCAGCCGGGCGAGCTCCTCGTCGGAGACGTACCGCTGGAGGTTGGTCTGGATCCCGCCGGGCATCAGGGCGTTCACCGTGATGCCGTCGGCGGCCCACCGCTTGGCGGCCTCGACGGCGAAGAGGATGTTGGCGGTCTTGGACTGGCCGTAGGCCGACCAGGGCTCGTAGGGCCGGTCACGGTAGTGGATGTCCTCGAAGACCACCGGTGAGCGGTGGTGGGCGCTGGAGCTGACCGCGACGACGCGGGCGTCGCCAGCCTGGGCCAGGGCCGGGTACAGGCCGGTGGCCAGGGCGAAGTGGCCCAGGTGGTTGGTCGCGAACTGGAGTTCCCAGCCCTGCGGGGTGTACGCCTCGGGTGAGGCCATCACGCCGGCGTTGTTGACCAGGATGTGCAAGGGTCCGTCCCACGCCGCGACGAACGCCGCGACCGAGTCCTGGTCGGCCAGGTCCAGCCGCTCGACGAACACGTCCTTGTTGCCGGTGGTCGCGGCGATGTCCTGAGAGGTCCGGGTTCCGGCGGCCGGGTCGCGGACCGCGAGGGTGACCTGCGCGCCGGCGTCGGCGAGCGCGCGTGCGGTCTCCACGCCGATGCCGGAGGCGCCGCCGGTGACGATCGCGCGGCGGCCGGTCAGATCGAGGCCGGCGACGACCTCGGCGGCCGTGGACTCGGCGCCGAAGGGGGTGGTGATGCGGGGCGGTGGGGTGGTCATGGTCGTTCCCGTCTCGCCGGAGCGGTGCTGGGCTGGGCCGCGGGGGAGCGCGGCCGGTACGATGGAAACCGGAGGGTTCTCCGGATAGCCTCCACGGTAAGCGGAGGATCCTCCGTTTTGCAACCGCACGCGTCCGGAAGAACGAAGGAGCACGTCCGTGACCGCGCCCGACTCTCGGCCGCTCCGCGCCGACGCGCGCCGCAACCGTGACCGCCTCGTCGAAGTCGCCGTCCAGGCCTTCTCCCACGACGGACCCGACGTTTCCCTCGACGCGATCGCCAAGCGGGCCGGCGTGGGCATCGGCACCCTCTACCGCCACTTCGCCACCCGCGAGGAACTCGTCGACGCGGCCTACCGCAGCGAACTGGCCAAACTCTGCGCCTCGACCGGCGAACTGCTGGCGACCCGGAAACCGGACGAAGCGCTGCGGGCCTGGATGAACGGCTTCGTCGACTACATGACCACCAAACGCGGCATGGCCGACGCGCTGCGCGCACTCGTCGCCTCAGGCGGCGACCCGTTCTCCCAGAGCCGCGCCATGCTGACCGCGGCTCTCGCGGAACTGCTCGAAGCCGGAGCGGCCGCCGGCCTCCTGGCGCCCGGCATCGACCCCGAAGACGTGCTGTTCAGCTTGAGCGGACTGTCGATGGCCACTGCGGCTCCGGGGCAGCAGGCTCGGGTGGGGCGTCTGCTCGATCTGCTGATGAAGGGGCTCCGTTACCGATAGACATCCATCCCGATCGAGCTGTCCCGCCACCAAGCGGTGAAGACGCCCGCAGATCGTCCAACCGCGATCGCGACCTGCCCCGGTCCCGGCTCGGGGACCGGGATCCCCACCTCGCGGACGGTCTCGGGACCACCTGGCTCGGTGATGTCTCCTTCCATGATGGCAGCGTGCTGATCGACGGCTGTCCCAGGAAGATGCCGGTCAGCCGGTTTGCGATTTGCCGGCCTGCCGGGCGGTGGCGGGCGGGTGGCATCGGAGCCTTTCACCGGCAAGGATCGCCGGGCGAGAGCTGCGGGGCAGACCGCTGTTCTCCAGTTCGGATGACCTTCTGACGCCATTCGGTGGTCAGCGGTCAGCTTGCCTCGGTACGGTAACCGGAAACGGTATCCGGGCAGTATCTGACCGGCGTTGCCTGGAGCGGGGGGGACAAAGATGACGACGGTGCGGCTGGCCTTCATGCGGCGATTCCCGGAAATGTTCACTGGCGGGTTGCTGCTGGGGGTGGCCGCGATATTTGTGCTCGTGTTCAACGGCGCCGACTTCGCTGGTTGGCTGCTCGGCGCGGCGTGTGTGGTGGTCTTGGCCGCAGCGGTGCCGTACGCCTACTGGCTCCGGGCCGATGACCAGGGGCTGATCTTGGTACGGCTGCTGATATGGCGCAGGATCCCTTGGCGGGCCGTCCAGGGTCTCGAGCTGAGGTTCCACCGGGAGTCCAACGGCTACAAATATATGGCCCTTCACATACGCCTCAAGGCTTTGCCCGCCACCCGGCCCAGCGTCGCGAGGCGTCTCCGCCCCGGCCCTCTGGTCGGCAGGCTCGCTGTCACCCGCGAGTACCTCCCGCGTGGTACCGAACCGCGGGCACTGGCCGACCTGTTCGCCCTGTTCGGTGACCGCGGCGTGCCGATCAACGAGCACGAATACGTGAACGCGGTCCTGGCCGCGCACGGCCGTCCCGGGCTCCCAGCCTCGACTGCCTGACGCGGGCAGGGTAGTGCCCCAACCTCGACGGCCCTCCGCGCGGGCGGACCGGTGTCGGCGCGCCTCGCCCTGGGCGCGGCCTCGTGGCGGGCGCGTCTCTACGGCCGTGCTGCGGTCGGCCCCTGCCAGGAGGTCACAGGTAGCGTGCCGACGGTCAGATCTCTGCCCGAAGGGCGTCGACTCTCTCTTCCGCCACGCGACACGGCCGCTCGGGTGATTCCTGTGATGCCCGGATCAATCGCCTCCGCCTCCGGAGGCCGACTTTCTCATCCAGGCGAATCCTGGGCTGGTGACCACCGCTTCCACTACGACGGCCCGTCGAGCAGCGCCGCGCTCCACCGTGGCGTTGAAAGCCGCGATGGCGGTCACCGGCCTGATCATGATCCTTTTCCTTGTGGTCCACATGTACGGCAACCTCAAGTTGTTCTACGGCCAGGCGGCTTTCGACAACTACGCACGCCATTTGCGCACAGTCGGCGAGCCGTTTCTTCCGTTCTCAGGGGCGCTGTGGATCATCCGGGTGATCCTGCTGCTGAGCGTACTGACCCATATCGCCGCCGCCCTGACCCTGTGGGCACGCTCTCGCCGGGCTACTGAGGGACGGGGCGGATGGCGCTACGAGAGTGGCAAGGCGCGGCGCGGTGTGCAGCGCAGCTACTCCTCGTTCACGATGCGCTGGGGAGGGGTGACCATTGCGCTGTTCGTGGTCTATCACCTGCTGCATTTGTCGACGGACACGATCCACCCGGGCGGGGCCTCGTCGAGCCCCTACGTGAGGACCGTGAACGGGTTCGAGATCTGGTGGGTCGTGCTCAGCTACACCGCTGCCCTGATCGCGCTCGGGCTCCACCTCCGGCACGGGTTCTGGGCCGCCTTCGCGACGCTGGGGGCGAACACCTCCGTGCACCGTCGGCGGGTCCTGAACGCCTGGGCGATCGTGGTGGCGGCCGTGATCACGGTCGGCTTTCTCGTTCCGCCATGGACGGTGCTGTTCGGAGGGATCGACTAGGGTGAGCGACACTGCAGCCGCCTCGGTGCCAGCCCTCTTCACCGTGGGGACGCCGATCGCCGACACCAAGACGCCGTCCGGCCCGATCGAGGAGCGCTGGGATGCCCGGCGGTTCGATGCCCGACTGGTCAACCCGGCCAACCGACGCGCCCTGTCGGTGATCGTGGTCGGCACCGGTCTGGCGGGCGGTTCCGCGGCCGCGACGCTGGGCGAGGCGGGCTACCGGGTCGAGGTGTTCTGTTTCCAAGACTCGCCTCGCCGCGCGCACAGCATCGCGGCGCAGGGCGGCATCAACGCCGCGAAGAACTATCGCAACGACGGCGACAGCGCGATGCGGTTGTTCTACGACACCGTCAAGGGTGGCGACTTCCGCGCGCGGGAGTCCAACGTCTACCGGCTCGCCCAGGTCAGCGTGGACATCATCGACCAATGCGTGGCCCAGGGCGTCCCGTTCGCGCGGGAGTACGGCGGGCTTCTGGACAACCGCTCCTTCGGCGGCGTCCAAGTCTCCCGGACCTTCTACGCCCGCGGCCAGACGGGCCAGCAACTGCTGCTCGGCGCGTATCAAGCGTTGGAGCGGCAGGTCGGGGCCGGAACGGTGTCGGTGCACGCCCGACACGAGATGCTCGACGTGATCATCGCCGACGGCCGCGCCCGGGGCGTGGTGGTGCGCAACCTGGTCACCGGAGAAGTCTCGGCCCATTTCGCGGACGCAGTGGTACTCGCCACCGGTGGCTACAGCAACGCCTTCTACCTGTCCACCAACGCTGTCGGCTGCAACGCCACCGCGATTTGGCGCGCCCACCGCCGAGGCGCGCTGTTCGCCAACCCGTGTTTCACCCAGATCCACCCCACCTGTATCCCGGTCAGCGGCGAGCACCAGTCCAAGCTGACGCTGATGAGCGAGTCGCTTCGCAACGACGGTCGCATCTGGGTGCCCGCGCGCGCGGGTGACAGCCGGCTCCCGAGCGAGATCCCCAAAACAGAACGGGACTACTTCCTGGAGCGGCGTTATCCCGCCTTCGGCAATCTTGTGCCGCGCGATGTGGCCTCGCGTGCGGCGAAGAACGTCTGCGACCGGGGGTTCGGAGTCGGCCCGGGCGGGCTCGGCGTCTATCTCGACTTTGCTGATGCCATTGCCCGTCTCGGTCGGTCCGTAATTGAGGAACGCTACGGAAATCTGTTCGACATGTACCAGCAGATCACCGCCGAAGACCCCTACCGGGCCCCGATGCGGATCTATCCGGCTGTGCACTACACGATGGGCGGGCTATGGGTCGACTACGACCTGCAGAGTACGATCCCGGGCCTGTTCGTCATCGGCGAGGCCAACTTCTCCGACCACGGGGCCAACCGCCTCGGGGCGAGCGCCCTGATGCAGGGGCTCGCCGACGGCTACTTCGTCCTGCCGACCACACTGGCCCACTACCTGTCCGTCGGCCCGTTCGAAAAGCTCGATGAGCGCCACCCCGCGGCCCGGGAAGCGCTCGCCGCCGTGCAGGACAGGATCAGCCGTCTGCTGGGCATCAAGGGACGCCGCTCTCCTGTCTTCTTCCACAAGCAACTGGGTGCGCTGCTTTGGGACCACTGCGGCATGGAGCGCACCCGTGAAGGCTTGCTGACCGCTCTCGGCGCCATTCGCACGCTGCGGGACGAGTTCTGGTCCGACGTCAAGGTCGCCGGCGGCACCCAGGAACTGAACCAGGCGCTGGAGCGAGCGGGCCGGGTGGCCGACTTCCTCGAGCTCGGCGAGCTGATGTGCATCGACGCCCTGCACCGCGACGAGTCGTGCGGATGCCACTTCCGCGCCGAGCACCAAACCCAGGACGGCGAGGCCCTGCGCGACGACAAGGACTTCGCCTACGTCGCCGCTTGGGAACGTTCCGGCGAGGCCGGCCCGCCGATCCTGCACAAGGAGAAGCTGACCTTCAAATACGTGGAGCTGAAGGCGAGGAGCTACACGTGAACGTCACCCTGCGCATTTGGCGGCAGGAGAGTCCAGTGCAACCTGGGCGCATGATCCCCTACCAGGTCGAGGACATCTCCCCCGACATGTCGTTCCTCGAGGTGCTGGACGTCCTGAACGAACGGCTCACCGTGGCCGGCGAAGACCCGGTCGCGTTCGACAGCGACTGCCGCGAGGGCATCTGCGGCATGTGCGGCCTGGTGATCGACGGTGTCGCGCACGGGCCGCAGGCGCTGGTCACCACCTGCCAGCTCCACATGCGCAGCTTCGCCGACGGCGCGGTGATCGACGTCGAGCCGTGGCGTGCGGGCCCCTTCCCCATCGTCAAGGACTTGGTTGTCGACCGCGGTTCCCTCGACCGGATCATCGAGGCCGGCGGCTACATCAGCATCCCGACCGGCTCCGCCCCCGAGGCGCACAGCATCCTGGTGCCGAAAGACGACGCCGATGCGGCGTTCGACGCGGCGACCTGCATCGGATGCGGTGCGTGCGTGGCGGCCTGCCCCAACGGCTCAGCGGCACTCTTCCTCGGCGCGAAGATCACCCACCTCGGCCTGCTGCCACAGGGCCAGCCCGAACGGCGCTCACGCGTACTCGGCATGGTTACCCGCCACGACGAGGAGGGCTTCGGCGGATGCACGCAGATCGGCGAATGCACCGCCGTGTGCCCCAAGGGCATCCAATTGGACGTCATCTCGCGCTATCACCGCGACATGCTCTCCGCCCTGCTCCATAGCGGCTGATCTGTGTCGCCCTCCACAGCTGCGGCCGGCTGCAAGAAACCTGCGGGCACGCGGGAAGAGCATCGAGGTCGGTCGTGATCCCGAGCGCGGAGGTGCGTTCCAGAGCCGATGATGGACTGGGCCAAACTTCCAGGGCCCGGCAAGGCGACACTTTGTCGGGTGGCTGGACGGTGCATATCACTCGCCGCACGTGTGGCATCGTGCCCCCCCCACGAGGCGACGCTCGTTTCTACTATACAAGATGGTCTAAAATGGGTGGCATGGTAGGCGAGCGGTCCTTGAGCGATCCGGCGCCGGCGGCGGCACTCGGCGAGAGCCGTGCACGAGTGCTGGAGCTGTTGCGTACAGCAGCGCAGCCGCTGGGAGTGCAGGACATCGCCGAACAGACTGGACTGCACCCGAACACCGCGCGTTTCCATCTCGACGGGCTTGTTGAAGACGGGTATGCACAACGCGACACGGAGGATCGGGACCAGCCAGGCCGTCCACGCACCGTCTACCAGGCCGTGCCCGGCGACGCGGCAGCCGGGCTGCGCAGCTACCGCCTGCTCGCCGAGATCCTCACGACCTTGGTCGCCGAAAACGTGCCGCGACCCGAACAACTCGCGCGCGAGGCGGGCCATGCCTGGGGTGGATATCTGACCGAGCGCCCGGCACCGTACGAGCGGCTGAACCCGCCCGCGGCGACCCGGCGGCTGGTCGGCATCCTCTCCGAGATCGGGTTCGCGCCCCAGGCCCAGGCCCGGGACGATCAGTCTCCAGGCGATGCCGACGGCGTCCGGATCGAACTCAGACACTGCCCGTTCCGTGAAGTCGCCGAGCATCACCGGAACGTGGTGTGCTCGCTGCACCTGGGCCTGATGCAAGGCGCGCTCGATGTAATGCGCGCTCCGCTGCAGGCCGACCGGCTCGACCCCTTCGTCGAGCCGAGCCTGTGCATGGCGCACCTGAGCCCTTCGAACCGTAACCACGGCGAAGACACGCAGGCCCCTGCCAGCGAAGCAGATCCGGATGCCATAGGTGGCACGTAGGCAGCCGCCCATGAAGCCGCTCGACCAGACCGATCAGCTCGGTGTGCTCGCCGGTCAGCGTGCGCACCAGGTCGCTACCGCGTGCCTGGGTGATCGCTGCCTGGTAGAGGGTGCCTTCCTCGGCCTTGGCATGAGGCAGGATCTCGGACTCCAGGTAGGCGAGAAGGTCAGTCAGAGAAGACTCGGAACCGGCAGCGGCCGCACTGGGGTCGGGGCGGGTTGCCCGGCCAGCCAAACGACCGCATCCTGCCCGGCATGGAGTGCGCCGCGCTCGTCGATCAGGACCGGCAGGTCCGGCCGATCCAGCGCACGCCACTGCTCACGCCAGGTGCGGATGCGTCGGTAGGCGATCGTGGTGAGCGGGCCTCCGTCCGGGGCGATGGTGCCGCCCGATCGGCGGACGGCTCTCCACAGGTCCGGATCGCGGTTCACCGGCAGGGGGAGGTCGCTGCTGCTGTAAGGGCCGATGGGCACGCGCGGGTACGTGATGTCGGTGATGATCCGGCGTACCTCGTATGCGCTGCTCAGGTGCCGGTTCTCGATCCAGATCGCTCGCAGGAGGTGCCGGCGGAGTTCGTCGTGGACGCCGTCGGTGACCGCTTCGGCGTAGGCGGCGGTGGCGGCTTGGGTGTTGGAGATGATCTGTGGCAGGGCGTCCGGCAGCCTGTCCCGACCCTCTGGAACGGGCAGTCGTGCGGCCTCGACGAGCTCGTGAAGCAGTGCGGGCGGGGCGGCAGCGTTCGGGACGCCGAGATGCGACAGGCTCGGGAGGTGTTCGACCGCGCGCCAGTCGGTTTCGATGCCTTCGGCCCGGCGCCGGTCGGCCCAGAGCCCGGCCAGGTAACACAGAGGGCTGTTGAAATCCGCATAAACGATCGTCTTCAGTTTCATGGCATGCTCTTCTCGCTCTTTGTGGGTCTGCGCATCGGTGGCGATGCCGGCACTGGTTCAACCTCACGCGGGGCTTGTCACCTGGCAGCCGAGTCGCGCTTCGAGTTCGGTGACCAGGGCGAGCACCTCGGTGGCGGCATGAGCGGGGAGCGCGGGCAGCAGGACGGTGCGCTCGATCGCGAGGTGCGCGGCCAGCAGAGCGTCGATCGATTCGGCCAGTGAGGTGACGATGGGTGCCTCGTCGGCGTTCGGCAGCGCGTCGAGGTGCCGGCGCAGAACGGCGGCACTGGTGCGCAGGGCGAGGATGAGCAGGCGTGTCTCCGGCTCGCCGGCCGCGGACACGTAGAGCCGCTGGTCGCAGGTATCCAGGTAGTCGCGCAGCGGGCCGTCGCAGAACTGCGCCAGGGCGGCCTGGACTCGTTCCCGGGCTTGGGGGCCGAGATCCAGCTGTGTCAGCAGCGCGACCTTTGGGCGAAGCGTGCCGGTGAGGCACTGGTGGACCTGCTGCAGCGGGTTGTGCGCCTGCGTGAGAGGAGTCATCTCGGTTCCCTCGATGCAGGCCTCCAGGGTGTTCGTCATGGCGTTCCACCTTCGCTCTCGCTGCCGAGACCGTAATTTCTACTAGCCTCCTTGTATTTACTATAGGAGCTCGGGCACCGCCTCGGAAGAGGACCCTCGGCCGTACCCGGTCAGGGACTTTCGACCCTGCTCGAGGGGAGATGTCGGCTGCTAGGCTTCGATAGTTCTCACAATGTGGATTGTGTAAACTCGATCGAGGAGGATGCGGTGGCTGAGCCCATGCCCGGCGCGCCGGCAGGCGTCGGTGCACAAACGCCCGGATACCGGCGTCTGCCGTTGGTCGACTCGACCTCACCGCGGCCGCGCCGCCGTCGGCACATGGTGGCCGCCGCACTGGTGACGGGTTACCTGCTCGCAGCAGTGGTGGTGATCGTGGCCCAGCGAGCCGTCCCGGTTCCGCAGTGGCTGGCGCTGCACCTGCTGCTGCTCGGAGCCGCCACCAACGCGGTGTTCGTCTGGAGCCGTCACTTCACACAGGCCCTGCTGCACGCCAGGCCCGGTTCGGAGAATGCCGCTCACACGCGTCTGGGCGTCCTGAACGCCGGGGTCGTGTCAGTCCTGGCCGGCGTCGCGGCCGCCTGGACGCCACTGGCGATCGCCGGCGCGACGCTGGTCGCCGCAGCGGTGATCGCGCATGTCATGAGCCTGATCGCGATGGCTCGCGGTGCCACTATGGCAGGCCGCCTACGGATCACTGTGCGTTTCTATGTGGCTGGTGGGTTCGCGCTTGCCTTGGGCGCGAGCCTCGGTGCGCTGCTCGCATCCCATGCGGCCCACTCTGATTCCTGGGAGCGGGCAGTGGTGCTCACACACGCCCACCTGAACGTGCTCGGCTGGCTCGGACTGAGTGTGATCGGCACCCAGTTCATGCTCTGGCCCGCGGTCCTGCGCACCCGGATGGTCGATGACGCGCCCGCAGTCGCCAGAAGGGTCCTCACGGGAGCAGTCGCCGGCCTGGCCGTCGCTGTCGCATCCCTACTGCTCAGCCCCGAACTCGGTGCCGCGCACTGGACGGCCGCGGCCGGGATGGCGCTCTACGCGGGTTCGGTGACCTATTCCTTGAAGCCTGCCCTCAGCGAGGTGCGTACCGGCCGACCACGCTCGGCGCCCGCGTTCGCGCTGCTGGCCGGCAACCTGTGGCTGATCGCCGCGCTCGGTATCGACGTAGTGGGGTTGGCGTTCGGGACCGACACCGCCGATTCACTGCTGGACCACGTCTTGGTCCCGGTACTCGGTATCGGTGTGGTGGTGCAGATCCTGACCGGAGCACTCAGCTTCCTGCTTCCGGTGACGGTCGGCGGCGGCCCGGCCGGCAACCGGAGAATGAGTGCCGTCCTTGCTTACGGCTGGCCGGTCCGGGCAGTGCTGGGCAATGCCGGGGTGATGATCCTCGCCGCCGCCAGCGGCCAGGCGTGGCGCGTGGCCGGGTGGATCGGTGTGCTGGCGGGCTTCGGCTCCTTCCCGCTGCTCATCGCCGCTGCGCTGGTCGCAGCGCGCAAGCCGTCATCGCAAGCCGCAGGTGGCGAAGCGATGGCGCGGCGGACACCGGGACTGAATGCCCGCAGCGCACGGTGACTGGCTGCGCGGGCCGGAACCGCTATCCGTACCGCGGCCTTAGCTGAGCTTCTCGGCCAGCACGGCCGCCTGGCTGTGCTCCAGGTCGCGAGACGCGGTCAACAGCAGCAGCGGCTTGGCGTGAGCGAGCTCGCGCAACTCGCCGAACGCCTCCGCCCGCTCCGGCTCGTCCAGCTCGGCGCTGTACCGGCGCCGGAACTCGTCGAACTTCTCCGGATCGTGGCCGTACCACGTGCGAAGCTTCGGGGACGGCGCCACGTCCTTGGCCCACTGGTCCAGGTGCGCCGCTTCCTTCTTCAGCCCGCGCGGCCATATCCGGTCCACCAGCACCCGCATCCCGTCCTTCGCGGGAGTGTCGTCGTACACGCGGCCGATCTTGACTTTCGGTTTCATCGAAACTCCTCCTTCCGCCTCCTTGTCTTCTTCGGGACGGCCGTCGCCCCGGCGTGCGGCAACGCGCCGGTCAGGTCTCTTCCACCGCGTGGAGGGCGAGTGTGGAGTGGGCGTAGGCGCCGTTGGCGAACACCGCTCGGCTGAAGTCGTCGAACGCCTCGTGGACCTGCGGCGCGAGTTCTCAAGGCATCGCGTGACACCTCCCCGCCCACTCCGGTGGGGGCCGACGAGCCTGAAACACTGCACACGGACTGCGCCTTCGCCCCGCGTCCTCGCCCTGTCGCCGCCATGGTCGTGAGCATGCTCCGCACGGCTTGCGAGATGCCTGCGGCGAAGACGGCCCGGCGAGGCTCGCCGAGGTCAGGCGGTGGCCAGCTCGGCCAGGCGGGGTACCAAGGCAAGGTAGCCGCTGGCCCGGGCCGCTGTCAGGGCGTCCTCGGCCATGCCCGGCGCGCCCGCCTCGCCACGGGCATGCGCCAGCTCGACGCGCGCCCACCGCGCCTCATGCCGGGCCAGTGGAGCGCCGTGTTCAAGCGCCGAAGCGGTCATCTCGTCGGCCTCGGCCAAGCGTCCCTGACCGATCCGGATCAGGCCGAGCCGCGCCGAGGCCCAGGTGGCGAACAGCGCGTTGTCCGGCGCCGCCGACCGCGAACGCTCGAAGGCGGACTCCGCGCCGGCCAGGTCGCCAGCCGTCTGCCGAGCGATCCCGAGGCCACGCAACGCCGCCGCGCTCCACTCCGCATGCCCGATCCGTTCGGCGATTTCCACCGCGGCCTGTGCGTTCTCGCTCGCCTCATCCGGGCGGTCCAGCGCGGACAGCGCCTCACTGCGGTGCCACAGGCAACCGCAGCGCAGCACGGGATGACCGACCGCCCGCGCACGGCTGAGCGCCTGGTCGATCTCGGTCAGTCCGTCCGCCGGTCGCGCAGCGAACACCAGAGCGTGCCCGCGGGCCGCCTGAGGATCCCACCAGCGCAGCAGTTCCTCCGGTGTGACGGGGAGACCGGCCAGATCGCCCAGCTCGGTGATCGCCTCGGGCAACCGGCCGGCGATCAGCTGCGCCATGCCGCGCCAGTACAGCAGCCGCGCCGCTCCGTCCGGATCCGCGGCCTGCTCGAGCAGCAGGCTGGCCTGCTTGAAGCGCCGCCGGGAACGATTCTGCCGCTCCAAGGTCAGGTCCACGATCGCCCCGGCTGCGAGGGACTGGCCGAGCGCGGCCGGATCACGGCCCGCCTCGGCGATGGCGAGGGATATCAACTCGTCCCCGCGCGCCGCGTCCCGCGACCGGGCCTCGAGGATCCCCAGCCGGGCCAGGATCCTGGAGCGCTCAGTGCCTCGAGCCACCTGCGTAAGCGCCCCCTGCAAATCGGTGCGCGCAGCGTCCAGCTCGCCGAGCCGCCGATGGGCCTCGCCACGGATCTTGAGTAGCGACACGCGCGTCTCGCCTCGCTCGCACACCGTCAGCCCCTGGTGCGCCAGGCGTAGCGCCTCGTGGTCAGCGAGGCGGTCCAGTTGGCGTTCGGACGCTTCGGCGAAGGCGCGCGCCGCGGCCTGCCGGTCTCCGCCGGCAGCCAGGTGTGCGGCGACCTCGGCGGGATCGCCTGCGTTGGCGACCAGCGCATCGGCCAGCAGTAGGTGCAGCCGGGCCCGACGTACCGGGTCGATGGCGCGGGTGACCACACGCGCGACCGGACCGGGAGTGATCACGTAGGTCTTGTGCTCGCGGAGTGCCAGGCCGGACCGGCATAGCACGTCGAGCGCGTCAAGGATCTCGCGCTGGCCGGCGTCCGCGGCCGATGCCAGAACGTTGGCTGTGGTGTGCCGTGCGAGCAGGGCAAGCAGCGCAAGGGTCTCGCGTTGACGGTCCGGCAAGCCGGCGATGCGCGCCGCGACCTCGAAGTGCGAGTCGCTGTAACCGACGGTGCCCAGCGCCACCGCGGTGTCGCGGCGCGCGGGCCTCGGACGGATCTGGTCGCACAGTACTCGTCGCCGCAGCTGCAGCGCCTCGGCCGAGGGCTCGACGCCGAGCTCATCGCTCAGCCGTGCGGCAAAGCCGTCGAACCGGCTCAAGGCTCCCGCCCGATCGCCGGCCGCGGCCAGAGCGCGGACCGTGAGCAACGCCGCGGCCTCACGCAACGGCTCCTGCTCGCACGCCTGCTGGGCCCACTCCAGCGCCACCACCGGATCGCCGGTCTCCAGCGCGGCCGTCGCCGCCCCCTCCAGTACCTCCAGGTGCACCCGCCACAGATGCCGGCGGTGCTCCTGCGCCCAGTCCTCATACGCGTCCTCGGCCAGCGGCTCACCGCCCCACAGCGCCAGGGCCCGGCGAAACACCGCCAATGCCCGGCCCGGGTCACGGCCCGCCGAGGCGTGCGCGGACGCGGCCGCGCTCAGGAAATCCTCGACATCGACGGAGCACCGCCGGTCCCCGACCAGGCTGTACCCGCCTGGGCCGGTCGCCACCAGCGCCCGGTCGCCCAGCGCCCGGCGGATCCGGCTGACGAGTACTTCGACGTTGCCTGGCGCGTCGGCCGGTGGCTGCTTGGGCCACAGCGCCTCTACGATCACGTCCTTGGACAGCAGAGTGCCGCGGCGCAGCGCGAGCATGCGCAGCAGCCGCGCCGCCAGCCGGCCGCCGAACTCGCGCGCCGGGAGCTCGACGTCACCGTGCCGTGTTGCGAACCGACCGAGCATCTGGATGCGGACCGGCACTGCTTGTACCGAGCCGTCCCCATCCGGTGTCGTGTTCATCGCACTGTGGCTCCCACCTCGGCGTCACCGACCTCGGGCAACGCCGTGTTCCCCGCATCCAATGGTAGAAACCCCGCAGGGACTCGGCGCAACCGCAGGCTAACGCTGCAGGTAGAGCAGACGGCCGGGTCTTTAGTTCCTTGGTTTCGTCGTCGATGGTCCCTACCCGGCATTGCGGGCGCATCCACTCGGGACGGCTCAGCTCTTGGGCCAGGGCCACAGCCCTGCGGCCCGCATACATTCCTTGGCTTCGGCGAGCAATGTCCCCGCCTCCGGATGCTCGGCCAGCACCGCAGTCCGCCAGCGATCTGCGGACACGCCTTTGCCCGCCGCGTTGACCGCTCGCACTGCCAGCGCCTTCACCCGAGGTGAACACGAGGCGTTCTCCAGCCACTCGACCATCGCCGGATCTCCGGGCTCCGGCAGTCGGGCCCAGTCCAGATCGTCGCTCATGCCGAATCGCCTTCCGTGGTTGAGAAGGATGGAAGCCACCAGCCCCATGCTCGCTCTGGGGACCTGCAGGTTCCTTGCAGTAAGGCCGTGTACCGCTTCGTGCGCCGCGATCCGATGGCCAACCTGGGAGCCGTGACGAAGGCTGCAGGAAAACCGCAAGCCGTCGACGTCACGATGACTGTCAGGCCGGCATTGATCACCGGCAGGGCGATCATCGCGATCATCCCGATGAGGAACGCGAGCGACGATCAGGCCGGTAGCGACCCGTGAGCGGAGAAGACAGATGTCCCTCGACAGCTTCGGCACCCGCGACACCCTCACCGCGGCGGACACCACCTATGCAATCCACCGCCTCGACCGGATCGAGGGCGCCGACCGTCTGCCGTATAGCCTGAAGGTGTTGCTGGAGAACCTCCTGCGCAACGAAGACGGGCGCGTGGTCACCGCTGAGCAGATCCAAGCACTCGCCGCCTGGGATCCGGCCGCCGAACCTGCCGCGGAGATCCAGTTCACCCCGGCCCGGGTACTCATGCAGGACTTCACCGGCGTGCCTTGCCTGGTCGACTTGGCCGCGATGCGTGAGGCGATCCGCGACCTCGGCGGCGACCCGACGAGGATCAACCCGCTGCGTCCCGTCGAGCTGGTCATCGACCACTCCGTGATCGCCGACCACTACGGCCGGCCCGATGCGCTGGAGCTCAACGTCGAGCTCGAATTCCACCGAAACCAAGAGCGCTACCAGTTCCTGCGCTGGGGCCAGAAGGCCTTCCAGGGACTGCGGGTCGTGCCACCCAGCACCGGCATCGTGCACCAGATCAACATCGAACACCTCGCGCGGGTCGTGTTCACCGACGACGGCTCGGCCTACCCGGACACGCTGGTCGGCACCGACTCGCACACCACGATGGTCAACGGCCTGGGCGTCCTGGGCTGGGGCGTCGGCGGCATCGAGGCCGAGGCCGCGATGCTCGGCCAGCCGATGAGCATGCTCATCCCGCAGGTGATCGGCGTACGGCTGACCGGTCGCCTGCCAGAGGGCACCACCGCCACCGACCTGGTACTCACCGTCGCCGAACTGCTGCGCGCCCAGGGCGTGGTCGGCACCTTCGTGGAGTTCCACGGCCCGGCGGTCGAGCAGATCCCGCTCGCCGACCGCGCCACCCTCGGCAACATGAGCCCCGAGTACGGCTGCACCAGCGCCGTCTTCCCCATCGACGCCGAAACCCTCACCTACCTGGCCATGACCGGCCGGACCCCCGAGCACCTGGCGCTGATCGAGGCGTATGCCAAGGAACAGGGCCTGTGGCACGACCCGGACCACCAGTGCGCCTACACCCGCGTCATCGAACTCGACCTGTCCACCATCACCCCCTCGATCGCCGGACCGAAGCGTCCGCAGGACCGCATCCCACTGGCGAAAGCACCCGAGGCCTTTCACGCCGCCCTGCGCGGCCTGCTGCCGATCGCCGGCGCGGTCGGCCTCGACGAGAGCGGCGCGGAGTCCTTCCCCGCCTCCGACCCGATCGCGGTAAGCGGCAACCACCAAGGCGACCGCCCCCGGCCGATACCGGCGAACACGCGCAACAACGCACCCCCGAGCAAGCCCGTCCTCATCCACCTGGACGGCGGCGAGAGCGCCGAACTCGACCACGGCGCCGTCGTGATCGCCGCCATCACCAGCTGCACCAACACCTCCAACCCGCGCGTCATGCTCGGCGCCGCCCTGCTGGCGCGTAACGCGGTCGAACGAGGACTGCGCTCCAAGCCGTGGGTGAAAACCACCCTCGCCCCCGGCTCCAGGGTCGTCACCGGCTACTTCGACCGCGCCGGACTCACCCCCTACCTGAACGAACTCGGATTCGACCTTGTCGGCTACGGATGCACCACCTGCATCGGAAACTCCGGCCCCCTGCCCGAACCTGTCTCCCAGGCGATCAGCGAAGCCGACCTCGCCGTGTGCTCGGTCCTGTCGGGCAACCGCAACTTCGAAGGCCGTATCCACCCCCAGAGCAAACTCAACTACCTCGCCTCACCACCGCTGGTCGTCGCCTACGCTCTCGCCGGCACCATGGACATCGACCTGACCCACGACCCGCTCGGCACCGACAGCGACGGAAACCCGGTATACCTGCGCGAGATCTGGCCCAACGCGCAGGAGGTCGACGAGCTCATCGCCACCTGCCTGAACCCGGGCATCTTCGAACACGACTACGCCGACGTCCTCGACGGCGACGCACGCTGGCAGGCCTTGGCCGTCCCGAGCGGCGACACCTTCACCTGGGACCCCGAATCCACCTACGTACGCCGGCCCCCCTACTTCGACGCCCTCCCGGCAGAGCCCCAAGCGCTGCGCGACATCACCGGCGCCCGGGTGCTGGCCCTGCTCGGGGATTCGGTGACCACCGACCACATCTCGCCCGCCGGCGCGATCAAGCGCGACTCCCCAGCCGGCACCTACCTGCGCGAGCACGGCATCGCCCCGCGCGACTTCAACTCCTACGGCTCCCGCCGCGGCAACCACGAAGTGATGATCCGCGGCACCTTCGCCAACATCCGGCTGCACAACCTGCTCGCCCCCGCCACCGAAGGCGGCGTCACCCGCCACCTGCCCGACGGCGAGCGCATGACCATCTACGACGCCGCACAACGCTACGCCGCGGACAACGTGCCGCTGCTGGTCATCGCAGGGAAGGAATACGGGTCCGGTTCCTCGCGCGACTGGGCAGCCAAGGGCACGGCCCTGCTCGGAGTCAAGGCCGTCATCGCCGCATCCTACGAACGCATCCACCGCTCCAACCTCATCGGCATGGGCGTCCTGCCCCTCGAATTCCCGCACGGCCACGACGCCTACACCCTCGGTCTCACCGGCGAGGAGAGATACACCATCAGCGGCTTCACCGACGTTGCGAGCCCTCCGGCACACGCCAAGGTCACCGCCGCCGCCCCAGACGGCTCCACGATCGAGTTCGACGCCCGCGTACGCATCGACACCCCCGGCGAAGCCGACTACTACCGCCACGGCGGCATCATGCCCTACATGCTGCGCCGACTCGCGGCGCCGGACCAGTGACATCCGAGGCGACGTTGCCGAACCCTGATACATCGCAGGAACAGCTGCACGGACCGTGCCTGTTCACGTTCGGCCACGGACTCGCCGATCGCACTCAAATAGCTGGGCTGCTGCATGGCTCACATATCCGCGCGGTCGTCGACGTCAGGACCGCCCCCGGCAGCCGCCGCAACCCCGACGCCTCCCGCCAAGCCCTCACCCACTGGCTACCCGAACACGACATCTCCTACCGATGGGAGCCCCGCCTCGGCGGCTTCCGCAAGACGGCGCCGGACTCACCCGACACCTTCTGGGAGAACGAATCCTTCCGCGGCTACGCCGGATACACCCGACAGCCGCAGTTCCTTCAAGCCATGAACGAACTGCTCGACCAGGCTGCAACAACCCCGACCGCCGTCATGTGCGCGGAAACACTGTGGTGGCGCTGCCACCGGCGCATCATCGCCGACTACGCCGTGCTCATCCAACACACCCGCGTCCAGCACCTCGGCCACGACGGACACCTGACCGAGCACCAACCGACCGCGGGCGCACGAGTACGCGCCGACGGCCTACTCATCTACGACCGCTGACGCCCGCCGCACACCGCGACAACCAGATCAGAGCACGCTGCCAGCAAGGGCATACGGATGAGATGAACACAATCTCTTTGGCAGCTCAGCGCACAACTCTGGAGAACCGGCCCCGCGAGGCGGGACGCCCGAGCCGCGCCCGCGAACCGGACGATCGACGTCTGGCCACGCCTCCCCCCAGGTCTTGGCATGCGGCGGCCTCAGGACACACCCGGATTCGTCCTCGAAGAGGATCCACGCCCCTGAAGCCGCGGCTGCCTTTCCGCGGCCGGCCACACCTCTTTCTTCCACAATTCGATCGCGGACAGCCGGACGTGCTCGCGGAACTCACGCTGCCTGGCGGTCAGGCTCCCACCCTGCGGATACCTCACACTCATGACGTACCGCAGGGATCAATACCTGTCAGTACACGACGGTAGCGTAACGGTCGACCTAATTAGGTAGGGATAGACGGTCAGAGCAACCAAGTTTGAAGGGAGATCCGTCATGGCCGAGTTCGCTGTGCTGATCTACGCCAGCGACGCACCTCATTCGCCTACAGCGACGGCGGAGGATCTCGAGGAATGCGACCAGCATGCGGATGAGTTGACGAACAGCGGCTCCATGGTCATGGCGTACGCGCTGATGCCGCCGGACATGGCGACCTCGATTCGCGGCAGCGGAATCACCGATGGCCCGTTCCATGACGCCAAGGAGGCAATCGCCGGCTTCTACGTGATCGAGGCACCGGACCTGGACACGGCTATTGCGATCGCGCGCACCAACCCTGCTGTTCGCGACGGCGGCGGCGTCGAGGTCCGGCCGGTACACAGCGGCGGCTTCATCGAACGTACGGACCAGCCCGCCGCATAGACGGGCGGCTGACATCCATCGTCCCGACGGGTTGGCCGTTCATCGGGGCGATGCAATGTCATGCGCGATCTTCGCTCGACACGACTGGGGCGCCGCGGGCGACTCCGCCCGCGGTGGCCGTGAGGCCCGCAACCCTGCGGATAGCCCGCACTCATGATGTACCGCAGAGATCAAGACCTGTCAGCACACGACATCACGCATTCAAAGTCAGTAGCACATGCCGAGCAAGCGCGGCATCGAGGACGAGCCGGTTGGCAGCGCCTCGCGGCCATGATGACGATCTCTCTGCAGGCCGAGGAGTGGGCGCTCTCTTCCCGGCGCTGGGCTTACGTGTTGAAACGTGACCGAACTGAACGTCAGGCGATCATGTGCGTCGCGGTCGGGCTGACAGGATTTGAACCTGTGACCCCTTGGCCCCCAGGTCCATGTGGTTACCGTTTCTGCACGTCACCCACAGTATCCCTCCTCGGATGACCCGGCATGGCGAGTGTCCAGCTGCAGGTCGCTCATGATCGTGTATCGCGTGGGGCCCCCAAGCGGCCCCCAAGTCCTCGCGCGACGTGTTTGCGCTCGGAGGGGAGTTCTGTTGAGGAGGTGGTCATCGGCTCCTGGTTCAGGGACGGCGGTGGCATCCGGGCCCTGAGATCGGCGTCTGACGAGCTGGTCGTGCGGCGTCGGCGCCTGGTGTACGAGCTGGTGGTCGCCAACGCGGACGGCGACTTCCTCGTCGAGCAACAGGCGTACTACCAGTGCGGTGAGGACGGTCGCATCACCTGGATGCGCATGCTGTGCGCGGGGTACCAGGCTGCCGACGTCTGAGCGAGTCCGAGTGCCCGCGGCAGACCCCGACACGCAAGCTATCGAGGCTCCGGATTGGCGTCGAGCAACGCCGCTCCGAGCGAAGTCGTGGCATGCAGCACCCGCCGACCGTCGCGCACCGTGGTGATCAGCCCGGCCTCGCGCAGCGTGGCGGCGTGCACCGAAGCGGTGGGAGCGCTGACCCGCATCCGGAACGCCAGATCCCCGGTGGTGCACCCCTCGGCGATGTGCCGCAACGCGGCAGCACGGCCCCGCCCGAGAAGCCCCACCAACGCGTCCTCGGCCGCCGGGCGGACCGGAGCTCCGGTGGCGGCCGTATAGCCGAACAACGACTTCTGCCGCGGGCCGACCACCGGCACGACCTTGCCGCTGAGGAACAGTGTCGGCGCGAGCAGAAAGCCTCGCCCGTTAAGGAGGCAGTCGGTCTCTCCGGGCTCGCACGGCAAGGTCAGCGTCAACGCCGCGGGGTCCCGCCAGCCGGGATGGATGCCGAGGAGCGTCTCGCCGAGGCCGACTGAGCCGAGCATGGCGCGGCGCCGCGCGACGTCGTCGTGCAGCCGCCGCTGCATGTCCGGCCAGTCGGCGGCCATGCAGGCTTTGAACAACGCGTGCGCCGAGTCGGCCAGCCGCGTTATGGCCCGGTCGTCCTCGCTGAGGGCCTGGACGGCGCGCGGTATCGGCCCGAGCTCCGCATAGGTCTCCAGCTCCAGCTCCAGCCGAGAATCGTCGTAGGCCCGCATCATGTCGAGCTCTTCGTCGATCGAGACCGGCCGGCGGTGCTCGGGCAGCGCCACCGGCGGGGCGAGCGCCTCGGGAACGTACCAGGGGCTGGAGTTCGCCAACGCCAGAAACGGCTGCGCGGCCGCGGGCACATGGCCCCGTACCGAGCGCCACCACCGCCGCGCGGCCAGCGGCGAGGTCGCGGCGTCCGGATACCGGCTTCCGACGAGCAGGTGCAGCATCGGCGAAACCGTGAATCCGATCGAGGTCAGATCACTGACACCGAACCGGTAAGTCACCTGCACGGTAGCACCCCTGATCAATGTCCTGCGGCCGCCCCGCCGCCCCCCATGACTGGGCAGGAGCCTAGGCGTTCCAGCCACCGCGCGTCAGCTGGTTTTCCCCCGGCCGAGCCGCACTGTTAGGCCTCGTCCTAAATGATGGCGAGCGGCTGACCTCCTGTATCACTATTTCCGCGGGCCCGTCAGGCGATCACGAACCTGGCGGGACAGTCATGATCCGACACCGCTCCTCACGTTCCAGCCCCGGTCCGGCGTGCTCATCGGGCGAGCCCGGGTCGCCGTCCCCGCCTGTCGTCCACGGAACGACCGCCACTGGTAACCGCAGCGCGCAACGAACGGGGCCGAGGCCCGGTGGGCGACCGCGGCGATGCCGTCGGCGCCTGCCCACCTTCTGGAAGGATGTTAATGAGTCACCATTCATGGCGCGGGTCACCGCGAGGCCTGCTGGCGATCGCGGCGGTCGCGGCCGTCGCGGCGACGACGGCCGCGGGCATGCCCGTCGCGCGCGGGGGGACGGCGGCCGTCAGCACCGCCGCCTCGGCCTCGGCCGCCACCGCCACACCGGTCACGGCCGCCCGGCCCGCCACCGAACTGACACCGCAGCAGGCCTCGATCGCGGCCGGCAAAAGCGGGAAGCCGGTCCCGGTGCCCGGATCGACGACCCCGACCGACACGCTGACCGCCAACCCCGACGGCACGTTCACCGTGGACCATGCGCTCGCACCGGTGCGCAAGCGGGTCGGCGCGACGTGGGCGAAACTGGACCCGACCCTGGTCGCCAACCCCGACGGCACCATCTCGCCGCGGGTCACGACCTCTCCCGTGACGATGTCCGGCGGCGGCTCCGGACCGCTGGCGACCCTGGGTTCGGCCCGGCGGTCGCTGGCGCTCTCACTGCCGACCGCGGTGCCGACCGCGCTGCCCAAGCCGACGCTGGCCGGGGCCACGGCGACCTACGCCTCGGTCCTTCCCGGTGTCGACCTGAAGGTGACGGTCGACGCGCAGGGCGGCGTGTCCGAGGTGCTCGTCATCCGCGACGCCGCCGCGGCCGCGAACCCGGCCCTGACAGACCTGGAACTGGGCACCGCGGCGACCGGCCTGAGCCTGGCCGCCGACCCGGCCGGCAACATCACCGGTAAGGATGCGGCCGGCCACGTCGTGATCGCCGCGCCCGCCCCGATGATCTGGGACTCGGCCGAGGCGCCGGAGAAGCACGCCGCAGCCGTCCCCGACCCCGCCGGCGTCTCGGTGGACGCCGCGAACGGTCTGCCGCTCGCCTCCTCGGCGGCCGCCCCCGGCGAAGGGGCGCATCAGGCCAAGGTCAAGGTCGCGCTCGGCAAGACCGCGTCCGGCAAGGACGCGATCAAGCTGACGCCGGACCGGTCGATGTTCACCTCGGCGGCCACCAAGTGGCCGGTCTACTTCGACCCGACGTTCATCGCCCCCTCGGCGGGCTCGCAGGAGCCAGGCTGGACGACGGTGACGGACTACTGGAGCACCACCTCGTTCTGGAAAACGTCGGGCAACCTGAAGGTCGGCTACTGCGGTTGGTCGTACTGCAACAACGACAGGAACCGGTCCTTCGTGGACGTCTCGGTGCCCTCGCAGATCTGGGGCTCCACCGTTCTCAGCTCACAGATCAACTTCAACGAGGTGTGGTCGCCGTCGTGCACGGCCACGCCGGTGGAGCTGTGGTCCACCGGATCGATCGGTGCCGGGACGACCTGGAGCAATCAGCCCGCGTGGTACTCGAAGGTCGGCACGCAGTCGGTGGCGAAGGGCTATAGCAGCGGCTGCCCGAGCGGCGGCGTCGGATTCGACATCACCTCGGTGATGCAGACCGCCGCCAACAACCACGCCGGCGACCAGACGTTCGGTCTTCGCGCCGGCGACGAGAGCGACGCGTACGGCTGGAAGCAGTTCAGCTCGGCGGTCACGGTCTCGACGACCTACGACCACGCGCCGAACACCCCCAACGGCCTGTCCACCTCGCCGGCGACCGCTTGCGGCGGCACGCCCAGCACGGTCGGCGACGGCGACGTGACCTTGTACGCTCCGCTTTCGGATCCGGACAACGGAACGCTCGGCGCGGCCTTCTCCCTGTGGAACACCGCGACCGGCGCCCCGATCGCCTCGTCGACCTTCGACCAGGTCTCCGTCACGTCGGGAAGCACCGCTGTGTTCACCGTGCACGAAGCGGCCCTGAAGCAGTCCGCGGGCGGCGCGGTCACCCAGTTCTCCTGGCACGTCCAGGCTTCCGACTACAAGTTCTCCAGCGCCTGGTCCGCCACCTGCACGTTCGATTTCGACCCGACCCGGCAGGGCGCGCCGAGCGTCACCGAGCCGGTCAACGCGAAGGTTGGGACCCCGGTCTCGATCACCATCGCCAAGCCGCTGACCGGCACCGTGCCGAGCAGCTACCTGTACCAGCTCAACGGCACCGCCGCACAGACCGTGACGGCTGCCTCGGGCGGCGCGACGGTCACCATCACGCCCACCCGCTTCACCAACATCCTGTCGGTGACGAGCGTCTCGGCCGGCGGCAACATCGGTGACACCGCGGTCGTGGAGTTCAACGCCGCAGCGGCCACCACCCAGGCGCCGAACGACATGACCGGCCACGGCATCGCCGACCTGCTGACCGTCGGCGGCGTCAACGGCCTGCCCTCGGGTCTGTGGCTGGCTCCCGGCCAGGCCGCGGCGGGCGCGACGGCCGGTACCGGACAGGTTCAGACGGCTGCCACGAACATCGGAGTCAACGGCAACGGCTACAGCACGGCCGACACGGCCTCGGACTACGACGGCGCGCAGGCCATCACAGGGCACTTCAACGGCTCCGGCTTCAACGACGTCCTCGTCTACTACCCGACGGGAGCCAACGCCGCCGGCGGCGCCGTGATCAGCGGCACGGGGGACGGCTCGCCGTTGCAGCCTCAGTACAGCGGCAACGAGAACACACTGACCCGGTCCCTGTTCGTCGACCCGAACGGCGCCAACCCGGTCCAGCTCGCCACCGCGGGGAACGCCAGCCGGCAGAACCTCGCCTACCCGGACCTGATCGGCGTGGCCGGCCCGGCGGCCGGGAGCGGGGGCTACACCCTGGACCTCTATCCGAACGGCAACGGGGCGTACGGCGCGGTCGACGTGCTCAGCAACACGGCCCCGGACGGCACCATGAACTGGAACAACTGGACGATCGCCGACACCGTGATGGGCGACGGCTCGACCGCGATGTTCCTCTGGAACAGGTCCACCGGTGCGCTGTACTTGTGGACCGGCCTGAACGGGGCCTCGGCATACGCCAACGGCGGCGGAGCCCTGGCCTACACCCAGTACCTGATCTCCACCGGCTGGCACGCCAACAGCTCGGCCGGCCTGCAGGCCGCCGACATCAACCATGACGGCGTGCCGGACCTGTGGACGGTCGGCGCGGGCGGCACGGTGACCGCGTGGCTGGTCGGCGGCCTGAGCGGCACGCCGACGATCTCCGCGCAGAGCGGCCAGACCCTCCAGACCGCGGCGCATACGTGGCTCCTCAACGACCAGGGGACGTCGGGGGCCGCTTACGGCACCGCCAAGGACCTCACCGTCACCGGCGGGCTGAACGCGTCCACCACCAACGTCACCGGCAACAGCGGCGACCTGTTCTCCCCGGACGCGAAGTTCGGCGGCAGCGGCGACGCCGTCACGACCGGTCCCGCGGTCAACACGGCGTCGGACTTCACCGTCTCGGCGTGGGTCAAGCCGGACACCGCAAACGGCGTCGTCCTTTCCCAGGACGGTGCCCACACCTCCGGGTTCATGCTCTACCCGAACACCGCGGGGGGTGACTGGGCGTTCTGCATCGCCACGGCCGACACCGCCGGCAGCTGGCCGTACGACTGCGCGTCCGGCGGCACCATCCAGCACGGCGTCTGGACCCGCGTGACCGCCACCTACAAGGCGTCGACCGGCATCATGTCGCTCTACCTGAACGGCGTGAACGTCGGGCTGACCACGCACACGGCGGTCAGCGGGATCACCGGCCCCTTCCACATGGGCGACTACCTCAACGACAACGCGAGGGCCTCCTACTACACCGGGCAGCTCGCCGACGTCCAGACCTGGAACCAGGTCGTCCCTCCGACCGCGCCGGCGAGCGCGGACGGCTACTTCGTCCCGCTCACCCCGACCCGTCTGCTCGATACGCGGAACTCCGCCATCGGCGGCTACACCGGACCGGTCGCGTCCGGATCGACCGTCAGCTTCCAGGTGCTCGGCGCCGCCGGCGGGGCCATCCCGTCGACCGGGGTCACCGCGGTGGCGATGTCGATCACGGCGGTCGGCGCGAACAACGGCGGTTTCCTGACCGCGTACCCGGACGGCACGCCGCTGCCGGTGTCCAGCACGGTGAACTACGGCCCGGCCGCGAACATCACGAACGGGACGATCGTCCCGGTCGGCGCGGACGGCAAGGTGGCGATCCACAGCCACGGCATGGACACCGGCACCACGGTGCAGGTCCTGGCCGACGTCACCGGGTACTTCACCACTGACTCGGGGGTTCCCGGGGCGGGGACCTACGTGCCGATCGCGGCGACCCGGTTCCTGGACACCCGCAACGGCACCGGCCGCGACGGCGTGACCGGCCCGATCGCCAGCGGCTCGTCCCTGAGCCTGCCGATCGCCGGGGTCGCGGGCATCCCCGCCGCCGACGTCACCGGAGTGGTGATCAACCTGACCACCGCCAACTCCGGCGGCAACGGCCCGCTGCTCGCCTACGCCGACGGCACAAGCACGCCCACGGGCACGACCGTGCAGACCTACGCCAGCGGCTCCGCGGTCGCGGCCGAGGCGGTGGTACCGGTCGGCGCGGACGGCAAGATCGCCATCTACAACGGCGGCCTCGGCACGTCGACCGACATCATCGGGGACGTCGTCGGCTACTTCAGCACCTCGACGGGCGGCCAGAAGTACCACACGTTGGACGCCACCCGGTTGTTCGACAGCCGCCTGACCGGCGGCGCCATCACCAGCACGACGCCGCGGGCCTACCTCCAGACCGCCGTCAACGCGGTCAACCCGACGTTCGTCCTCAACATCACCGCCACTGGGGCGAGCGGCATCGGCAACATCACCGCGATTCCCGACGGCGGCGTGACCAACGGCACCAGCGGTGCCAACTACACGGCCGGTGGTGACGTCGCCGACATGGCCGTGACCGCCACGCACAACAACATGTTCGACCTGGCGGTGCAGGGGGCCGCGACCCAGGTCGTGGTGGACACCAACGGATACTTCGCCACCTTCTAGGCGGCCGGGGATCCGCCAGCGCCTACCGAGCGCGGCACACCGCGGGGCCGGGAGCGACCCGGCCTCGCGGCACGGCCGGCTCCTCTCATTCACCTTCATCAGCGAATGGAGATTCGATGTCTCATCGTCGGAGATCGGCAAGACTTCGACAACGGCTCGGGTGCGGGGCGGTGGCCGTCGTGGTGGCGGCTTCGCTGCCGACCGCCTCGTTCGCGTCGGCGGCCGGCATCGGGAGCGCGGCTGCTCGGCCGACGCCCGCCGGGGATCCCGGCCCGGCGGTCAGCGGGGTCGCCGCGGTGCGTTCGCACTTCGTCACGCCCGATGATCAGGCGGCGCGTCCGTTCCAGGCGACGGCGACGACGTGGCCTTCGGACGCGGACGTGACGGTCGCGTCGGGGTCGGCGGAGGCGGCGGCGCCGTCGGCGCTGTCAGCGTCACAGGCCTCGCCGCCGGTCACAGTGCACGTGCTCGCTCACGACAAGGCCACCGCCGCCAACGTCAGCGGAGTGCTGATGACGGTGACGCCGAACTCGGCGTCGCCCAACACGGCAGTCGCCGACCCGGGCCGGGTCCGCCTGAGCCTGGCCTACAGCGGATTCGCGCAGGCATACGGCGGCGACTACGGCGCGCGCCTGAGCATGGTGGCGTACCCGTCGTGCATCCTGACGACGCCGGCCAAGGCGGAGTGCCGGGTGCCGACGCCGTTGGCGTCCGTGAACGACCAGGCGAAGCGGACCGTGTCGGCGCAGATCAAGACCTCCTCCGCCGCCGCGCCCATGGTGGTGGCGGCGACGTCGTCCGCCGGGACCGAGGGCGGCGCCGGGGGCACGTACGCGGCCACGACGTTGAAGCCGTCGGGGTCGTGGACCTCGGGCGGGTCGTCGGGGTCGTTCACCTACACCTACCCGATGACGGTTCCTCCGGCCTCGACGAGCCTGACCCCGAAGGTGGGGCTGGCCTACGACTCGGGCAGCGTGGACGGGCAGACCGCCGGCAGCCAGACCCAAGCCTCTTGGGCCGGGGACGGCTGGTCGACCGGCGACTCCTTCATCGAGCAGTCGTTCGTGCCCTGCTCGGACAGCCCCGAGGGCAGCGCGTCACCGGTGTCGAGCTCGGACCAGTGCTACGACGGCCAGATCCTGACGATGTCGTTGAACGGCTCGTCCACGGCGCTGGTGTGGGACGCGTCCAAGAACGTGTGGAAGGCTGCCGGGGACTCCGGCATGGTCATCACTCATGTGACGGGTTCGAACAACGGCTCCGGGACCTACAACACCGACTACTGGAACCTCACGGACCGCTCGGGCGCCACCTACAGCTTCGGCCGGAACCGGCTGCCGGGCTGGAGCGCGGGGAAGCCCACGACGAACTCGGTGGACTCGGTGCCGGTGTACTCGGCGCATTCCGGCGACCCCTGCTACAACGCGGCCGGATTCAGCTCGTCGGTGTGCACCATGGCCTACCGGTGGCACCTGGACTACGTCACCAGCGCCGGCGGCCGGGCGGCGATGGCGTACTACTACAACCAGGACACCAACTACTACGGCGAGAACAACGGCGCCGCGAACGTGTCCTATGTCCGGGACTCCCACCTGGCGCGCATCGACTACGGGTTCACCGACGGTGGCGCGTTCGGGACCGTGCCGGACCAGGTGGTGTTTCACACCGCCGACCGCTGCGTGTCAGGCACCTGTGACCCGCTGAACTCGACGACCAAGACGAACTGGCCCGATGTGCCGTTCGACCTCGTGTGCGCCTCCGGGGCCACGTGTTCGTCGTACTCGCCCGCGTTCTTCTCCACGGTGCGTCTGGCTTCGGTGTCGACATCGCAGTACAGCACGGCCGCCGCCGGGTACGTCACCGTCGACTCCTGGACGCTGGCGCACACCCTGCCGGCCACCGGCGACTCGACGTCCCCGACGCTGTGGCTGGCGTCGGTCCAGCACACCGGCAGTGACACCACCGCGGGCGGCTCGACCTCGTCCATCACCTTGCCGGCGGTGTCGTTCGCGGGCGTGGACCTGGCCAACCGGGTCGACACGACGACCGACGGCCTGCCGCCGCTGTACCGGTACCGGATCTCCGCGATCACCACCGAGACCGGTTCGGTGATCTCGCCCAGCTACGGTCAAACCGCCGCTTGCACCGCCCCGGTGACGATCGCCCCGGCGGCCAACACGTCCTCGTGCTACCCGGTGTACTGGACCCCCAGCGGGTACACCCAGCCCTATCTGGACTGGTTCAACAAGTATGTGGTCACCTCGGTCACCCAGAGCGATCCGACCGGTGGTGCGCCGCTGATGCAGAACTCTTACACCTATGTCGGTGGGGCGGCCTGGCACTACGACGTCAACGAGGTCGTCAAGGCCAAGTACCGTACCTACGGGCAGTTCCGCGGCTACGGCGACGTCCGGACGTTCGGCGGCGACGGAGCCAACGACCAGAAGTCGGAGTCCGAGACCACCTACTACCGCGGCATGTCGAACAACAACAACACCACCGCGGTGACGCTGTCCGACTCGGCGGGCGGCACCCACGACGACGCCGACGAGCTCGCCGGCGAGGTGCTGGAGACCACCGCCTACCTGGGATCGGGCGGGCCTGTCGACCACTCGACGATCACCTCGTACTGGGTGTCCGCCCCCCTCGCGACCCGGAACCGCACCGGACTTCCGGCAATGACGGCCAAGCGTGTCGCCGCGGCGGAGACATACAGCCGGCAGGCGGTCACCAGCAGCGGTACGACGAGTTGGCGGTACACCGAGACCGACACCACGTATGACGCCACTGTCACCGATGCGAACTTCGGACTCACCACCGCGGTGTATACGCACACTGTGCCGGTCAACCCGGCTTACGATTCCTGCACGACCTCCTCGTACGCGGCCCCGAACGTCTCGGCGAACATCGTGGGACTGGTCGCGGAGACGGAGACCGACCACGTCGCGTGCGGCGGGTTCACCCAGGGCAGTCCCGCATCAGTACCGGCAAATCTCAATACCCTGACTGCTCCGGCGACCGTCAGCCGCCCGGCTCAGGTGGCCTCGGACGTGCGCACCTACTACGACGACCCGACCTTCGCCACCACGTTCCCGCAGGCCGCTCCGCCGAGCCGTGGTGACGTGACCATGACCAGGCAGGCCAAGGACTACGCGGATGGTGCGTTCGTCTACAACACCGCTTCCCGTACCACCTATGACGGGTACGGGCGCGTGGCGCAGGCGTATGACGGAAACGGCAACCTGACCGGTACCACTTACACCGTCGACTCGGTCGGGCTGAGCACCGGCCAGCAGGTCACCAACGCGCTGAACCAGACCGCCAGCACCACCCTGGACACCCAGCGCGCCCTGCCGCTCACAGCCACCGACGCTAACGGCGTAACCGTCACCACGCAGTACGACGCCCTTGGCCGGACTACTTCGATATGGCTGGCCTCGCGAACCGCGCCGGCGCCGGCCAATGAGCTGTTCGCCTACCAGGTGTCGAACACCGGGCTCACCGCAGTGACCACGAGCAAGCTCAACGACGAGTCGGCCTATCAGACCTCTGTCCAGATTTACGACGCGTTGCTGCGCTCTCGGCAGACCCAGACCATCACTCCGATGGGCGGCCGGATGGTGAGCGACACCTTCTACGATTCGCGCGGCTGGACAAAGTCCACGAACAACGGCTGGTGGGACAAGAACACCCTGCCGGCCGTCGCGCTGATCAGCCCGGTGTCGCTCAACGATCCGATCCCCAACCAGGACTTTCTGACCCACGACGGCCTGGGCCGCACCGTTATCGACGCTTCGGCCAAGAACGGCGCGACGGTGTCCACGACGACCACGATCTACAACGGCGACCGGACTACGGTGATCCCGCCGACCGGCGGCGTCATCTCCTCGACCCTCACCGACCCGCTGGGCCGGTCGGTCGAGCTGGACCAATACAGCAGCACCCCGGCCGTCAACGCGCCCGTGAACCCCTTCAGCGCGCCGTTCTTCGTCACCGGCGGCACCTTCACCGCTACCACCTACGGGTTCGACGGCCATGGCAACCAGTCCACCGTGACCGACGCCGCGAACAACACCTGGACCACGACGTTCAACCTGCTGGGCCAGGCCACCGCCAAGAGCGACCCGGACGCCGGAGCGACGACCGGCCTGCAGTACGACGGTGCCGGGAACCTGCTGCAGACCACCGATTCCCGAGGCAAGACGATCAGCTACACCTACGACGCGCTGAACCGCAAAACCGGCGAGTACGACGCACCCGTCAGTTCGCAGAGCGCCGGCAACGAGCTCGCGTCGTGGGCGTATGACAACTCCAACAACGCCGTCGCGGGTATGACGTACCCGGTCGGCCACCTGACGACGTCGACGTCGTACGACGCGGGCGCGGCGTATGTGAATCAGGTGTCGAGCTTCAACATCTTCGGCGAGCCCCTGGGCGAGACGGTCACAATACCGGCAGCCGAGGGCGCGGCACTGGCGGGAACGTACACCTACAGCCACATCTACACGCCCACCGTCGGCCTGCCGATGAAGGACGTGTACCCGGCGGCCGGCGGCCTCCCGTCCGAGACGGTGCTGCACAGCTACGCCGGGACGCTCGACCTGCCGAACACCGTCAACGGCCTGTCGGGGAACTACCTGTCGTCCACGACCTACGACGCCTGGAGCCGGATCAGCCAGCTGAAGCTGAACGCCGCACCGAACTTCGCCTACGTCACCGACACCTACGACGACCACACCGGGCGCCTGACCGACCAGCACGTCACCCGGGCCGTGGCCACGCCGTCCGACGTCGACGAACAGTCCTACACCTACAACCTGGCTGGCAACCCGATCAGCCAGACCAGCACCCGCATGGGTTCCCCATCAAGCGCGGAGACGCAGTGCTTCAGCTATGACGGTCTGACCCGCCTGACCGGCGCCTGGACCGCGACCGACAACTGCGCCACCATCCCGACCACCGGCGCCCACAGCCAGGTCGCCGACAACCTCGGCCCGGCAAGCACATACTGGACCACCTGGCAATACGACGCCCTGGGACAGCGCCAACAACAGATCCAGCACACCACCGGCAGCGGCCCGGACACCACCACCGCCTACACCTACAACGGCAACGGCACCGGCCAGCCGCACACTCTGACGGGCACCTCCACCACCGGGGGAGCGACGGCCGGCGCCAGCTACTCCTATGACACCTCCGGCAACATGAAGACCCGCTCCACTCCCACCCTGGGCAGCCAGTCCCTGACCTTCAACGACCTCGGCAAGCCCGCCAGCATCACCGCGGGCAGCGCCAAAACCACCTACGTCTACGACGCCGACGGCAACATCCTGTTGCAGAAGGACCCCACCACAACCACCCTGTACCTCCCCGCCGAACAGATCACCCTGACCACGGCCACCAACGCCACCACCGGCGTCCGCTACTACGCCCTGCCCGGCGGCACCACGGCGTACCGCACCGGCGCCGGCACGTCCTACGGCTTCGAGGTGGCCACCGACCAGCACGGCACGAAGACCCTCATGCTGGACAACACGGGCCAGGTCCCGACGTGGCGACAGAGCACACCGTTCGGGGAGGCGCGCGGCGGCAGCACCAGCTGGGTCGACAACCGCGGATTCCTGAACAAGCCCGCTGATACGTCGACCGGCCTGACGGAGATCGGAGCACGGCAGTACGACCCGACCGTCGGGCGGTTCATCAGCCTCGACCCGGTCTTCGAACAGAAACAGTCACAGCAGGTCAACGGGTATACATACGCCGGCGAGAATCCTGTGGGTGCCAGTGACCCGACGGGGCTGACGCCTGTGCTGTCGTGCCCCGACGACGACCCCCGCAACGGTGGGTGCAAGCAGGCGTCGGGCGGCAACGCGGCCGGCAGCGCGGGCGATTCATACCAGAACAACACCGGAGAAGGCGGCTACGGCGACCAGGCTGTGATGATCACGCCCGATGGGCGCGCAATCGGCGGCAACGCCGACGACCCGGCGCTGGTGGCGGGCAAACCGTTGAGGCCGAGCCAGACCAACGCGCTGGCGGTGCAATACGGCTATAAGGGCTCGTCTGCATTCACGTGGAAGGATGCGGCCGAGTTCGCGCAATATAGCGAGATGGGCTGGGGCTATGTCTGCGAGGGGGTGATGGGCTTGTCTCATGGCGCGTGCAAGCATGACCCCTTTACTGGCAGTAAGGATATATGGCATGTCGAAGGGCTCGTCGAAACGATCAAGGACGCCCGGGGCTTCCTCGCCACAATAGGAGCTTATGGGGGATGCCTGGTTCCTGACGTGGGCTGGGCGACGTGCGGTCTCATGCAAGCGGGGGCATACGCGATGAGGACCGATCAGAAGGTTCAAGACGGTGGAGGATTCGACAAGAATCGAGTATCCATCGGCCTCGATGGTCTTATCACCATGGGCGGGATTGGTGCCGGAAAGCTTCTCGACGGGCTTAAGGGCCCGGTCGAAACGACGAGGTTGGGACCAAGGTCGGTGAGTCCGGCTGTGACCCAGTCTTGGGTTGAGTGGGCCACGACGGACGAAAAGACCGCTGTCTACATCTTCGGAAATCTCGACCTAGCGTACGATTTTGGATGCGGCCACATCGATATGATGTGCGCAAGAGAGTGACCTGGATTGATCAGTGAGTATGTGCAAGGCCTCTGGTGATGTTCGTGGGTGTTTAATTCACACGGACAACCGGAGGCCTTGCGCCTCTTTGTTTGCGGCTCATGCTGAACCCTAAAAGGCTGGCGAGATCGAAGCTTAGTTGCGCGCCAGGAAGCAGGTGGAGTTGATCACCTGGCTGCGAATATCAGCTTGCAATGTCAACGACGGCTCGGTGCGTGTCGGAACCACCCGGCGCTGCGGCCGGGGTGGGGAACACCCGTGGATCGTCTCGCGGGAAAAACGGGGAGGAGCCTCCGTACGGCTCACCCGCACCGAATGGGCCGTGCTGGAGATGCTGCTGCGGCACCCGAACCAGCTCGTCACCATCAACCGGACAGGCCGTGCCCGCCGGTGTTGCCCATCTGCGACTGCCCGTTGACCATCGCGCGCGAGGCTGCCGGGCCGGTCACGGTCCGGGCCGTCGGCGAGGTGCATGGCCTGCTGGCGGAGGTACAGGGCAAGCTGGAGCCGTTGCGAGCGACGCTGACGAAGCTTGCCGATCGCAGATGGCTGCTCAAACTTGCCGATGGCGCAAGGTCAGCACGACGGCGGCAGCGGCAGCGGCGGGCTCCACATGCTCAGACATGCGGTCCGTCCGGCATCTCTTGGCATGTCAGCATCCAGGCGCAGGCGCGTTACCTCGCTTCGCCTTCGGGCATCACATCTGCACGCAGCAGGTTGTGGTCCGAAAGGCTGCCGACGTTTTCGATCTGTGCGCCGCTCGTACTACCGCCACGGACGATGATGTGGTCGATGGTCCTGGCCGAGATGCCCGCGCCGTACGGCCGGGTGGGCGGTGCGTCCGGCGGGAGGACTGCGAGCGTGTATCCGGGGCCAAGGGCGGCTGACACAGTGGCGGAGTCGCAGTTGAAATCGCCGAGCAAGACGACCGGATTTGTCGAGGCGGTCGTGAGCTCGGCCAAGCGAGCCAGCTGACCGGCCCGGCGTTGGCCGGAGCTCACGTGAGTGGCGACTACGAGCGTGTCGCCGGTCTGGACGGCCAGCAGCCCCTTGCCCGGATCGTCGTCGAAGGCTTCGGCCGCGACCTGGTGGGCTGGCCCGTTCACCACCAGGACCAAGTGCTCGCTTGGGTCTTCTAATGAGGACGTTCCGTAGCGCGGTCTCGGGACGCGTGGGTAGCGCAGAGCGTGTGTCACACGGTCGGCGGATAGGGCGTGAACCAGATCGTTGAGTTGGTCGCCGCTGACTTCCTGGAGGGCGATGACCTGCTCAGCGCGCTCCATCAGCCGTGCCGTGATCGCGGCGATCCGATCCGTTTCGTCCGGCCAATGCCTTGGGCTGTCTTCGCCCCAGTTCTCGGCGTGGACGCGGTGCAGGATGTTCCAGGTCGCGACGGAAATCACGAGCCACCTTAACGCCGATAGGGTCAGGGGGTGTGTGCTCTGGTCCGCATCAGCAGTGCGGTGTGCCACGATGGCGAACTGAACCCCTCCGACTGGTGGTCGTCGGTTGCGCCTTCAATGAGCCCACTGCTCGGCCGCCCGGCCACACCGGAGCGCACCGTGCTCAACGAGGTCCTTCAGCGAAGACCCGCCTGACCGTGATTCGGGACACCGCCGTCGGCACCGCCGCGATGCACTCCACAGGATCGGTGCATTGCCGTCGTCGGGGTCTGCGATGGCGCGCCTCGGCGTCCATCTCCCTGGAGGAAGGTGGCGCTGTAGCCGGGCGGCTCGTGTGGTCAGGTAGGGAGGGCGGTGAGCCAGTCGATGAGCAGCTTGTTGACCTCCTGGGCGCGTTCTTGCTGGATCCAGTGGCCGCAGTCGTCGAGGATGTGCGCGGCGGACAGGACGGGCAGCGTGGTGGGGAAGGCGTCGATCGCCCCGGCCAGCCAGGTGGTCGAGGCGTCTCGGGATCCGCCGAGGAACAGTGCGGGTCTGTGCGGGTCGGGTGACGGGCGCGCCGTCGTGTTCGGCGAGGTCTTCCCAATCCCGGTCCATGTTCCGGTACCGGTTCAGGGCGCCGCGCATGCCGGAGCGTTCGAACTCGGCAGCGTAGACGTCGAGATCGGCTTCGCCGAGCCAGGCGGGGGAGCGGCCGGCCGGGAACCGTTCGCGCAGTGTCCCGCCCCGGCTGACGAAGTGCGGGTCCGGCGCCTCCGGACCGGGCATGGTGTCGGCGGACAGAGCGGCGTAGAAGCCGGCGAGCCAGCCGCGGACGTCCGGTTCGATCTCGGCCTCGGCCCGGCCGGGCTGCTGGAAGTAGCTGATGTAGAACTCGTCATCGCCGGGGATCTGTGCGAAGACCTCACTGGGGCGTGGCCCGCTGCGTGGGGTGTAGGGCACGCTCAACAGGCCGACCGCCCTGAAGGTGTCGGGCCGGAGCAGCGCGGAGTTCGCCGCGATGGTCGAGCCCCAGTCGTGTCCGATGATCACCGCGGACTGTTCGCCGAGGGCGTGCACCACGGCGATGTTGTCCGCCACCAGGTCGAGCATCCGGTAGGCGGCGACGTCCTCGGGTTTGGACGAGCGGCCGTAGCCGCGCACGTCGATGGCGACGGCCCGGTATCCGGCCGCGGCCAGCGTCGGCAGCTGGCGGCGCCAGGAGTACCAGGATTCCGGGAATCCGTGCACCAGGAGGACCAGCGGCCCTTTGCCCTGCTCGACCAGGTGGATCCGGCCGGCGGGCGTGGCGACCAGGCGGTGGGTGGCGTCCAGGGCCGGTGCGGGTTGTGTCATCGGTTCCTCCGGGGTGTGGTCGGTCCGGTACGAGCCCGGGCACCGGTCGCCGACCCGCCGCCCGACTCGCAGGATGCGATCATGAAGGACTGGAGCGCGGGTCGCGAATTCCGTTGCCGTTTCGGCAAATTCCAGGGCCTGGAACTGGCGGGCCCCGCCCGGTCCTCGGCTCCTCGACTCAGCGGCGGTGGCGGCTCGCAGTTCGGCCAGTTCGTGGTATGCGATGTCGGCTAACCCGCGGTCGTCGGCCGGCTCGAACCGGCGCGTCAGGGCATTGCGTGGGGGCGAGGCCGTGGTCACGTTGCTCGTGACCGAGTGGTGTCGGAAGGCTGCCGAACGCCTGGAGATCGACGTCGTTCCACGGCGCCTGCCCGCCGACTGATGCCGCGACCCCGCGTATGTCGACCACGGCCTGCGTCCGGTGCGACGCCGCCGCCTCCGGCTTCAGCCCTGCCATCGGCGACCGTCCGCTGCCTTGTCCAGGGTCGCCCTCAGTGCCGTCAGCACGGCGACGACCCACCTCGGTACCGTGACTGGTGCGGCAGCCGGGCGGTATCTGCCCGGCCTCGCCTGGAGTAGGGGGGGAGAGATATGACGACGGTGCGGCTGGCCTACATGCGGCGATACCTGGAAACACTCGTCAGCGGGTTGCTGCTGGGGTTGGCCGCGATACCAGTGCTCGTCTACCAGCGCGCCGACTTCGCCGGCTGGCTGCTTGGGGCTGTGTGTGTCGTGGCCCTGGCTGCTGCGGTGCCGTACACCTACTGGTTCCGGGCCGACGACCAGGGGCTGACTTTGGTACGGCTGCTGGCGCGGCGCAGGATTCCGTGGCGGGCCGTCCAGGGCCTTGACTTGAGGTTCCATAGGGATTCGAACACCGGCGCCCGACATGCGGCCGTTCACATACGCCTCAAGCCCTTGCGCGCAACCCGGCCCAGCGTCGCGAGGCGCCTTCGCCCCGGCCCGCTCATCGGCAGGCTCTCGATCACCGACGAGTGCCCTCCGTGCGGTACCGAACCGCAGGCACTGGCCGACCTGTTCGCCGTCTTCGGCGACCGCGGCGTGCCGATCGACGAGCGCGAATACGTGAACGCGGTCCGGGCTGCGCACGGCCGTCCAGCGCTTTCGGCTCCGACTGCATGACGCGGGCAGGGTAGCGTCCCAGCCCTGACGGCCTCCGCGCGAGGCTCAGGTCCGCGCGGAGCCCGGGGCGGGCGCGGGCGGCCCTCAGTTTGCCTGTACCCAGGCCGCCAGGGCGCGCAGGTCGGCGTCGACCTGGGCCCAGGTCTTGTAGTGCGCGCCGTGGGTGCGGATCTCGAAGACGAGCTGGTCCACACCGTTCTCCGCGGCGGGCACGACCAGGGTCATGTCGCCGAACATGCTGGTCTGCGGGACCTGCGGCCCGCCGGTGCACGCGGACTGCACGTATTGGCCGAGCGTGTAGGGGACCTGCCCGACGGGCGCGCGCTGGATGTTCTCGCTGAAATCGGCGGTCCCGCCGGTCTCAGTCACGCCCTGGAGGAGGGCGATGCGGTCGATGATCGTGTCGTTCGTCCACTCTTGCGCCAGGAAGTTGCGCACGCTCAGGGGCAGCCCTGGATAGATCTGGAAGAAGGAGGCCCGGCACAGGGCGACGGTGCTGTTCTTGACCTGGCCGGTCGGCGGGACGTTGTCGACGTAGTCGGCCACGCCGGCGATCTGCGTGTACATCAGCTCCGCGTAGGCTCTCAGTGCGGCCACGTTGGCGGCGGGGGCGCCGGGGGCGAAGGCGCCGTAGGCGGCCACGAGTTCGGCGGCGAAGGTCGGAGCCTGGCCGGCCCGGAACCGAGCCCGGCGCAGGTAGCTGCCCGGGCCGGCCGGAGCCGCTGCGCGGACCATGGCGAAGAAGGCGCCCAGCGCGCGCCTGGGCACCCCGAGGGTGTAGTGCAGGAACAGCCCGTCGCTGCCGTCGTTCTCGGCCGGCGCGTAGCCGGGCGGGAAGTTGATGATCTGGGCCGTCAATCCATCGGCGATCGCCGTGGCGTAGGGGCCGATGGCGGGGGCGAAGCCGCCGGGCTGCGCGGCGTAGAGAACGTTGCGCATGGTCTGGATCGCACCCAGCTGGCCGATGAGCAGAGCCACGCCGGCCGCCGCGGCACCGCCCGCGCCGACGACGGGCACCGCGTCAGTCACGAACTCGATGTTCGAGTGCCCTTGGCGCCGGTCGCTGACCAGTTTCAGGGCGAAGGGGTTACAGCGGGCCAGGTCGCTGTCACCCGGCAGCGCGGCGCCGAACTGGTCGGTGACCAGCAGGCTGATTTCGATCTCGAACCCGATCATCCCTCTCCCCTTCGCGGGCGCGGGTCCGGGCGGCCGTGGCGGCTGTATCGCGGCATGGCGCACACCCGCGTCCATTACCGCCCAGCGTAGAAGAATTGGGTTCGAGTGACTGATTCTCTGCGGAAAAGTAGGGTTTTCACCCGGGCGCCGCACCGGCAGGCCAACCGGCCGGCCGCCCTGGACGTGCGGGGCGGCCGGAAGACTTTGCTGTTCTGCGCGTGGCTGGCATGGTCCAGGTTCCGGCGGTGATCCCGGTCTGGGACGCCGCCGTCGGCACCTTGGCCTCCAGCCTGGACGCGACCAACAGGAGCCTTACGGCCGGGTGTGTGACAGCGCCCTGCCACCTCTGCAACCGTTCGAGATGGTCCCGCACCTGCGGATTCGGCTCGTGTTCCGGCCGCACGATGCGCAGCAGGTGGCGGGAGCGCCGGCGTAGCTCGGTCTCCTCGGCCTTCATGTCCCATCCCCCTTTCATGCCGTCTTCGAACGTCCCGCCTGTGAGCTCGAACGCACCCGGATATACCGCGAGGTGACATGCCCCGCAGGCCCGTCCTCGACGTCAGCTCTGTGCGGGGACGATTCGCTCGTCGGATCCGGTCAGCCCGCCGTCGGCGAGGAGAACATCGATGTCTGAGTTCAGCGCCTCGGTGATATCAGGGCCTTTTCGCAGCCAGCCGAACACCCTGGCCACCGCCTGCACCAGTTCGGATCGAGACACCCCGGGCAGCTCGCCGACCATCATCACCAGGGCCCTGCGACGCTCGACCGGCGGTACCCAGGCCACTCTGCGCGGCGCGGTTCCGTCGACGGCGCGGCCGCGCACCGGGACCGGTCCCGTCCGGTCCGGCACGTCGTACACCGCATCGTGCTTGACCAAGTCGCCGCGTCGAACCAGCGACCGCAGCACGAGGTCCACGTTCGCGCGGATCCGGCTCCCGTTCTTCCCGACGCCCCACGCCTCACGCGCCCGAGTCGTCAGCAGCTCGGCGTGGATGGGCCCCTCCACCGAGACGATCTCCCGCAGGACCCGCATCAGCGTCGGACGGGCCTCCGGCGTGTGCATCTCGGCTGAGCTGCCGCACACGGCGCTCGCGACCTGATAGACCCCCACCCAGGGCAGATCGCCCGAGCCGGCGTCGGTCAGCACGACGGTCTGCGTGGTCCTCGGAGCCGGCACGGCCGCAGGTACCGGCGCCGTCACCGGCATGTCCTGCTCGACATCGGTCGCCGCAGCCGTCGACTCTCGCACGGGCGGCGAGACGGGCGGCGCAGCGATAGCCGCTTCGACGGCGAGGCGGAGCTGCTCCTCAGCCTGCCGCCGGTCGCGGTACCATGCGCTTCCCCAGATCCGGTGCAGGCGCCAGCCCAGCCCGCGCAGCACGTCCTCCCGGATCCGGTCACGGTCCCGCGCGGCCCGGGAAGAGTGGTACATCGCACCGTCGCATTCGATACCCAAAGCGAACGCTCCGGGAATTGCCGGATGTGGGACGGCCATGTCGATCCGGAACCCGGCGGCGCCGACCTGCGAGACCGGCGCGTACCCCCAGGAACGCAGGGTGCTGAGCACCGACTCCTCGAAAGGGCTCTCCGGCCCGCCCAGGGAAAGGCCGTCCCCGTCACGCCGGGCCAGAGCCGCGGCGCCTTCGCCGGCGTAGCGGATGTAGTCGCCCAGGCGCAGGATACTGACGTTTGCGCCGGTGATCTGGTCGGCGTCGAAGGACGCTATGAGCTCGACCCGCTCCTTCGCCCGCGTGACTGCGACGTTGAGCCGCCGCCATCCTCCGGACTTGTTGAGGGGCCCGAAGTTCATCGTCATCTTGCCGGCCTCGTCGGGCCCGTAACCCACAGAAATGATGACACGTCGCGCTCGTTGCCCTGGACTGACTCCAGCGGCTTGATGAAGAAACCGTTCAGACGGTCGTCCTCCCGGAACAGGTGCTCCAGGTCGGGCCGCTGCCGACGCTCGCGGAGGACGGCGTTCATGACGGTCTCGGCCTGGTTGGCCGAGAGGGTGACCACGCCGAGGGTCTTGTCCGGGCGCGTCGACATCGCCGATCTCGGTCGAATCGGCAACCCGGCGACGTCGGAGGCTCGCTCATCAGCACGTTTAGTCGGCGGGGAGATGACGTGGCTGGTGCCGCTGACCTTCTCTCGTAGGCGAGCACGCCATCTCGAACGACCTCCGGCCTCCGCGTCCCCGGTGTGCGCCGGAGTTAACACGGCATGTACGGCCGTGTCATAGAGCCGTGACCACCGGACATCACCGTAAGCGATACCTGTCGAACGACAGATATTACGAGCCCGGTGAGGTCCGCGATGAGCCAACCGCAGAACGTTGCGCCACCCGCCCAACCCCCATTCCCGTCCGGCCGCGCCGACGCGGCCGCCCTTGCTCAGGCCGAGAGCCTCGCCGCCCTCGGCTACCGTCAGGAGCTGCGCCGGGGCGTCGGCTCCTTCTCCTCCTTCGCCGCGGGGTTCTCCTTCGTCAGTATCCTGACAACTGTCTTCCAGCTGTTCGGCCTGGGCTTCGGCTTCGGCGGCGCGGCCTTCTTCTGGACCTGGCCGCTGGTTTTCGCCGGCCAGCTGCTCGTGGCGCTGAACTTCGCCCAGTTGGCCGCGTGGTGGCCGGTGTCCGGGGCGATCTACCAGTGGTCTACGCGGCTGGCCGGGAAGGGGTTCGGCTGGTTCACCGGCTGGGTGATGATCGTGGGCCAGGTCCTCACTGTCGCGGTGGCGGCGGTCGCCCTGCAGGCGGTGCTGCCGAGCATCTGGGACGGGTTCCAGGTCGTCGGTGGCCGGCACGCCGACCCCACGCCGACGTCGTCGACCGGCGCGCAGAACGCGGTGCTGCTCGGCTGCGTCCTGCTGGTCGTCACGACGGTCGTCACCATCGTGTCGGTGCGCGTCATGGCCCTGGTCACCAGCGCCGGCGTGGTCGTCGAACTGGTCGGCGTGACGGCGCTCATCGCGCTGTTGTTCTTTCTGCCCAAGCGGTCGGCGACCGTCGTACTGCACACGACCGGAGCAGCCCCGGGCGGCTCCTACCTGTTCGCGTGGCTGGCTTCGGCGCTGATGGCCGCATATGTGCTGGTCGGCTTCGACGCCGCCGGCGAGCTCAGCGAGGAGACCCGGGCACCGCGCCGCACGACGCCGAAGACGATCGTGCGCGCCGTCGCGGTGTCGGGGCTCGGCGGTGGGCTGCTGATCCTGGCCGGGCTGATCGCGGCGCCGAGCCTGACCGACGGGGGCCTGGCCTCCGGCGGGTTGGCCTGGGTGGTCTCCGAGCGGTTCGGGCCGGTGCTGGGACGGTTGCTGTTGTGCACGGTGGCGGTAGCGGTGTTCGCGTGCACGCTGGCCTGCCAGACGGCCGGGTCGCGGATGGTGTTCTCGATGGCGCGGGAGAACGCGCTGCCGTTCTCGCGGGCGCTGGCGAAGGTGTCGCCGCGGACGGGGACGCCGGTCACGGCGAGCCTGGTCGTGGGAGCCGGGGCCGCGGCGGCGCTGGTCGTGAACATCGGTCAGACGGCGCTGTTCACGGCGTTGTCGAGTCTGTGCATCGCGATGCTGTATCTCGCGTATGTCGGGGTGACCGGTCCGCTCCTGTGGCGTCGGCTGACGGGGTGGACCGCCCAGTTCGACGGTGGGCGGGACGAGGATGGACGCGCCATCTTCAGCCTGGGCCGGTTCGGTGTCGCCTGCGGGGCGGTGGCCGTGCTCTATCAGGCCGCGATGGTGATCAACCTGTTGTGGCCCCGGGCCGCTGTCTACGACACGACCGGGCATACATGGTGGCTGCGATGGTCGGGGGTCCTGTTCATCGTCGGGGCTACCGCGGGCGGTGGCCTCTACTATGCGGCGACGCACCGGCGGCACCGCGCGGTCGGCGGGATCGTGATCGCAGCGGTGGCCGAGGCGGTGTCATGACCACTCGCCAGACGGACACCGTCGCCGCCGCCCGCAGCGACGCGCGGGCCCAGGCCGTGTCCGTCGCCGCGACGGCCACGAAGTCCATGCCGTACGTCCCCGCCGCGACGTCTCCCAACATCCCGCCGGACGTGTCACCAGACGCCCTGACCTGGGCCGAGACTGTTCCGCCAGCGGCCTACACCCACCGGGTGGTCGCCCGCGGGACGCGCATCCGCCTGGAGGATCCCACCGGCGATGCCTGCGCCCACCTCTTCCTCCTCCGGACCGACGCGCCGTACGAACGCCTCAACGTCGCCGACACTCTCAAGATCCCCTGGCAGGCCTACCTGGGTCCCGGCCATCCACTGCTCTCCGGCGACGGCAGGGTTCTGGCTACTCTCGCCGCCGACACCTCCCGGCACCATGACGCCTTCTGCGGCACCACGTCCGACGCGTGGAACATCGCAAAGTACGGCGACGCCCGACCCGAAGGGCCCACGCCGTCCGGACAGTCGCTCCTGACGCTCGCCGCCGCGAAGCACGGCCTGACGCTTCGGGACCTGGGCCCGACGCTCTCCTTCTTCCAGGGCGTCCGTGTCGCTGAGGACGGCGCTTTGAGGTGGCAGGGCTCCGCCGGTCCCGGCACGTCGGTCGACCTGGTCGCCGAACTGCCGCTCACCGTCCTGGTCGCCAACGTCCCGCATCCTTTGGACCCGCGTCCGGGCTATACCGTCGGCCCCCTGCGAATCCACGCATGGCGCAGCACCCCGACCGGTCCCGGGGACGAATCCTTCACCGCCAGCCCCGAACGCACCCGCGCGTACCTCAACACCCTCGATGACTGGGAGTCCCGCTCGTGACCATCCTCGACTGGTCCGGCTCCCTCGCCCCCGGCGCCGTGGTGCGCGACGACCGGGTCGCGCCGCGCGCCGCGTGGTCGGCGGTCGTGCCGGCCGGGCATGTGCTGACGATCGTCGACGTCGGCGGCAACCAGAGCGCCGACTGCCTGCTGTTTGACGCCGCCGACCCGGCCGAGCGCTATAGCGCCCCGGACACGCTGGGCTGGTCGGGCGACGCCTATGTCCGCACCGGCACGGTCCTGCGGTCCAACCATGGCAACCCCCTGATGACCGTCGTCGGCAATGAGGTCGACCGGCAGGACACGATCGGCGGGGCCTGTTCGAAGGAGTCCAACACCCTGCGCTACGGCCATCACGCGGCCGCCGACCACGCCTGTCGGGAGAACTTCCTGTCCGAGGGCGCCAAGTGGGGACTGGGAGCGCGGGACCTGGTGTCCAACCTGAACTGGTTCATGAACGTGCCGGTCGAGGCGGACGGGTCACTGGGGATCGTCGACGGCCTGAGTGCGCCGGGGAAGCGTGTGGCGGTTCGGGCTGATCGGGACGTGCTAGTCGTGGTGTCCAACTGCCCGCAGATGAACAACCCCTGCAATGCCTTCGACCCCACTCCGTTACGCATGATCGTCACCGTCGTCGGGGCCGCCCCCGAGACGGCGCAGGAGGACCTGTGACCCCCCGCTTCGACACCGTCTTGATCGCCAATCGCGGCGAGATCGCTCGGCGCGTGATCCGCTCGGCGCGGGAGCTCGGGCTGAGGACCGTCGCCGTGTTCTCCGACGCCGACCGGGCCGCGCCACACGTCCGCGAGGCCGACACAGCGTTCCGGATCGGTCCCGGGCCCGCGCGCGAGAGCTACCTGCGCGCCGAGGCGATCCTTGAGCTCGCCGTGAGGCACGGCGCGGCCGTGCACCCCGGTTACGGCTTCCTCTCCGAGAACGCGGGGTTCGCCCGATCCGTCGAAGAGGCCGGACTCGTGTTCGTGGGCCCCACGGCCGAGCAGATCGAGGCCTTCGGCAGTAAACACACGGCGCGCGCCCTCGCGGCGGCGGCCGGGGTGCCGATGCTCGCCGGGACCGGCCTGCTGGCCTGCGCGGACGATGCGGTCGCCGAGGCGCTGCGGATCGGGTTCCCGGTGATGCTCAAAGCGACCGGGGGCGGCGGCGGGATCGGCATGGCCGCCTGCGCGACCGGTGAGGAGGTCCGAGAGGCGTTCGACCGGGTCAGCCGGCTGGCAGGCGCCAACTTCGGCACGTGCGGGGTGTTCCTGGAACGGCTGGTCCGGCCCGCGCGGCACGTCGAGGTCCAGCTTTTCGGCGACGGTGCCGGGCGCGTCGCGGTGTTCGGCGACCGTGACTGCTCGCTCCAGCGCCGACACCAGAAGGTGATCGAGGAGGCGCCCGCGCCGGCGCTGCCGGACGATGTCCGGGCCCTGCTGCAGGCCTCGGCGCGGACCCTGCTGACCGGCGTGGGATACCGGTCGGCCGGGACCGTGGAGTTCGTCTACGACCCGATCCGGGCCGAGGCCTCGTTCCTGGAGGTCAACACCCGGCTCCAAGTTGAGCACCCGGTCACCGAGGAGGTGTTCGGGGTCGATCTCGTGGCCCTGATGCTTCGTCTGGCGCGTGATGGCGCCCGCGGGCTCGACGACTCCGTCTTCGGCCCGCACGAGCCGCGCGGCCATGCCGTCGAGGCCCGTGTCTACGCCGAGGACCCGGCGCGTGGCGGTCAGCCCAGCTCCGGGCTGGTCACCGCGGCGGCGTTCCCGGGCCAGGGCACGCCGCCGCTGGCCGGCGTGCGGGTGGACGGCTGGCTGGAGACGGGGATGGAAGTCGGGGGGCACTACGACCCGATGCTCACCAAGGTGATCGCCTCCGGCCCGACCCGGGAGGACGCACTCGACGTGCTGCACGAGGGGCTCCAGGCCTGCCGTGTGGACGGGATCGTCACCAATCTCGGACTGCTCAGGGCGTTGACCGGAGACGCAGCGCTGCGCTCGGCGACGCATTCGACCTCGACGCTGGCCGAAGGCGCGATCGCAGGGGATCCCGAACCGCGTGTGGAGGTGCTGCTGCCGGGTCTGCAGACGACGATCCAGGACCTGCCGGGCCGGGTCGGGTTGTGGTCGGTCGGCGTTCCGCCGAGCGGACCCTTCGACGCGGTGTCCTTCGCCGAGGCCAACCTCGCGGTCGGCAACCCGGCCGGGGCGCCGGGCCTGGAGATCACTGCGGCGGGGCCGACACTGCGTTTTTCGACGGCGACGATCGCCGCGGTCACCGGTGCGCCCTGCGAGGTCCTGCTGGACGGCGAGCCGGTCCCGATGTGGGAGCCGGTGGAAATCGCGGCCGGGTCCGAGCTGGCGGTCGGCGCGGTCGCCGGACCGGGACTGCGGGTCTACCTGGCCGTGCGCGGCGGCTTCGACGTGCCGCGCTATCTGGACAGCGCCTCGACCTTCACGCTCGGCGGTTTCGGTGGCCACGGCGGCCGGGCACTGATGACCGGCGACGTTCTGCGTCCCGGATCACCGGACTCCGACCACCCGCACCCGGCGTTCGCGCCGGGCGAGCGGCTGATGCGGGTCGGGCCGCCGACGCCTGCGCACCGGCGCCCGGCGTTCACCGGCGACTGGGAGATCGCCGTCACCGAGGGACCGCACGCCGCGCCGGAGTTCTTCACCCGCGCGGACATCGAGACCTTGTACGCGTCCTCCTACACCGTGCACCACAACTCCGCGCGGACCGGCGTGCGGCTGCTCGGGCCCAAGCCCGAGTGGGCTCGCCAGGACGGCGGCGAGGCCGGTCTGCACCCGTCGAACATCCACGACACGCCCTATGCCGTCGGCGCTCTGGACTTCACCGGCGACACACCGATCATCCTCGGGCCGGACGGGCCGTCGCTCGGCGGCTTCGTGTGCCCCGCTGTGGTGGCCGGCGGCGACTTGTGGAAGCTCGGGCAGCTGCGGCCCGGCGATACGGTGCGGTTCGTTCCGGTAAGGGAGGAAGATGCGGCGCAGCTCACCGACAACCGCGCCTCGACAGCGGTGCCGCGGCGCGGCGGCGACGGGGATGACGGCGTGCTGGGACGCCTGCCGGCCGAGGACGGCCGCCCCGAGGTGACCTACCGGCGCGACGGAGACGGCAACGTGCTCGTCGAGTACGGGCCGATGATGCTCGACATCGGGTTGCGCATGCGCGTACACGCCCTCCAAGAGGCGCTCGCCTCGCATTCGCCGCACGGTGTCCTCGACGTGACGCCGGGGATCAGGTCCTTGCAGGTCCACACCGACGCGCGGATCCTGCGCGCGACCGATGTGGCGGCGCTGCTGCGCGAGTTGGAGACGATGCTCCCGCCGACCAGCGAGCTGACAGTGCCGTCGCGGACGGTGCGGCTGCCATTGTCCTGGGACGACCCGGCCACGCGCGTCGCGATCGACCGCTACATGGCCGGGGTGCGCGACGACGCGCCCTGGACGCCTTGGAACATCGAGTTCATCCGCAGGATCAACGGCCTGGACTCGGTCGAGGACGTGCGGCAAATCGTCTACGACGCCTCCTACCTCGTGCTGGGGCTCGGTGACGTCTACCTGGGCGCGCCGGTCGCCACGCCGCTGGACCCGCGGCACCGGCTGGTGACGACGAAATACAACCCGGCGCGCACCTGGACCGCTGAGAACTCGGTCGGGATCGGCGGGGCGTACCTGTGCATCTACGGGATGGAAGGGCCCGGCGGTTATCAATTCGTGGGGCGGACGGTGCAGGTCTGGAACCGATTCCGCCGCGGCGGACTGTTCCGCGAGCATCCCTGGGCCCTGCGGTTCTTCGATCGGATCGAGTGGTATCCGGTCTCGGCCGAGGAGCTGCTGGAGCTGCGTGCTCAGGCCGATGCCGGACGCGGCGACTTCGAGACGGTCGAAGGGACCTTCTCCATCGCCGAGTACGAGCGCTTCCTGACGCGTGAGACGGACTCGATCGCCGAGTTCCGGGCGAGACAGAGCGCGGCGTTCGAGGAGGAGAAGGAGCGTTGGCGCGCCTCGGGGGAGTTCGACCGGCACACGGAGCCGGTCGTTGCGAACACGCCGGACGAAGCGGCGGTCGTGGTGCCCGACGGTGCGGTCGTCGTGGCCGCGCCGTTCCTGTCGACGGTGTGGCAGTTGCACGTCGAGCCGGGATCGATGGTCGCGGCGGGGGAGCGGATCGCGGCGGTGGAGGCGATGAAGATGGAGTCGGTGGTGACGGCGCCGTGCTCGGGGCGGGTGCTGGGCGTGTACGCGCAGCCTGGGGATCAGGTCGCCGCGGGGCAGGCGCTGATGGCGATCGGAGTGGCGGCGTGACTTCGAACAACGCCGTCCGGCGGGTCCGCGCCGCCTTCGCCCGGATCCGGCAGGCCGACCGGCCGGAGGTCTGGATCAGTCTGCGTCCGGAACCCGAGGTTCTGGCCGAGGCCGCGAGGATCGATGATCGGATCGTCGCGGGGGAACGGCTGCCGCTGGCAGGCCTGGTGTTCGCCGTCAAGGACAACATCGACGTTCTCGGCCTTCCCACGACAGCGGGCTGCGCCGCGTATTCGTACCGGCCGACGCAGGACGCCGCATGCGTCGCGCGCCTGCGTGCCGCGGGCGCGATCGTCATCGGCAAGACCAACCTCGACCAGTTCGCGACAGGCCTGGTCGGAACGCGCAGCCCCTTCGGCGCGGTCCGCAACGCCTGGGACCCGGCCCGGATCTCCGGCGGCTCGTCCTCGGGGTCGGCCGTCGCCGTGGCGCTCGGCGAGGTCGACTTCGCCCTCGGCACCGACACCGCCGGCTCCGGGCGGGTGCCCGCCGCGCTGCAGGGTGTCGTCGGGATCAAGCCCACCGTGGGTGCGGTGCCCACGTCCGGCGTAGTCCCGGCCTGCCGTTCGCTGGACTGCGTGACCGTGTTCGCCCCCGATGTCACCCTGGCGCGCGCCGTCGCTGAGGTGATGGGCGACCCGGCACCGTCGTCCCGGGCGTTGCCCGCGCGTCCGCGCATCGCCGTCCCGCTCGCGGCACAGTTGTCCGGCCTGGCCGAGGGCTGGCTGGAGGCGTTCGCGGCGGCGGTGGCCCGGCTCCGCACCTGCGGTGTGGAAATCTTCGAGGTCGATATCGCTCCGCTCCTGGAAGCCGCCGACCTGCTCTACGGCGGTGCTTTTGTGGCCGAACGTTATGCGGCTGTGGGCGAGTTCATCGAGAACCATCCCGACGCAGACCTCGATGCGACGGTCGCCGCGATCATCCTGGCTGGCGCGGCCCCGAGCGCCGCGGACCTGTTCGGCGACCGCGAACGTCTGGAGCAGCTCGGCGCCGAAGGGCTTGAGGTCTTCGACACCTGCGACGCTCTGCTGACCCCGACCACGACAGGCCACCCCGAGCTTGCCGATGTGCTCGACGATCCGGTCGGCGCGAACAGTGGCCTGGGCCGGTATACGAACTACGCGAACCTGTTCGGCCTCGCCGCGGTCGCCATCCCGGCTGGGCTCGTCGACGGACTGCCCTTCGGTGTCATGTTCACCGGTGCGCCGCGCTCCGACGCAGCCCTGGCCGAGCTCGCCGCACGTTTCGCCGCGCCGCCGGTCCAGATCGCCGTCTTCGGGGCACACCTTCGCGGCCAGCCGCTCAACCGGCAGTTGGTCTCGCTCGGCGGTGCGTTCACCAGGGATGTCCGGACGGCTCCGGCGTATCAGATGTTCGCGCTCCGGACTGTTCCGGCCAAGCCGGGCCTGGTCCACAGCGGTGCCATTCGAGGTGCGTCGGTGGCCGGTGAGCTCTGGACCCTTCCCGCCGCCGGCTTCGCCGAACTCGTCGCGAGTCTTCCGCGACCGATGGCGATCGGCTCGGTGGAGCTCGCAGACGGTGAGTTCGTGCCCGGCTTCCTGTGTGAACCGTCAGCCCTCGACGGCGCCGAGGACATCACTGCGGCCGGTAGTTGGCGCGCTCACCGGGCGGCCACGCCAGAATGACCATCATGGAGAAGACGTCACGCGCGGGCCGCCCGCGTGCGGTTCCCGACGCCGCCCCGGAGCTGCCGCCGCGCGAACAGATCCTGCTCGCTGCCGCCGGGCTGTTCGTGGGTCAGGGCTTCGGCGGCACGTCGACGCGCGCCATCGCCGACGCCGTCGGCATTCGGCAGGCGTCGCTGTACTACCACTTCGCCGGAAAGGACGACATCCTCGCAGAGTTGTTGAACCGCTCGGTGCGCCCCAGCGCCGAGCTCGCGCGGCGCCTGGAGGAGCGGGCGGGCCCTGACCCGGCGGTCTCGGCGGCGGCGCTGTACGCGCTGGCCGCGACGGACACGGAACTGCTTGCACGCGCGCCGCACAACATCGGCAGCTTGTATTTGACACCGGAGGTGCGCGACCCGCGGTTCGACGAGTTCCGAGCGCTGCGGGAGGAGCTGCAGGAGGTTTACGGGCGGCTCGGTGGTAAGGCCGGACAGCTGGCTCCCGGTGCGAACGCGGTACCGGTTTCGGTGCTCGGGGCACTGCTGATCCAGGTGGTGGAGGTGGTCATCCCGTTGCGACGGCTGGGCGGGTCCGAGCTGCCGGTCGAGCCGGCGGTGGTGGCGGAGGCGACGCTTCGGATGGCCGGCCTCGGTCCGGCGGAGATCCAGGCAGCGGCGGCGCGGGCCGCGGGGCTGCCGTGAGCCGGTGAAGACCCGGGCTCGCGGCTGGGCGGCTCACCCTGGCTGCCGGCTGCTTGGCGGGGCATGTCACTGCCGACGCGAATCCCGATCATGGCGACGTCGTCGGCCGGCTCTGTCGTGGCTTTCTAGATGTCGAGGATGAGGGCGACTGTCGCCGGGCTGATGATGAACCGATCAGAGGCGTGGTGCGCCGCGTCGGCCGTGTCGGCGGGACCAGTCGTGGCGCCGTGGCGCAGGGAGGGTGACTGCCGGGCGAACCGGAAAGCGATCCCGCACACTAACGAGGCCACGAAGCGCCGCGCGCTCTTCGAGCGTGTCCGGGATGCATTGTGGCGTCACGCCGAATTGGCGTAGGCAGGAGTCCGATGCAGATCTGGAATTGCAGCAGCGGCGCCGACCCGAAGTGGGTCCTGCCGTAGCAGTCAGCTCCATCCACGGCATGTCAACCTGGTGCGCGGCGACTGGTGTCTGGCCGCCGACGTAGCGGCGTTCGACCAGGTATTGCACGGGTAGGGCGTGAACCGCCGATACCGCTTCGGTATCGGCGGCCACGACTGGAACGCCTTCGACGACCTGACCGACTTCCTGGTCTACGCCTACGGCGGTGGCCCGGCTGCCAGGGCCTGCGGCAGTGGGGGCTGACCGCCGCTGGGACTCCAGCCCGCAAAGGCTCCGGCCCCGCAAACTCCAGCTGGCAGCAACTCCTGACCGCGGAGACTCAGCTGGCAGCCGGCCCTCGCGACCGCGATCTTTCGTCGGCGCGTTGCCCAAGTCCTGTGAGGACTGCATGACGCCGTCGCTCGGGCCGGGATGCCGCTGAAACCGTTGTGCGTCAGTCCTCGACAGCCTGGTACACCGCAGTCCAGAAGTCGTGCATGAGCCGTACCGAATCCGGTGTCGACGCTCCTACCTGAGTGAGCAGGATCCCGATGATCCCGTTCACCGGGTCGGCGTAGGTGGAGGCACCGCTGCCGCCGTCCCAGCCGAACTGACCGATGGGCGCGTAGTCTCCGCGGTAGGTGCGCACCGCCATGCCGAAGCCCCAGCCGCCGTGTTGTCCTTGGCCGAAAGAGATGTGGACGTTGTCCCGTGCCAGTGCCCCGCGCGCGGTCTGCTGTTCGGGGGTGAGCCGGTTGGTGGTCATCAGCTCGACGGCCGCCCGGGACAGGATCCGCTCGTGCCCATGCCGTCCGTGGTTCAACAGCATCCTGAAATAGGAGTGGTAGTCGTCGGCGGTGGAGTTCAGGCCACCGCCGCCGCCCTCGAACGCCGGGGGCTTGCTGTGGCGTCCGCCTTCGGCCTCGTCCCACACGTGGAACTCGCCGGTAGACGGGTCAGGTGCGTACAGCGGCGGGAGGCGGTGGATCTGGTGGGCGGGGACGTGGAATCCGGTGTCCTTCATACCCAGCGGTTCAAAGACGCGCTCGGCGAGGAAGGTCCCGAACGGCTGTCCGGTGACGCGGGCGACGAGCACGCCTAGCAGGTCGCTCGCGATCTGGTACTGCCAGCGCTCGCCGGGCTGGTACATCAGCGGCAGGGTGCCCAGGCGGCGCATCCACTCGTCCGGCTCCGGCATCGGCGTCGGCAGATTCGGCGTGATTCCGGCCTCGAAGACCGCGGCCATGATCGGCGTGCCGATCACCGTCATGTCCATGCCGAGCCCGAAGGTGGAGGTGAGCACGTCCCGTACGGTGATCGGCCGGCGCGCCGGCACCGTGTCGTCCACCGGGCCGTCGATCTGCCGCAGCACCTGACGGTTCGCGAGCTCGGGAGCCACGGCTCGACGGGATCGTCCAGCCGCAGCCGGCACTCGTCGAGCAGGACCATCGCCGCCGCGATCGAGACCGGCTTGGACGTCGAGGCCATGCGGAAGATGGTGTCCCGGCGCATCGGCGCCCCGCCGTCATGGCGCGTCGTCCCGATCTCCTCGACATGCGTCTCGTCGCCGCGGCTGATCAGGGCCACGAGCCCGGGGATCTTTCCGGAGTCGACATGGCGGTCCAGCACCTCGCGCAGTCTGCGCAGTCCCGCTTCGGTGAAGCCGTCGTGGCGGCCGGTGAGCGCGACGGACATGGTGGTGTGCTCCTTACGCAGGTGGACAAGTCGTGTGTGTGGCACGAGCTTCGGTGCGACGACCTGCGTGGGACAACTGTCGTGCGCCGCAGACGAGGGTGAACGGCTCTACCGGCAGGCAGCCCGACCTGGTCTGTCGCGGCGACGGAGAGGTGTTGCAGAGTTGCCCCACGGCGGGGCGGGGCACCGCGACGCGGGCTGAATCCGGTCATGCCGCTGCGATGCAGGCTGCATTCGGTCACCGACGGTGCGCCGTCGTCGTGCGCCGATCAGGTCGGCACGGCCGACGACGGGTTGTCGTCCGTAGACGGCAGGTCGCACGCGGCCAGCGCCAGCCCGCGCCGTGCCTGCTCGGCGACCCACCGATAGCCGCGCGGCTCCGCGATGTCGAGGCTGCGGCGGAAATGGTGCGCTGCCCGGTCGCGGTCGCCGGCGGCCAGGCAGATGCGGCCGAAGGCCTCGCGCGTGTAGAGCTCGTGGTGAGGTTCGCCGTTGTCCACGGACCAGGTCGTCGCGGCTTCGCCCTCGTCCAGGGCTTCGGCGTGGCGGCCCAGGCGGCTCAGGGCTTCGGCGACGTCGCCACGGCCGGCGGCCGCGTTGGCCTCGTGTCCGGTGGCGCGGGCAACGGCTGCCATGGCGTGGAAGGTCTCGAGGGCTGCCTCGGCGTCGTCCTGCACCAGGCGAGCATGGCCGAGCAGACGCAGAGCCGTGATGCGCAGCATCGGCTCGTCGGCTTCGGGCATGGCCAGAACGGCCTGCGCCGCCTCGGCGGCATCGGCCGCGCGGCCCATCCGCACCAGGGCGTAGCCGCCGCCAAGACGCGCGAAGGCGAGTTGCTCCGAATACCGGTCGGTTTCCGGTACTGCGCGGGCCGCGTCGCGGAGCTCCAGCACGCGCACGAAATCGCCGCGGTCCTCCGCGATCCCGGCCAGGCGCCACAGGCCCTGGAGACGCAGGGAGACGTCGGCGAGCTCGGCCCCGATGGCGAGCACGGCCGCGAAGTCCGCCTCGGCGTCCGCGAGCCGCCCGGCGAAACGGTTGGCGACGCCTTGGAAATAGCGCACCTTGGCCAGTTCCTTCGGGTCGGCGCGCCGCTCGGCGGCGCGGACGCCGGCGGCGGCGATGCGGTACCACGGGTCCATCTCGCCACGGCGTCCGAGGAAGGCGCCGATCACGAGCGCGAACTGCACCGTGGCCTCGTCCTGGCCACGCTCCGCGGTCAGCTCGACGATCCGCAGCACGGTGGCCGCCTCCGTGTCGAACCAGGCCATGATGCGCGCGACGGTGTCGAGCTTCGGAACGTCCTTCGCCATGTACCCCAGAGGGGGCAGCCGTTCGAAAGTCGGCTCCAGGACCTCCCGCCCCGCCTTGACGCAGTGCAGGTAGAAGGCGGTCAACCGGTCCAGGGCCGCGTTCCGCTCCCCGGCTGCGGTCTCACATCGTGCGATCTGCCCAGCGCGTTCCCGGATGAGATCGTGGAACCGGTAGCGCTGTGCGCCGGGTTCTTCCAGCAGGTTCGCGTCGACCAGATCGTCCAGCAGGACGCGCGCTTCGGACGCGTCCAGGTCGGCCAGTGCGGCGGCGGCGTGCAGGCCGACCACCGTTCCCGGGAAGACGCCCAGCAGCCGGAACATCCGACGTTGCTCGCCGCTGAGCCGGGCCAGCGAGGCGTCGATGACCTTGTCCAGGCCCGCCTCGTCGGTCGGCGCGGGATTGTCCAGCAGATCGGCGATCGACCACGACGGCCGGTGCCGAAGCCGTGCCGCCGCGACCCGGATGGCCAGCGGCAGGCCGCCGTAACGCCGCATCAGCTCCGCGACGGTTTCCGGATCGGCCGCGGTCCCGGGGCCCAGCGCGGACCGGAACAACTCCGCCGCGTCGGACGCGTTCAGCGGAGTCAGCGACAGCGGTTCCACCCCGTCGAGGCCGACCATGCGGTTGCGGCTGGTGACCAGCGCGGTGTTGCGGCCGGCGCCCGGCAACAGAGCCCTGACGTGGTCGGCGTCGGCCGCGTTGTCGAGCACGACGAGCGCGCGCCGTCCGGCCAGTTCCGAACGCCAGAGCGCGGCACGTTCCTCGAGCCCGTCGGGAATGCGGCCGGCGGGCACCCCGAGGGCGCGCAGCAGGGCCAGCAGCGCCTCGGGCGCGGGGACGGGCTCGCGGCCGGGAGTGAAGCCGTGCAGGTCCACATACAGCTGACAGTCGGGGAACTCGGACGTCATCAGGTGTGCGACGTGCACCGCCAGCGCCGTCTTGCCGATGCCGCCCATCCCGTCGATCGCCACCGTGTGCCCCGCGCGCGCCAGGCGCACGAGCGCGTCGACCTCGTCGCGCCGGGCGGCGAAGGCGGCCACGTCACGTGGCAGGTCGTTGCGCGGTGCCGGGCGTGCGGGTGGCTTCTCCGCGTCGAACGGCCGCCCTGGCGCGCGCCGGCCCCGGTCCGCCGCCTCCCAGAGGGGACGCAGCGGCCGGGGATCGTGTCCGGTGACCCGGCACAGGGCGACCACGACGTTCCACGAAGGCGTCGCCTGGCCGGACAGATAGCGCGACAGCGAGGAGTTGCTGATGCGGGTGGTCCGCTCGATGTCGCGCAGGCTGCGCCCGGACTCGGACTTGAGCCGGCGCAGCGTCACAGCGAGATCGTCGTTCACCGTGCCGTGTATATCAGCAGCTTTGCGTTCTGGGCCACTGGTCGGGTCGCTCTTACAGACTGCGGGCGGTGATGTCGCCGTAGGCGGTGGTGGCGTGGATGAGCAGTTCGGCGGTTCCGGTGGCGTTCCGCAGCGAGTTGTGGATACGGCCATGGCCGGTGCCGGCGTCCAGCGCCGCGGAAACGCCGCGGGCGGCACCGATGGACAGCGATCCTGACTGCGTGCGCAACACGACGGTCCCGCGAACCGCCTCCCCGATCACGATGTCACCGCGCCGAGTGCTGATCTCCGCCGCGCCACCCAGCCGGCCCACAGCGATGCTGCCGTCAGCCAGCACGAGGCAGGCGTCGGCGGCCTCCTCAAGGTCGATCGAGCCGGTCGCGCCCTCGAAGGCGACCTCGCCGAGCCGCCCGGCACCGCGCAAGTCGGCGACCGCGGCCTTAGCCTGGACCCGGGAGCCGGCGGGCAGGTGGACGGTGACTGTGACGGACCCGGAATCGCCGATGAGGCGATGTTCGGCGGCCTCGGCTTCGACGCGGAGGACGCCGGCGTCGTAGGCGACCTGCATATGCTGCGCCGCCTTGACGTCACGATTCCGCGAGGCGTCAGCAGGCAGGATCTCGACGGTCGTGTCGCGGCGTTCGGCGGCGATGAGGCGGATGGCGCCGGAGGGGATCTCGAGGATGACGGTGATCGGTTCCGGTGTTTCGATGGGTTCCGGTCCGACTGTGTCGATCGGAGAGGTCGTGGTGGCGTGACTACTGGGTGCGGATGCGTTCATAGTGCCGATCATCAGAGCCGCCATGCTCCCGGCCACAGGGCGGATGGGACAGCGGGGCAGGGAGAACCGCAGGCACCTCAGCCCACCAGCAGACCGCACCTTCTGCTCGAGTGCCCCGGATTTGCCCCACATGGGACGGTGCCGGATCGGCGAGCTGTCGAGGCGCTCGCATGCGCGTCCTGTGTTGTTCTCCTGAGCTTGTTCTTCAAGTGCGCCACGAGCGGGGCATGTGCCGGCGGACCGGCTCGTAGTAGCGGTGAAGCCCCACGGTGGGCGACCGGGTCGCGCAGACCGTGGTGGCGATGACGTCGGTGCTCGCGAGCCAGGGCGAGATCGGCCAGGGTCTTCACCGGGCCGTTGGTGCACAGCAGCGCGTCGGCGAGTTCGAACAGCGCATCACCACGCGCGGTGAGGCAGTCGTAGAAGCTGGTACGGAACCCGGACAACACACCCAGGGCCTCGACGCGGGCGGCGGGAACCTCGAAAATGGTGACGCCGGTCTCCTTGTGGGCGTGTGCTCTTGGCCGAACACACAGCATCACCTGGAGACCGCTTCATCGTCAGGGCAATGAGAAACTCCGACACGGAACGATCATGTCGGGGTTGAAGAACAAGCTCAAGACCGGTGTGCCGAACTGGGGCCGGCACACCGTGCCGGCCCCAGCGGTGCTGGATCAGAGGGCGGGGAAGGCCGGGAAGGAGCAGCTGGGGACGCTGCCGCTGCCGGAAATGGGACTTACCTTCACGCCGGAGCCCGATGGCGTGATGTTGGAGTTGTAGACGCCGATGTTTGCGTACGCGGCGGTGGTGCTCGTCGCGTCCAGCTTGATGTTCTCCAGCTTCAGGCCCAGCGGGTGCGAGGCGTCGTAGCCCTCGAGCGTCGACTTGGCGCTGGAGGCGGAGTGGACCGCCGCCACGCCGTTGAGGGTGATGTCGGCGAAGTTCGGGATGGAGGATCCGCTGCCGCCGCCGCTGTAGTGCGGGTCGATGACGATCAGGTCCTTCACGCCGGTCATGCAGATGTTCTGGTAGACGATGCCGGTGACCAAGCCGCCTCGGTCGGCGGCGCTCTTGACGTGCCGCTGCCGCCCTTGGCCGACGCGGCCAGCTGCCACCAGGTCTGGCTCGTTCCGAGCATCGCCTGGCCGCCGCGCCCGTCGACGATGCCCTGATGGCCGGCGGAATCCCTGGTGCCCATCAGGCCGGCCCCGGAGCCGGCCAGCGCTATGAACGGCTTGCAGCCGTTGTCGCTGGAGCCGATCGTGCCGCACTTCGCGCCGCCGGAGACCTGGTAGTCGGACGGCTTACGCGACGCGTAGAGGGTCACCCCGGAGTCGACCAGCAGCACCTCGTTGGCACCGATGCTTAGCGGTCCGCTCAAAAAGGCGCTGTGTCCGTTGCTCGCCTTCAGTTCGACGGCCTTTCCGGTGCCGGCGCACTGATTCAGCGCGGCCTGGATGCGAGCTGTGTCGGGTGCGGCCGCCTCAGTCGCGGCCGGGAACACCTCGTTGCTGGCCGACAACTGCGCCGGCACCGGCACACAAGTGCTCGGCACGCTCGGCTGAGCAGCGGTGGAGCCGCTCACCGCTCGGGCTGCGATGTCGGACGTCGTCGTGTGAGCGCTTACAGTAGGTGCCATGCTGACTGCCAGCACGAAGGCGAGCGCGGAGGAGGCTTCGGCGGTACGCGACCGCACGAAAAGGGTGGATGGCTTCATGAATCCTGTCCTGGGATGAAGGGGATACCGAAGGCTGAGCCGCAGCGGCCCAACCGGAGACGCCCCAGCCGAAGACGCCTTAACCGGAGACGACCGGCGTCCAGTCGCCGAAGTACGCCGCGACGGTGTACGAGGCCGCCTGCTGACTGGTCAGTTGGGGCACGTCCGCGGCGACGTCGGCAGCTGCCGGGCCGATGTTGCGGTACTCGGAGTAGCGCGCGTCGGTCCACTTGAAGAACGGGCTGGACCAGTTCTCGTAGTGGGCCGGGGAGATCGCCGCACCGAGGTAGGTGTTGCGGATCGTCATCTGGGCCACCGGGTTCGTGGTGCCGGTGTGCCGCCACGGCCGGCTCAGGTAGTCGGCTCCGGCGGCGAGGGAGCCGTCCAGGTTGTCGATGCGGCTGTTGTCGATCAGGTATCCGCGGGAGAACGCGGTCGGCGTGTCCGGAGCGCTGACCGACCCGCCGGGACGGCCGCGGAGTATGTCGATGGTGTCGCGCTCGAAGACCGCGGTGGCCGAACCGCAGACGAAGTCGATCGACCCGGCTATGTAGTCGTCGACGAAGTACTGCCGGGCGGCGGGAGGGTTGGCGGGTGCGGGTCCGCTTTTGGCGGGCGGGGTGGGGGTGCCGTCCTCCGCGAAGCACTGGTTGGGTGCGAAGTCGTCGGCGTATGAGGAGGCGAAGACGGTGTCCTGGACGCCGAGGAAGCGGTCGTGCGCGAAGATCGCTTTGTCGGCGACCGCTTTGACCGCGACCGCCTGCGGGCCGCGCGCGGCGGTGGCCGGATCCGCGGCGCGGTCGAAGGCGTTCGCGACGGTGATGTTGTATGCCTCGAAGCCGTTGCCTGCGACGGTGAGAGTGGCGGAGCAGTCTGTGCCGTAGAGGTTGCCGTCGGCGGCGATGGTGCCGTGGGCGAGGTTGTCCTTGAGGACGATTTGGCTGGCGTCGCCCAGCCCCGTAAAGGTCAGGTTCGGCTTGTCCGCGGGGATGTAGACCTGGCCGGTATAGGTGCCCGGCGCGATCTTGATCAGGGTGTGGTGTCCGTTCGTGCCGGGCGCTGCGGCGTTCACAGCAGCCTGGATCGACGTGAACGTGACCACCCCGCGCGGGCCGGGCGTCCCGGTCGGAGCGACCAGGAACACCTGCTGGTGCTGTCCGGCGGCCGCCGATCGCGTGTCGGCCGTCGCCGAGGTGGAGGCTGTGGCGGTGACTGCGAGTGCGGCCACCGCCACAGCCAGGCCCTTGATGAAGGATGCTGCCATGCCCTTGTCGTCGGCGCGTGTCATCGTCTGTGTCCCCCGGGCTGATGGGTCGGGACTTGCTGATCGATGGTCCGGTAACCCGTGCGGACGACCACCCCGGAATGAGGGTGAAAGGCGGCCGTCCGCACGGGAGCCATACGCCGTGCTTCGTCGTGCGTCGCCGTGGATTGATACAGCGCATCGACACAGCACGGAAGTGGATCAGCGCGTCATATATGGCATGCGGTGGAACGTACCTGTCACATGACATGCCGTCAACGCTCTTGATGCGCCAGGTCACGAAGGAGCAGGCCCGCAGGTCTCCGGGCCTGCGCACGGTCGTGAAACGTACATCATGTGCCGTTCACGATGACTTGCGGATCGTCGTCCCCGGTGAATCAGAGCTAGCCAACGCCTCGAGCGGCATGTACTCTCCCGTCGCAACGGTAGGTAGCAACGCCGTTACGCGGTCCGCATGAGGGTGACGGCCGCGCATGTGACAGTCCATCTATCTCGAGGACAGGGTTCATGCGAAAGATCACCCCACCGTTCCGTCCGCTCGCCTCCCGGACCGGCGTCATCGCCGCCGCGGCCCTGGCGATCAGCAGCCTGACAAGCGTCGACGCCGATGCCGGCAGCGTGGCCACCGGCGACAGCCGCTCGGTCCACCAGCCGACGCTCCCCGGCGTCTGCCAGCCGCTGAGCGCCACCCTGGCGACCAGCAACGAGCAGTTCTCCAGCACTGCCGAGGCCAACCCGCCGGACACCTCCCGCATCCAGAACGCGCTCAACGCGTGCAAGGGCACCGGCAAGTCCGTCCTGCTGACCTCCAGCGGTGGCAACAACGCTTTCCTGTCTGCGCCGCTGACCGTCCCGGCCGGCGTGTACCTCGTGGTCGACGCCGGCACGACGCTCTACGCCACCCGCGTCGCCAAGCAGTACCAGTCCAGTTCCTCCGACGTGTGCGGCACGATCGCCAGCAGCGACAACGGCTGCAACCCCTTCATCAAGATCACCGGTGCAAACGCCGGCGTAGAGGGCGTTCGCAACTCCTCCGGCAGCCAGGGCACGATCGACGGGCGCGGCGGCCAGACCATGTGGGGCACGAGCACGTCATGGTGGCAGCTCGCCCACAACGCCGACCTCCAGGGCAAGAAGGAGAACAACCCCCGGCTGATCTATTTCTCCGCCGCGAACAACGCCACGCTCTACGACATCAACCTGACCAACGGCGCGTTCTTCCACGTCACCTACAAGAAGGGCAACGGCTTCACCGCCTGGGGCGTGCGCATCAAGACCCCGGCGACCGCCCGCAACACCGACGGCATCGACCCCGACGCCTCCACCAACATCACCATCACGAACTCCTACATCCAAGACGGTGACGACGGCATCGCCATCAAGGGCGGCAGCGGTGCGGTCTCGAACGTCACCATCACCAACAACCACTTCTACGGCACCCATGGCATCTCCATCGGCAGCGAGACCAACGCGGGTGTGAGCAACGTGCTCGTCGAGAACAACACCGTGCAGGGCACGGACAGCGCCGGCAACGTCAGCACGCTCAACAACGGGCTGCGGATCAAGAGCTACCCGGGCAAGGGCGGCACCGTGTCGACGATCACATACATCAACACCTGCGAGACCGGCGTCTCACACCTGATCGAGCTGAACCCGCGCTACTCCTCCGGCAGCGGCTCCAGCATCCCGGAGTTCAGCAACATCCTGGTGAACGGGCTGACGGCCGTGAACTCGGTCTCCGGAGCCCAGTCGATCGTCGAGGGTTACGACTCCTCGCACATCACCGGTCTGACCCTGCAGTACGTCAACCTCGACCAGACCGCCTACACCGCCGCGTACGCCAACGTCGGCGTATACAACTCGAACCTGTCGCCCGCCTCCGGCACCGGTGTGAAGCTCACCAAGCTCAGCTCCCCGGTGACCAGCGGCAGCGTCCCCTCCTGCTCGTTCCCCGCCTACCCGAACCTGTAGCCGAAACCCGCGGCGGGTTGCGCGAAGTCCCGGGCTCTCGCGCAACCCGCCGGTGTCGTCCAGCGACGTTGACACCAGACCTTGATCGGCGCGTAACAGCATTGACTCACTGCGGTCCACGCTCTACGCTCGCGTCACATCTCATATATGAGATCTTCGTTCCAGTCTCTTGGGAGTCCTCGTGTCCGATGTCCTCCTGTCCGCCGGGCGATCACGTCCCGGAGCCTTGCCGTCCCGCAGCGAGGCGGTGTTGGAGGCGATCAAGCATGCGATCCTGACCGGTGAGTTGAAGCCGGGCCAAGCGCTGGTCGAGACCGAGCTCGCGGCACGACTCGGGGTGTCCAAGACGCCGGTCCGCGAGGCGTTCAAGACCTTGGCCGGCACCGGGCTGATCGTCATGAGCACGTACAAGGGCGCGTCGGTCCGGGAAATCGACCGCGCACACGCGCGGTCCATATATGACATGCGACTGCTGCTGGAGCCGGTCGCAGCCATGCGGGCCGTCGCCGGTCACCGGGACTGGTCAGCGGCCCGCCGAGCCCTGGACACGGCGGCCACGGCGGCGGACGCGGCCGAACGGTCGCTCGCGAACCGGGTGTTCCATCGGGAGATGTATCTCGCGTGCGGCAACCCACTGCTGGTGCGGACGCTCGACGACCTGCGCGACCAGACGGCGCTGGTCTCCGCCGCCGCGTGGGCCCAGCGGCCGTCCTGGAAGCGTGAGGCGGCCGAGCACCAGGCGATCCTCACAGCGGCCGAGCAGGGCGCCACCGAAGAGGTCAGAGATCTGATGCGCAACCACATCGCCTCCTTCGTGGCGCGCAACTTCCCCGAAGTCGAAGCGTAGAACGCCTCCCACCGGATCACGACGGTCCGGGGCGAGGAAGCAAGGCGATATACCTGACGACCCACGAAACGGAGCCGTAAACCCATGACCGCTGTATCGGATGCCGCCACGCCTCCGTGGGTGGACCTACGGGCTCGACTGGCGACGGTGGTCGCGATCCCGGTCACCCCGTTCGCCCCCGACGGCACCGTCGACTGGGACGGCCATGCCGCCTTGATCCGCCGCCTGGTCGAGGACGGCGTCGAAGCAGTGACTCCCAACGGCAACACCGGCGAGTTCTACACGCTCAGCGAGTCCGAGAAGCGGCGGGCGGTGGAGTCCACGGTCGAGGCCGTGGCCGGCCGGGCCGAGGTCGTCGCGGGCGTGGGCCTGGACATGGCCAGCGCCGTGGAGGCCGCCAAGCACGCGGCCGGCGCCGGTGCCAGCGCCTTGATGGTGCACCAGCCGGTGCACCCGTACCGCTCCGCCGAGGGCTGGATCGAGTACCACCGCGCGATCGCCGACGCCGTCCCCGACCTCGGGGTCATTCTGTACATCCGTGACGAGCGGGTGACCGGGGAGCACATAGCCACGCTGGCCGGACACAGTCTGAACGTGATCGGCGTCAAATACGCGATTCCCGACCCTGTGCGGTTCGCATCCGTGGCACGCGATGCCGGGCTGGATTCCCTGGCTTGGATCGCGGGGCTCGCCGAGCTGTCCGCCCCGGGCTATTGGGCGGTCGGCGCGACCGGCTTCACTTCGGGCCTGGTCAACGTCGCCCCCCGGCTCTCGGCGGCGCTGCTGGAGGCGTTGCGCGGCGGCGACTTCGCCAAAGCGATGCTGCTGTGGGAGACAGTGCGCGAGTTCGAGCAGCTGCGCGCGGCCGACGCCAGCGCGGACAACGTCAGCGTGGTGAAGGAGGCTCTCGCGCAGCTCGGACTGGTCGGCCGCGAAGTGCGTCCTCCATCCCGCGTGTTGCCGGGGCCGTTGCGTGACCGCATCGCCGTAGTGCTGGACCAGTGGCGGGAAGGGGGGTGGCTGTGAGCACTGACACCGAGAACGGGAACACGGTCGAGCTTCGCAGCGCGGCTTGGTTCGGCAGCGGTGCCACCGGCGGGGGACTACGGGCTTTCAGCCATCGCTCCCGGGTCCGGCAGCTCGGCTATCTGCCCGAGGAGCACCTGGGCAAGCCTGTCATCGCGATCCTGAACACGTGGTCCGACATCAATCCCTGCCACATGCACCTGCGCGAGCGCGCGCAAGAGGTGAAGCGGGGTGTGTGGGAAGCCGGCGGGTTCCCGCTGGAATTCCCGGTCTCGACGCTGTCGGAGACGTTCCAGAAACCGACGCCCATGCTCTACCGGAACCTGCTGGCGATGGAGGCAGAGGAGCTGCTGCGCTCCTATCCGGTGGACGGCGCGGTGTTGATGGGCGGCTGTGACAAGACCACGCCGGCATTGCTCATGGGTGCCGCGAGCGCGAACCTTCCAGCCCTCTTCGTCCCGGCCGGGCCGATGCTGCGCGGTCACTACCGTGGCAGGACGCTCGGCAGCGGTACCGACCTGTTCGGCTACTACGACGAGTACCGCGCGGGCCGGATCGGCGACTGCGAGATGTCAGAAGTGGAAGGCGGGCTGGCGCGCTCGCCGGGGCACTGCATGACGATGGGGACGGCCTCCACGATGACCGCGGCCGCCGAGGCCCTGGGCATGGCACTGCCTGGTTCGTCGTCGATCCCGGCCGTCGACTCGGCGCATCACCGGATGGCCGCGGCCGCCGGGATGCGGGCGGTCGGGATCGTCCGCGAGCAGCTGACGCCGTCGAAGGTGATGACGCGTGAGGCGTTCGAGGACGCGGCGGCCACGGTGCTCGCGCTCAGCGGCTCCACCAATGCCCTGATCCACCTGATCGCGATGGCCGGCCGGGTCGGTGTGGAGCTGTCCCTGGACGACTTCGACGCGATCGGGGAGCGGGTCCCGGTGCTGGCCGACGTCCGGCCGGTCGGCAGGTTCCTGATGGAGGACTTCTACTACGCCGGGGGCCTGCGGGCCCTGTTCCTCCAGCTCGCCGAGGTACACGGGGCCCTGCATCCGGACCGGCCGACGGTATCGGGCAAGTCGTTCGGCGCCTCGTACTCCGAGGCGGCCACCTACGACGACACCGTGATCCGGAGCCCGCAGGACCCGGTCGCCGAGCACGGCGGGGTGGCGGTCCTGCGGGGGAACCTGGCACCGGACGGCGCTGTGATCAAGCATCTGGCGGCCGATCCCCGGCTGCTCGTCCACACCGGTCCGGCCGTCGTCTTCGATTCCTACCCGGAATTGCAGGCGGGGATCGACGATCCGTCGTTCGGCATCACCGAGGACACCGTGTTGGTGCTGCGCGGCGCCGGCCCCCTCGGCGGACCCGGGATGCCGGAGTACGGCATGCTCCCCATTCCCGCCTACCTGCTGAAGAAGGGGGTCAAGGACCTGGTCCGGATCTCCGACGCCCGGATGAGCGGGACCAGCTACGGCACCTGTGTGCTGCACGTCGCCCCGGAGTCCCACGCCGGCGGCCCGCTGGCCCTGGTGCGCACCGGCGACCTGATCACCCTCGACGTCCCCAAGCGCATCTTGCGCCTGGAGGTCGACGACGCCGAGCTCGAACGCCGCCGTGCGCAATGGCAGCCGCCGGAGCCCCGGTTCGAGCGCGGCTACGGCTCCCTGTACGCCGAGCACATCACGCAGGCCGATCAGGGCTGCGACTTCGACTTCCTCGCCCGGCCCGGCGCGAATCCGGCGCCGGATCCGCGCTGATCCGATACCGACCAGCACGAACACGCCAGATCACATCAGTTCTGCACCAGGTAGGTAGCACCACCCGCGTCAGCGGCATCACCGCCGCGCCGCCTACAGCGGCGCCGGCTTCTCACACACTCATCAAGCGAAGGACACCCCTATGTCCGTGCGCAAGGAAACCGTCTCTCGGCGCGCTGTGCTCCGCTCCATCGCGGCCGGCACGGCCGCCGTCCCGATCTTGTCCGCGTGCGGCGCGCCCGGCAGCAGCACCAGCACCAAGGCCGCACCGACTTCGCTGGCCGCGACCGCCCCGAGCAAGCCGGTGACCCTGAACATCCTGGACGTCGCGGGCACCCTGCAACTGGTCAAGCCGATCCTGGACGCCTTCAAGAGCCAGCATCCCGAGATCGTCGCGAACATCACCACGAGCACCGGCACCGCGCCGGAGCTGGCGCCGAAGGTCCAGGCGCAGCAGCAGGCCGGGAATGTGCAGATCCAGCTGGTGCTCACCGGCACCGACGGCCTGGCCGCCGGCATCCAGAAGAACCTGTGGCAGCCGCTGAAGCCGTACTACGACACCTTCTTCCCGAACCTGATGGCGAACTATCAGCCGGGGGCGGCGTCCATGGCGACGCTGGCCCAGGACCAAGGCATCGAGCTGGTCTGGACCCCCTCGGGACCGCTGCTGGAGTACGACCCGGCCAAGGTCGCGACCCCGCCGAACAGCCCGCAGGCGCTGCTGGACTGGGCCAAGGCCAACCCCGGCAAGTTCCAGTACGCACAGCCGCGCAACTCCGGCCCCGGCCGCACCTTCCTGATGGGCCTGCCGTATCTGCTCGGCGACAGCGACCCCACCGACCCGACCAACGGGTGGGCCAAGACCTGGGACTTCCTGACCCAGCTCGGCAAGTACACGGCGCCGTACCCGTCGAAAACCTCAGCGACCATGACCAACATCGCCCAGGGCACCGTGTCGATGATCGCCTCCACCGCCGGCTGGTACATCAACCCGCGAGTGCTGGGCACGGTTCCGGCCGGAATCAAGGTCGCCGCGTTCGACAACCTGACCTGGGTCAGCGACGCGCAGTACGGCGTGATTCCCAAGGGGCTCTCGCAGGACGAGCTGATCGCGGTGATGCGGCTGCTGGCCTTCGCCCTCACCCCCGATCAGCAGGCCGCCACGTTCGACAACTGCTATTTCTACCCGGGTCCGGCGGTGAAGGGCGTGACTCCGGACAAGGCGCCGGCCGCCTCGCAGCAGGCGATCCAGAAGTTCGGCGATCCCCGCATCGATCAGTGGATCGCCGGCGCCCGGATCAAGAACTCGCTGCCGGCCGCGGCCCAGGTGACCGCATTCGACCTGTGGGACAAGAAGATAGGTGCGGCGAAGTGACGATGACTGAGGCACCCCCTTCTGGACCTTCTGCCGGACGCCGTCCCGCCTCGCAGCTCGGCCGACTGAGTCTGCGCGGCGTCTCCCGAGCCTACGGCGCGCACACCGCCCTGCACCCGCTGGACTTGGAGATCACCGGCGGGGAGTTCATCGCGCTGCTCGGACCGTCGGGCTGCGGCAAGACCACGGCGCTGAACTGCCTGGCCGGCCTGCTGCCGCTGACCGCCGGCTCGATCGAGCTGGACGGCCGCCGCGTGGACACCCTGTCACCGGAGAAGCGCGGGTTCGGCATGGTGTTCCAGAACTACGCGCTGTTCCCGCACCTCACCGTCCGGGCGAACGTCGCGTTCGGTCTGAAGATGCGCGGCGTGGCCAAAGCAGAGATCGAACGACGCGTGGGCGAGGTACTGAGGCTGGTCCAGCTGACCGAGCACGCCGCCAAACACCCGGCACAGTTGTCCGGCGGCCAGCAGCAGCGCGTCGCGATCGCCCGCGCCATCGTGACCGAACCGCCGCTGGTGCTGATGGACGAGCCGCTCTCCAACCTGGACGCGGCGCTGCGCCTGACCATGCGCGGCGAGATCCGGCGCATCCACCAGGACTTCGGGCTGACGACCGTCTACGTCACGCACGACCAGGAGGAGGCGCTGTCGCTGGCCGACCGGCTGGTGGTGCTGCACGACGGCCGGGTCAGCCAGATCGGCACGCCGGCCGAGTTGTACGAGCATCCCGCCGATGCGCACGTGGCGGCGTTCATGGGGTATCGCAACCTGCTGCCGCTGACGGTCACCTCGGCCGACGCGGCGGGGGTGCGTGCCGAGGGCAGCGGGCTACGGGTGGTCGGGACGCCGGTCGACGCCGATTCGTTCCGCGACGGTGAGCAGGTCTTGGTGGCCATCCGGCCTGAGGATCTTCGAATTGCTGCCGAAGGCGAGACGGGGATCTGCGAGGCGGTCGCGGAGATCGTCGAGTACCACGGCCGGGTCCTGCACGTGGAGGCGGCGACTCGCGGGGGACAGCGGCTGCATCTTAAAGCCTCGCAAGCGGTTCGGCCCGGCGACGTGCTGTCGGTCGCCGTCGATGCCGATCGGGCTCTGGTGTTCCGGGCCGGGGCGGCGCAGGTCGCGCAACTGCAAGCGGAAGCCGACGCTGCGGAAGCGCAAGCAGAGGCGGACGTTCCATGACCGCCGTTGTCACCACCGCCCCGACGCGCGCCGCTCTGCGGCATCGCTTGGCCGAGCGCGGCGTGGACCGCACACTGCTGTTGGTCCTGCCGGGTGCCCTCGCCCTCATCGCGCTGTTCTGCTACCCGTTCCTTTACGGTCTGCAGCTGTCCTTCCAGCCGAAGACCGGCGGAGTCCTCGGCGCCTACCGCCAGTTCTTCAGCGACCCGTTCTCCCGCAAGTCGATCTGGGCCACCTTCTCCCTGGCGATTCCCGCCTCTCTGATCAACGTCGGCGCCTCGATCCCGATCTCCTACCGCATGCGCCGTGACTTCCGCGGCAAGCGGATCATGCTGGCGGTCCTCGTCGTGCCGATCACTTTGGGCACAGTCCTGACCGCCGAGGGCATCCTGGAGTTCTTCGGCCCGGCCGGCTGGTTCAACCGCACCCTGCACCTGCTGGGCCTGGCCGACTCGCCGATGCGGCTGACGATGAACTACACCGGTGTCCTGCTCTCGCTGATCATCAGCGGTTTCCCGTTCGCCTACCTGCTGACCCACTCCTACCTCTCCGGTATCCACCCGAGCCTGGAGAAGGCCGCTGCCACTCTGGGCGCCGGCTGGTGGCAGCGCTTCCGGTACGTCACGCTGCCGCTGTTGCTGCCCGGACTGCTCACCACGTTCAGCCTGACCTTCGTCATGGCCTTCGCGGTATTCCCCTCCGCGCTCATGGTCGGCGACCCCGACGGCCGCACGCACGTCATCTCCATCGAGGCCTACGAGGCCGCCTTGCAGCGCTTCGACTACGCCCAGGGCTGCGCCGACGCCATGATCATGACCGCCCTGATGCTCATCGTGATCGCGATGCTGGCGGTCGGCCGGTCGCGGCTTTACCGAGGAGCAACCGGAGGCAAGGGATGAGCGCGTCGACGATGACACCGGTCTCAGAGCCCGTGGAATCCATGACAGAACCAGGCCGCCGCAGCGTGGCCTTGCGCCCCGGAACCTGGCTGACCTGGGGCATCCTGGCTTTCTTCCTGCTGAACCTCGCCGGAGTCATCGTCACGGTGCTCCTGGACTCCTTCAGCACGAAGTGGTTCGACACCTGGATACCGGGCGGATGGAGCAGCCACTGGTACTCCGACGCCTGGAAGGAGTTCACCCTCGGGCAGGTGCTCGGCACCACGGTCGAAGTCACTCTGCTGGTCGTCGCCATCTCGCTGGCGCTCGGCGTGCCGGCCGCCTACACGCTGGCGCGCCGGGACTTCCCCGGCAAGAAGGCGCTGAACCTGCTGTTCGTGCTGCCGATCCTGGTGCCACCGATCGCCTACGGCATCCCGCTGGCGACTGTGCTCTACAAGGTGCACTTGGCCGGGACGCTGACCGGCGTGGTGCTGGCCAACCTGGTGCCCTCGATCCCGTTCGTGGTGTTCACCATGACGCCGTTCATCGAGCAGATCGATCCGCGCATCGAGGCCGCCGCCCGGGTCTTCGGAGCGAAGACGCCGACGGTCCTGGTCAGGATTCTGGGACCGCTGCTGCTGCCCGGGATGCTGGCCGCCGGGATCCTGGTGCTGGTCCGGACCTTCGGCATGTTCGAGCTGACGTTCCTCACCTCCGGGCCGACCAGCCAGACGCTGGTGGTGACCCTCTTCTCGGCAGTCAACTCCGCCGGCATCCGCACCACGCAGTCCATCGATGCCATGGCCGTGATCTACACCGGTTCCATGGCTGTGCTCCTGCTCATCGCACTGCGGTTCGTCAACCCCACTCAGCTCGTCGCCCGATCCTCGGACTAGCACGAGAGGCAGAACCCTCAGATGTCAGGCATTCCCCGGCGGGACTTCATGCGCTCCACGCTGGTCGTCGCGGGCGCGGTCGCTCTGACCGGCACATTCGGTGACGCGGCCTCGGCCTCCGCCGGCGACTCCAGCTCACCGGACCATGAGGCGGACCGCGCCGCAGACCGCATCATCGACCGCGTCAAGCTGCCCCGGATCCCGCGGCGCGACTTCCCGATCACCCGTTTCGGCGCGGTCGGCGACGGCGTCACCGACAACAGTGCCGCCATAGCCGCCGCCGTCCAGGAGGTCAGCTCACGCGGCGGCGGCCGTGTCGTGATCCCGGCCGGGACCTGGGCCACCGGCCCGATTCATCTCAAATCACGCACCGAACTCCACGTGTCGGCCGGGGCCACCCTGCTGTTCAGCACCGACCCGCACGCCTACCTGCCGACCGTATACAGCCGATGGCAGGGCATCGAGCTGATGAACTACTCGCCCCTGATCTATGCCTACGGCGAGCACGACATCGCGGTCACGGGCTCCGGGGTGTTGGACGGCCAGGCCTCGGTCGCGAACTGGTGGGCCTGGAAGAAACTCGGCGACGCCGACTTCCCCGTCTTCGAGGCGACGGTGAACGCCGGCCTGCCAGTCGAGCAGCGTGACGGCACCAAGTACCACTTCCGGCCGACCTTCTTCGAACCCTACGACTGCGAGCGCGTCCTGATCGAGGGCGTGACGCTGCGGAACTCGCCGTTCTGGCACCTGCATCCGACGCTGTGCCGGGACGTCGTCGTCCGAGGAGTCACCGTCGACTCCACCGGGCCCAACACCGACGGCTGCGACCCGGAATCCTGCGACGGCGTGGTCATCGAGGAAGTCTCGTTCGACGTCGGCGACGACTGCATCGCGCTCAAGTCCGGCCGCAACACCGACGGGCGCCGCCTGAACACGCCGTGCCAGAACGTCGTCATCCAGCACTGCACCTTCGCCAACGGGCACGGCGGCATCACCATCGGCAGCGAGATGACCGGCGGGGTGCGCGACGTCTATGCGCGCGACCTGACGATGACCTCCGCCGGACTGCAATCGGGACACCGGCTCAAGACCAACTCGGTGCGCGGCGGCTTCATCGAGAACAGCCACGTCTACCGGGTGAGCGTCAGCGCGATCGGCGGGCCGCTGCTGCTGATCGATTTCAACTACGGCGAGGGGAACACCGGCTCGTATCCGCCGGTGGTCACCGACATCAATCTGAGCCACTGGACGGTCGCCTCCGCGACCCAGGGCTGGAACATCGCCGGCTACCCGACCGACCCGGTCGGCACCGTCCGGCTGAGCGACATCACCATCACCGGACCGCTCACCACCGCGAACGTCGCGACGAACGTCAGCGAACTGCAACTTTCCGACGTGGTGATCGACGGAGTGCCGCAGTGACTTCTGTTCTCATCACCGGCGCGGCCGGCCGGATCGGCGGTTATCTGCGATCCGGTCTGCCCCCGCTCGGCTGGCACCTGCGCTGCCTCGACCTGGCCGGGCCCGCGGAGCACGACGGCCTGCCGTGGTCGATCGGCGACGTCGCCGATGCCGAGGTGCTGTCGAAGGCCATGGTCGACGTCGAGGCGGTCGTGCACCTGGCCGGCATCCCCACCGAGGCACCCTTCGCAGATCTGCGACAGGCGAACATCGAGGGCACGTACCAGGTCTTCGAAGCAGCACGGCAGGCCGGTGTGCATCGGGTCGTCTACGCCAGCAGCAACCATGCCGTCGGCTTCCACGAAAGCGGTGCGCAGCTGACCACCGCGGTCAGACCGCGCCCTGATTCGCTCTACGGCGTCACGAAGGTCTTCGGCGAAGCGCTTGGCTCCTTCTATGCGGACCGATATGCCATGGACGTGGCGGCGGTACGCATCGGAAGCTGCTTCGACCGGCCTCCGGGGGAGCGAAGCCTGGCCACGTGGCTGAGCCCGAACGACTCGGTGCGCTTGATCGACGCGCTGCTGCGCGCGCCGTCGTTCGGCTTCCAGGTGCTGTACGGCATCTCGGCGAACACTCGCGCCTGGTGGGACCTGGCTCCGGCGATCGCCTTGGGCTATCGGCCCGAGGACGACGCCGAGGACTTCGCCAAGGAAGTTCTCTCCGATCGCGCGCCGCTGTCCGAAGACGATCCGGACCGCCGCTATGTCGGCGGTCGGGCCGCGTTGGGGTCGTGGTAGCGGTGACAGCAGTTCCGGTCAGTGCGTTCCTCTATCCCTGGGACGTCATCGGTGATCCCGCTGCTCCTGAGCGAGTGCGTGGTCTCGGGGCCGGATCCGTGACGCTGGCGGCGGCCTATCACGCCACAACCGCGGTGACCCCTCGGCATCCATCGCATCGCATCGTGCGCGCCGAGCACTCCGCCGTCTACTACCGTCCGGATCCGGAACGGTGGTTCGGACTGGAGCTTCGGCCGGCCCGGCAGCGCTGGTGCGGTGCCGAGGACGCTTTTGATGAAGCCGCTGCACAGCTGGCACACGCCGGCCTCGATGTCCGCGCATGGGTAGTGCTGGCCCACAACTCCCGGCTGGCTACGGCGTTCCCGGGCTGCGCGGTGCGCAACGCATACGGCGACACCTATGGCTGGGCGCTGTGCATCGCCAATCCGCGGGTCCGCCGCTACGCCGCCGAGTTGGCTGCCGAAGCGGCAGCCCGCCCGGGGGTGTCCGGCATCGACATCGAATCCTGTGGCTGGTACGGCTACGCGCACCTTCACGCCCATGACAAGACCGGTGGCGTGCCATTCCGCGATGCCGGCCAGTACCTGATGTCGCTGTGCTTCTGCGACCACTGCCGCCAGGGCTATCGCGAGGTCGGGCTGGAGCCTGACCGATTGGCCGAAACGGTACGGAACGCACTGGAGCCCATCTGGCGTGGTGCGGGCGGCGACGGCGACGACTGGGATGCGGTGCGCGAACTGCTCGGTGCTGACGTTGCCGAGGCGACGCTGCGATTCCGGTCGAGTGCGGCGCTACGACTGCAGCGCGAAACTGTCGCAGCTGTGCGGCAGGCGACAGAGCCCGGATTCACCATTCGCCTGCACGCCGACCCGCTGCCCTATCGCACGGGAGCCAACGTCGGCGTGGACGCCACGACGGTGGATTTCGTGGACGGCCTCGTCGTCCCGCCCGAAGCCGTCGTGGCGGCCGCGAAGTCCACAGCCCGCGTCATCGCGAACGTCCGCATCCTCTCCGCGACCGAAGTCGCCGACACCATCGACGCGGCGCTTGCGGCGGGCGCGAGAGAACTGAGCCTCTACCACGCCGGCTTGGCCTCGGATCAGGACCTCGGCCGGATGCGGAGGGTTCTCAGAAGCCTCATGCCCTGACCCATGGCGGCCACCAGGAAGGACGGACCCGATGACGCTCCCCGAACCGAGCACGGCCCAGGCCTTCCAAGAATTCTTCGCCGCCCACCACACCCACCTTGCCCGTTTGGCACGCAGACTCACCGGCGAGCCGGACGCAGCCGACGACCTCGCCGCCGAAGCGCTTCTCCAGGTGTGGCAGCACTGGGACCGGGTTGAAGCAGCCGACAACCCGCTGGCCTACGCGAGCGGCATGGTGGCGGTTCTCGCGCGCAATCGGCTGCGCCGTTTGCTGCGGGAGCGGCGCTGTCTGACATCCGTCGGTTTCGCCGGTCCAGATGCATTCGAAGAGTTCGACGGTGGCGATGTCGATGCTGTCCTGGATGTGCGGGACGCGCTGCGCCGAATGCCGCACGGCCGCCGGACCTGCGTTCTTCTGCGCTACGGCTACGGTCTGTCCGAGGCCGAGACCGCGGATGCTCTCGGCATCTCGGTCGGAACCGTGAAGAGCCAGACCGCGCGAGGCGCCGCCCAGCTCGTCCATATGCTGAGTATTTGAGAATTTTGTCATCGTTGAGCAACCTTTCGGCGCTCTCAGACCACTGACAAGTAACGAGCGTTCACCGAACGCCGAATGCGAAGTGGAAGCAGCCGACCGAACACCCCCACGAAGAACGGCAGCGTTCGGCCCTGCCGCTTCCCGGCGCGCAATCGAATCCCCATCAGGAGTCCTTCATCATGAGAACCCCCGCAAGACTGAGATCCGCACGTGCTGTCAGCGTCGCCGCGGCATCAGGAGCCGCACTGACCCTGGCCCTCGCGATCGCGCTCCCCACTGTGGCGAACGCGGCGACCGGCTCCGGCAGTCGCACTCAGGCCGGCGCGCCCTCCGCGACGCCGCGCGAGCCCGTCGTGCCGGGAACCTGCACGCCGGTGGTTTCGACTCTGCCGAAGCCGTCCAACGAGCTGTTCACCAGCGCGCAGGAGTCCGCACCGCCGGACACGGCGCGGATCCAGGCGGCGCTGAACAGCTGCGCCGGTACCGGTAAGGCGGTGGAGCTCAAGGCGGCCGGCGGCAACGCCGCGTTCCTGTCCGGCCCGCTGACCATCAAGGCTGGCGAAGTGCTGCTCGTGGATGCCGGCGTGACGCTGTACGCCTCCCGCAACCCGGCCGACTACCAGGTCGTCGGCCAGCCCAAATGTGGCACCCTCGGCGCCTCGGACGGCACAACGATGGGCACCGCCACCGGCTGTGTGCCGTTCATCGCCGTCCGGGGCGACAACTCAGGGATCATGGGCACGCAGAGCAGCGCCGGCGCTCAGGGCCTGATCGACGGACGCGGCAACCAGACCATGCTCGGCACCAGCAAGACCTGGTGGGCCCTTGCCGAATCGGCGCACGGCAAAACCACCACGCAGCAGGAGAACCCCAAGCTGATCACCGTGTTCGGCACGTCGAACACCACGATGTACCACATCAGCCTCACCAACTCGCCGATGTTCAACGTGCTGCTGGACCGCGGCACCGGCTTCACCGCCTGGGGCGTCCGCATCGACAACCCCGACAACGCCCGCAACACCGACGGCTTCGACCCGGACAGCGCCAGCAACGTCCTGATCACCGACAGCTTCATCAACACCGGTGACGACGGCATCGCCGTCAAGGCCGACGCCGGCGGCCCGGCCAGCGGCATCACGGTGAGCAACAACAGCTTCTGGGGCATCCACGGCATGTCGATCGGCAGCCAGACCGAAGGCGGCATCTCGAACGTCACCTTCAGCGGCAACTACATCCACGGCGGCAAGGACATCCACGGCAACACCGCCTCCAGCAACAACGGCGTCCGCGTGAAGAGCGACTCCAGCTTCGGCGGCACCGTCAGCGGCGTCAGCTTCGTCAACACCTGCGAGACCGGCGTCAAACACCTGATGCTCATCGACCCCCAGTACCTCAGCGGCAACGGCTCGGCGGTACCCAGCTTCGCCGACATCACCGTCAACGGCCTGCGCTCGGTGAACTCCACCCACGGCAGCTCGACCCTCGACGGCTACGACGCGGCGCACCCGGCCGGCCTGACCCTGGAGAACATCCAGCTGGACTCGACCAAGGTCGTGGCCCAGTACGCCCACATCAAGACCTACAACGTCAACATCGCACCGACTGGGACCGGCGTGACGGTGACCCCGTTCACGGGCACCGGCAGTGTCCCCAGTTGCAGCAGCTTCCCAAGCTGGCCCGGTCTGTGATCTGACCGTTTGAGATGACGGCGGCGGCGCGGTCCACGACACAGAAGATGGTCCGTGCCGCCCAGCCCCGCGCCAGGGATACGCCCCGGCGCGGGGCTTGCTGCTTGTACGCCAGGCAACACTCCTTCATGAACAGCAACTTCATCGACGGCGTGTTCGACTCCGCCGCCGCGTCGCTGCCGTGGTCGGTCGGCTATCACGCTGGGATGGACCGAACCGCATCCCAAGTCCGGTCGGCAGCACCGGCACGGGACGATCTCGGCCTACTCCGGCATGAAATGCCGCTGCCAGTACTGCCGCGACGCCATGAGCGCCTATCGCGCCGCCCGCCGCGCCATGGGCAAAGACGAGCCCAGGAAACCGCGGGTACGCGACACCGACGGCCACATCGACGGCTCTTGGTTCCGTAACCAGGTCTTCTATCCCGCGGTCAAGACCGCTGGGATCACCTTCAAGGTCACCCCGAAGTCGATGCGGGACGCTCACGCGTCCTGGCTCTTAGCCGACGGCGCGGACCTGCAGATAGTGAAGGAACGTCTAGGTCACGGGAGCATCACCACCACCGAGCAATACCTCGGCACACTCCCAGGAACCGGCGAAGCGGCGTTGAGTGCTCTCGACGCCATACGCGGCACGCGGACACCAGCCGATAAGCAGGCCGAACTTCCCACGGCGAAGGTGGCCACGCCGGACATGGCCGAGCTGATGAAGATGATGGCAACCATCAAGGACACATACGAACGCCTCGGTCGAGCGCCTCGCGTCATGAGTCATCGATTGTGACCGTCTGGGTCAAGGATCGGCGCCAGTACTCGGTCAATGAGCCCTGCATCAAGCTGTCTCGTTCGTTCTGCCCGTGGCCGGGTTTCATCCGAGTCGCGAAGCATCGGCGACGGGTAGCCGACGATGGAAACTCAACCCGAACCCGCGGATAAGAAGAGGCTTGAGCGGTGACTCTTGGTCACAGCTGTGCCGTTGGCTGATGAGCGGCGGGAACCGTCCAGGTGAAAGCTCGGTGCGGGCGAAGGCGTGGGGTCAGGCGGCGGCGATCATCCACGCCATCGCGGCGGTCGTCATCAGTGTCCCCGCATGGGGAAGCGTCAGCAGCATGCGGCTCGCGCCGGTCACAGAGGCCCTGTTCCGTGCGCCGATCAGCTGCCTGCCGTGAACCAGCGCGCACACCGCCAGCACACCGGCCACGGAGGGCGGCAGCCAGGTCGGTGGGTGTGCGGGGGCGGCGAACATGTACGCCATCGCGGCCTGGCCGGCACCGATCGCCGCGCTCTGGCACCGGTGCCCGCCCCGGCCGTACCCGGCATGAGTGAAGAAGACAGCCGCGAGCAGGGCGAAGACCACGGCTGAGGCACGCATGACGCCCATCGGAACACCCGGGAACACCATGACTGTCATACCCGTGCCCATAGCCATGTGTGCGATGTCTTCGACCTGATTGGCGAGGGAAAGCCGGGTGACGAACAACAGCCGGATCATGTGCAGGAGGGTCACACCCCAGAAGAGTGTGATTTCAGCCAGCACTAAAGCAGCGGGATTCCCGCTGGCACCCATGTCCATACCCGGCATTCCCAGCGCCGCCCTTCATACAGCTCAGGCCCGCGCGGCAGCCAGGACCTCGGTGAAGTGGGCGAGGCGCCGGCCCTGGTAGCGGGCGCATTCGAGCACCGTCTTGTCCGGCATGGTCGACGGGTAACCGGCGGGCCAGGAGGTGCCGTACGGGTTGCCGCCGGCGGCGTAGACGACGTCGTCGGTGTAGCCGAGAGGCACTATCAGCGCGCCCCAGTGGTAGAAGACGTTGTTGAGCGACAGGATCGTGGCTTCCTGTCCGCCGTGCTGTTCGGCGGAGGACACGAATGTCGTCACCGGCTTGTCCGCCAGCTTGCCCTCCTGCCACAGGCCGCCGGCCGAGTCGATGAACTGCTTGAGCTGCGCGGCCGGTGCGCCGTAGCGGGTGGGGGTGCCGAAGGCGTAGCCGTCGGCCCATTCCAGATCGTCGAGGGTGGCCACCTGGACCTGGTCGTCGGTCTGGCTCTTGTGCTGTTCCCAGTCGGGGTTGGAAGCGATCGCCTCGGGCGGGGCGAGTTCGGCTACGCGGCGCAGCCGGACTTCAGCTCCCGCGGCCTCGGCACCGTCGCGGACGGCCTCGGCGAGGCGGTGCACAGAACCGGTGGCACTGTAGTAGGCGACAAGGATGCGTGCGGGCATGGGGACTCCGTTTCGAAGCATGCTGGTATGGGGGAAAGGCTGAATCAGAGCACGATGGTGATGGTCTTCAGGTGGGTGTCGGCCTCCAGCCCGGCGAGGCCGAGTTCGCGGCCCTGCCCGCTCAGCCCCGACCCGCCCCACGGCAGGCGCGGGTCCAGAGGCGACCAGCCGTTGACGGCCACGGCTCCGGCGCGCACCCGGCGGGCGAGGGTGTGTGCGCGGGAGACGTCGCTGGTCCACAGGGTCGCGGCGAGCGCGTAGTCGCTGTCGTTGGCCAGCGCGACGGCTTCGTCATCGGTGTCGAAGGCGATGATCGTGCCGACGGGGCCGAAGATCTCCTCGCGAGCGATGGCCATACTGTTCGTCGCGTCGGCGAACAACGTGGGCTGCACGAAGTAGCCGCTGCGGTCGGGACGTCCGCCGCCGGCGACGAGCCGCGCTCCTTCGGCCTTGCCGCGTTCGACATATCCCAGGACTCTGTCTAGCTGGCGGGCGTTGATCAACGCCCCCATGGTCGTGCCGGGCTCGAAGGGGTCGCCGGGGACCACGGCGGCGGCGCGGGCGGCGAGGCGGTCGACGAACTCGTCGTGGATCGCGCGGGCCACCAGGATCCGGCTGCCCGCCGCGCACACCTCGCCCTGGTTGGCGAAGACGCCCAGGGCCACACCGTCGGCGGCGGCGTCCAGGTCGGCGTCGGCGAAGACGATCTGCGGGCTCTTACCGCCGAGTTCCAGGGTGGTGGGCCGGAATCCGCGCAGCGCCGCGGTGGCGACCAGATGCCCGGTCTGCGGACTGCCGGTGAACGAGATCTTGTCGACGCCGGGGTGCTCGGTCAGCAGGCGGCCGGTGGTGGCGCCGCGTCCGGGCAGGACGCTCAGCACGCCGGCGGGCAGCCCGGCCTGACGGGCGAGTTCGGCGAGCAGCAGCGAGGTGAGCGGCGCGTCCTCCGGCGGCTTGAGGACCACCGCGCACCCGGCGGCCAGCGCCGGGGCGATCTTCCAGGCGCCGATCATCGTGGGGGAGTTCCACGGGGTGATCGCCGCGACCACGCCGATCGGTTCGCGCACCGTGTAGCTGAGCGTCTGCCGTCCCATGTAGCCGGAGGTCGGGATGGTTTGACCGGTCAGCTTGTCGGCCCAGCCGGCGTAGTGCCGGAAGGTGCCCACCGCCTGCGGCAGGTCGATGACGCGCGGCTCGATGCCGGGCTTGCCGACGTCGAGCGACTCCAGGTCGGCGAAGTCCTCGGTGCGCTGCTCGATGAGATCGGCGAAGGCATGGAGCAGCTGCCCGCGAGCGGCGCCGTCCATGCGGCCCCACTCTCCGGAGTCCAGAGCGTCGTGCGCGGCCGAGACGGCGCGGTCGACCACTGTTTCATCGGCCTCCGTCACCGTGGTGAGCAGCTGCTCGGTGACGGGGTCTATGACATCGAAAGTTTGCGAGGTGGAACGGGGTTCCCAACTCCCGGCCACGAATGATGTGGTGGGAAGGCCCCGGGCCAGGTTCTCGGCCAGTGTTCGCTGCGTCATGTTCGATTACCGTTCCTCGTGGACGATAGCCGTACAGTACGATGGCGGGGCCGGGTGGTCAATGGTCGCTCACCGTGAGATCGCGGGATCCGAATCCCGGTGTGCTAAACCATGACTGCGGCTTACGCCCATCCGGTCGGCTACGAAGGACGCCACATCGATGACTGCGACACAAGGCGAGACGTCCCAGACTCTCGACCGCGGACTGGCCGTGCTGTGGCTCCTGGCCGAGCACGGTGACGGGCTGACGGCCGGGGAACTGGCTGATCGGCTGTCCACGGCCCGGGCGGTCGTCTACCGGCTGTTGCGGACGCTGGAAGCGCATCGGCTGATCGGGCGGTCCGACTCCCGCTACGTCCTGGGCTTCGGCGTCGCCGAGCTGGCCAGTCATCTGCGCCCCCGGCTACAGGCGACTGTCCTGCCCATTCTGCGGCAGCTCAGCGAGCAGACCAACAGCACCGCTCTGCTCAGTGTCGCCGACGGCGACCAGGCCATGGTCCTGATCGCCGAGGAGCCGCCGCACAGCACCTTCCATCTCGCACTGCGCCAAGGTTCGCGCCATCCGCTCGCGGTCGGCTCCGACGGCATCGCCATCCTCGCCGGACGGCCGCCGGCCGCCGGCGACGCGGATGACGTTGTGCGGGCTCGCAAGGCGGGATACGCGCTGAGTGTCGGCGCCCTGCAGACCGGGGCGATCGGCGTGGCCGCCCCGATCGCCACCTCCGACTGGGCCACAGCCAGCATCGGGATCGTCCAACTCGGCGTCGAGCTCGGCGACGAATCCCTTCCGCAGGCGGTCATGGCCGCCGCCGCCGAGGCGACTCGGCGTCTGTCCGGCGACCACATCGGGCAGAAGGTTTCGCGTTAGCGAAGGGGACCCCTCCGGTGCCGTATCGGGCACCGGCAGGCTGACCCGCTGAGAATCCGGCGCGCCGAACGGCGCCGCCGGTGATCGGCATGCCCTGATCCGGTCGGTGCAGATCCGGCCGGTGCAGATCCCGCCGGGGCCGGCACGTGCTTCTGCCGTTGTCATTTCCGGCGCCACCGCAGCCCACCGCCTCCGCGCCCGGTGATTCCCGCCGAAGTCTTCCCTCCGGCGTCGATCACGCCTACTCTTACCGCTGAGCGAACATGATGTTCGATTATCGTCCAGCAAGGTGGGAAATCGTGGCGGAGGAAACTGTCACCGGGGCCGAAGCGCTGATGTCGGCCGCCGTGCGAAGGGGAGTGCGGGTCTGCTTCGCCAACCCCGGCACTACGGAGATGCCGCTGGTCGCGGCCCTGGACCGGACACCGGACGTGCGCGGGGTGCTCGGATTGCAGGAGAACGTGTGCACCGGCGCCGCCGACGGCTACGCGCGCGTCGCCGGCCATGCCGCGATGACCCTGCTCCACCTCGGGCCCGGCCTCGCGAACGGACTGGCCAACCTGCACAACGCCCGTCGTGCCCACACGCCGGTGGTCAACGTCGTCGGTGACCACACCAGCTGGCACCTGCCCTACGACGCACCCCTCACCTCCGACATCGCCGCCCTGGCAGCGACCGTGGGGTCCGCGCTCACCGTGTCCGGACGAGACGACATCGACGCCACTACGTGCGCGGCGATCGACGACGCACACGCCAGGCCGGGAGTCTCAACGCTGATCGTGCCCGCCGACTACCAGCAGGACCTGGCGGCTGTCGGCTCCCCGGCCGCAGAGTCCGCCGCCGAACGGTCAAACCGCTCCCGTCCCCGCGTGGACAGCAGCCGGGTCAAGGAAGTCGTGGCTCGCATGCGCACCGCGGGAGCGAGCGTTGTGGTGCTGCTCGGAGGCAATGCCCTGACTCGCGCCGGCCAGCAAGCCGCCGGCCGGATCGCCGCGCACACCGGGGCGACACTGTTCAGCCAGACCTTCCCGGCGGTGGCCGAGCGGGGTGGCGGCTTGCCCGCGATCGACCGGCTTCCCTATTTCCCCGAGGCGGCCATCGCGGCGCTGGGGGACCGCGAACTCGTCGTCATCGCCGGAGCCGACGAGCCGGTGGCCTATTTCGGGTACAGCGGTCTACCGAGCCGGCTCGCCCGCCCCGAGGCGCTGGCATCGTTGGCCCGGCCGGGTGAGAACGTCGAAGAGGCCTTGATCGAGCTCGCCGACCTGCTCGGCGCCGCACCCGCCGAGCCCGTCGTCCAGCCGAGGCTTGAGCTTCCCGACCCGACTGCGCTGCTGACCGGTGCCACCGTCGGCCAGACTGTCGCGGCCTGTCTGCCGGAAGGCGCCATCGTCTCGGTGGAAGGCGGCACCTGCGGCTACCCCTTCTACACGGCGTCGGCTGCCGCGTCCGCCCACACGGTCCTGACCAACACCGGCGGCGCGATCGGCCAGGGCCTGCCCTGTGCGCTGGGCGCGGCGATCGCGGCACCGGAGCGCCCGGTCATCGCGCTGCAATCAGACGGCAGCGGCCTCTACACCGCTCAGGCGCTGTGGTCCATGAGCCGCGAAAAGGCCGATGTCACCGTGCTCATCGCCGCCAACCACACCTACAACGTGCTGCGCACCGAACTGAACCGCCACGGCGAGTCCGACTTCGGTCCGCAAGCCGCCGCGCTGACCAGTCTGTCCGACCCCCGCGTCGACTGGATCGCGCTGGCCGCCGGCTACGGAGTGCCGGGCCGGCGCGCTTCCACCGTCGCCGAACTGAGCCAAGCCCTGGCCGACGCCGTCTCCTCCGACGGCCCGCACCTCATCGAGATGGCACTATGACCCTCACCCAGGCCCCTTCGATCCCCTCCTCGACGCCACCGGGCGTCGCCTCCTTCCTGGCCCGCGATCACGGCCTGCTGATCGGCGGGCATTGGCGGCCGAGCAGATCCGGCCACAGGCTGGTCTCCGTCAACCCGGCCACCGGCCGGCCGCTGGCCGCGATCGCCGCGGCCGACGGCAGCGACGTCGACGACGCCGTCGCCGCGGCGCGCGCCGCCCTGGCCGACCCCGCCTGGCGCGATATCAACCCTCTGCAACGCGGCGAACTGCTGCACCGACTCGCTGAACTCGTCGAGGAACACGCCGACGAGCTCGCCCTCATCGAGTCGCTCGACAACGGCAAGCCGGTCGCGGTGGCGCGCGCCGTCGACGCCGGCACCACTGCCAAGCTCTTCCGTTACTTCGCCGGCTGGCCCAGCAAATTCGAGGGGTCCACGATCCCGCTGTCGCCGCGGGGCGGGTTGCGTGTCCTGAACTACACCGTGCACGAACCGATCGGCGTGGTCGGCGCGATCGTGCCGTGGAACTTCCCCATGTCGATGGCCTCGTGGAAGCTCGCCCCGGCGCTGGCCATGGGGAACACCGTGGTCCTCAAGCCGGCCGAGGAGACCTCGCTGTCCACTCTGCGCCTGGCCGAGTTGATCGAAGAGGCCGGATTCCCGCCCGGCGTCGTCAACGTCGTCACCGGAACCGGAGCCACCGTCGGCCACGCGATCGCCGCGCACCCGGGGGTGGACAAGGTCGCGTTCACCGGCTCGACGGAGGTCGGACGCCTGGTCACCCAGGCCGCGCTGGGCAATCTGAAGAAGGTGTCGCTGGAGTTGGGCGGCAAGTCGCCGCACATCGTGCTCCCCGACGCAGACCTGGAAGCCGTCGCCGCGGCCGCCTGCGATGGGATCTTCTTCAACCAGGGCCAGACGTGTACCGCCGGCTCCAGGCTGTATGTGCACGCCGACATCTATGACGATGTCATGTCAGCCCTCATCGACCGGGCCCGACGGATCGTCGTTGGGCCCGGCCACGATCCGGCCACCGGGATGGGGCCGCTGGTGTCGGCCAAGCAGTTGGCCACGGTGACTTCCTACCTGGAATCCGGCCTGGCGGACGGCGCCGAGCTGGCCTGCGGCGGCGTGCGCCCGGCCGGTCTGGCAGGGGAGTACGCCGACGGCTTCTTCCTCGAACCGACCATTTTGACCGAGACGACGCACGCCATGCGGGTCGTCCAGGAGGAGATTTTCGGCCCGGTGCTGGTCGCCATGCGCTGGACCGATGTCGGCGATCTGATCGACAAGGCCAACGACAGCCCCTACGGACTGTCCGCCGGCCTGTGGACCAACGACCTGACGCAGGCGCACCGGATCGCCGCGGCGATCAAGGCCGGAACCGTGTGGGTCAACTGCTACAACCTCACCGACCCCGCGTCCCCGTTCGGCGGCTACAAGCAGTCCGGATGGGGCCGCGAGATGGGCCGGGCCGTCCTTGAGCAGTACACCGAGACCAAGAGCGTGTGGGTGAACCTGACATGAGCCCTCTGATAACCGAGCATGACCTCACCGGCCAGGTCGCGATCGTGACCGGCGGCGGCCTGGGCATCGGCAAAGCCGTCACCAGAGCCCTGGTCGGCCGCGGCGCACAGGTGGTGATCGCCGCCCGCCGCCTGCCGGTTCTGGAGCAGACGGCCAAGGAGATCACCGCCGAGCTCGGCGGCGAGGTGATCCCGGTCGTGGCCGACACCACCGACACCGGGGCGATCACGGCACTGGCCGCGGCAGCCGCCGCCATCGGTCCGGTGAGCATCCTGGTCAACGGGGCCGCGGCCCCCGCCGGCCTGGTCCGCAACGACATCGCGCAGGCCGACCCGGAGGCGCTGCTCGCGGATCTGAACACCAAAGTGGTCGGCTACTTCCGCTGCATCAAAGCCGTCGCGCCGTACATGCGCGAGCAACGCTACGGCCGGATCGTCAACATCGGCGGACTGACCGGCCGCTCCAGCCACGCCCTGTCCGGGATGCGCAACGTCGCGATCGTCCACATGACCAAGGTGCTGTCCGACCAGCTCGGACCGGACGGCATCACCGTCAACACCCTGCATCCGGGCGTGGTGGAGACCGAGCACATCCATGAGCTGTACGCGCGGAATGCCGCCGCCCAGGGCACGACCGCCGAGCAGGTCGAACGTGACTTCATCGAGCGCACCCCGATCCGGCGGGTGCTGACCGCCGGCGAGGTCGCCGCCGCGGTCTGCTTCTTCGCCGGCCCGGCCGCGGGCGGCATCACCGGCGAATCCTTGGGCGTCGACGGAGGCCTGACCCGCGGCGTCTTCCTGTGAGGCGCTCCAGCCGTGAGTGTGTGAGGAGAACTGGCAATGCAAGGAACGATTCTGGTCGCCACCGCGGGCCAAGGAGTGCTGCGCAGCAGTGACGACGGCAGCAGCTGGCTCCGTATACCCCTGGATCAGGGCCTGGAGTTCGACGCGGTGGTGCGCACGCTGGCCGTGCACCCCGCCCGCCCCGAGACGGTGTTCGCCGGCGCCGACGCCGGTCTGGGCCGCAGTGACGACGCCGGAACGCACTGGACGCGTGTCGACACCCCCTTCAACGACCGCCAGGTCTGGTCGATCGCGATCGACCCGAACGACCCCGACAGTATGATCGTCGGCACTGGTGCCCCGTCCCGCGCGGTGCTCTACCGCACCACCGACGGCGGGGCGGCCTGGGACATGCTCCCGCCGGAGCTGCCGGAGCACTGTGCCGGGGTGAGCAAGCCCCGCATCCTCACGGCGGTCTACGACCACGTCGACGCCGAATCCGTCTGGTTCGGCGTCGAGGAAGGCGGCCTGTGGCGCAGCCGCGACCGCGGCGACACCTGGGAGCGCACCGACGGGACTCCGCGCGAACTTCCGCACGGCGTCACCAACTCCGACGTGCACTGCATGCTCGTCCTGGACGGGCCGCCCAAGACCCTGGTCTGCGCGGTCGTGAACGCCCTGTTCGTCAGCCAGGACGACGGCGCCACCTGGACCCGCACCGACACCAGGGCGACCTGGGGCATCTACTACACGCGGCTGGTCGCCCGCCTTCCCGGATCGAACACGGTGCTGCTGGGGATCGGCGACGGCACCCCCGGGACGAAGACCCGGATCTTCCGCTCCGACGATCTGGCAGCGACCTGGAGCGAAGCGACGCTGGACGTCCCAGCCAACTCCACGGTCTGGGCGTTCGGCACCCATCCCGCCGACCCGCAGCTGGTGTTCGCCGGCACCAAGTACGGCCACCTGTTCCGTTCCGCCGACGGCGGCCGGAGCTTCACCAAGGAGTGGCGCGAGTTCCCCGAGATCACCGACGTGGCGTGGACCCCCGCTGTGGCACCCGCGCCGTCCGCCTTCCACCACTGAACCGACACTGAACCGCATCAGGAGCGAGCCATGTCAGATTCCGCGTTCACCGCGGTGGCACCAAGCGCCGTCAGCCCGGTCAAACCTGTCATCAACCGCACCCATCTCTCGCTGTTCGTCCGAGACCCGGAAGCCTCCGCGCTGTGGTTCGCCGACGTCCTGGACATGCAGATCACCGCCCGGGGTCCGCAGTGGGTGTTCCTGTCCTTCGGACGCAAGCACCACGACCTCGCCTTGATCAGAGCTGAATCCGGCGCCCAGCAGGGCGGACTGGGCCTGCAGCACTACGGGTTGGAGATCGACGGCGACGTGGACGAGCTGCGTCGCCTGTACGGGATGTTGCTGACCAAGGGCGTGAAGGTCGTCAAGACCACCGACCACAAGGTCGGATTCGGGCTCTACTTCGAGGACCCGGACGGCAACCGCTTCGAGTTCTTCGCCGAGACCATCACCGACGACGCCGAAGGCCGCCGTGTGCTCGGCGAGCACCACGCGCCCAGCGAGCCCGTGGTCCTCGATCCCCTCTTCACCTGACCGATCCGCCATCAGCGAAAACACCCATCAGATAAAGGAGCCCACCATGCCGGAAGCCAACTTCGGGCCTTATCACGTGCGCAAGTGGTTCACCCACGTCGAGGACGTCCTGGCCAACGAGACCGGGCAGCCCGCCGACGGACAGCCGGTGCGCCGCGTGGTCATCGCCGCGGCGATCCACAACCCCTACGCCGGCCGGTTCAGCCAGGATCTCAGCGATATCGTCGCCAAGTCCGACGAACTGGGCCGCGAGTTCGGCCGCCGCGCCGTGGAGGCCGCCGGCGAGGCCGGGATCCAGAGCTATGGCAAGGCCATGGTGGTCGGCTCGCTGGGCGAGTACGAGCACGGCAACGCCTTCCTGACCCAGGTGTTCGCCGACCCCATCCGTGAGGCGGTCGGCGGCGGCAAGTCCTGGGTGCCGTCCTCCGGCAAGGTCGGGTCCGCCGGCGCCGTCATCGACATCCCGCTCGCCCACAAGGACGCGCTGTATGTCCGGGCCAACTACGACACCGTCTCCATAGCGTTCGGCGACGCGCCGCGACCCGACGAGGTGGTCGTCGCCTTCGCCTTCGCCTCCCGGGGCCGCCTGCACGCCCGCCTCGGCGGACTCGCGGCCGAGGACGTGCGCGGCGAAGACGGGCTGCGGTAGCCGGCGCCATGGCCACCGTCACATCATCCAGTCACGTCGTCGAGGTCAACGGGCTGGCTTGCCGATATCTGCAGTGGGGCGACGCCGACTCGCCTCCGGTGCTGCTCTTGCACGGGCTGCGCAGCTATGCCCGCACCTGGGAACCCGTGGCCCAGACGCTCAGCGGCTCGCACCTGCTGATCGCACCGGACTTCCGCGGCCGTGGCGAAAGCGCTTGGGATCCCCAGCGCTCGTATCGCACCGACACCTATGTCAGCGACATCGAGCACCTCGTGGCGCTGCTCGGCCTGGAGCGGTTCGCGATCGTCGGACACTCGATGGGCGGCACGGTCGCCTACACCTACGCCGCCCGGCACCCAGACCAGGTCGCCGCCCTCGTCATCGAGGACATCGGACCCGGATCGTCCACCGAGACCTCCGGCGCGACACGGATCCTGAGCGAGATGGCGGACACGCCCGCGCGCTTCGGCTCGCTGGAGGAGGTGCGAGCCTACTGGCGGGGAATCCGGCCGGCTATCACCGAAGAGGCGCTGGCCTCACGGATCGAGAACACGGTGCGTCCGCTGGGCGACGGCGCGTTCGAGTGGCGACTGGACATGGCCGGAATCGCCGAAGCACGCCGGAACGTGGACTCCACGGAAGCCGCAGACCTGTGGTCCTGCGTCGACACGCTGCGCTGCCCCACGCTTGTGGTGCGCGGCGCGCGCTCCGACTTCCTGCCGGCCGACACCTGCGACCAGATGGCGCGGCGCCAGCCGCTGTTGCGCTGGGTGCAGGTGCCGGACGCCGGACACTACGTCCACGACGACAACCCGGCGGCGTTCATCGACCTGGTACGCGGGTTCCTCGCCGCGCGACAGCCGTGAACGCCGTCGAGCGGGTCCGCGTGGCCGTCGTCGGCGCGGGTCCCGTGGGTGTCACCGCCGCCAACCTGCTCGGCGGGTACGGCGTCGACACACTGATCATCGACCGGGACACGGAAGTCGTCGACTATCCGCGCGCGATCGGCGTCGACGACGAGACCCTGCGGACCCTGCAGGGAATCGGCCTGGCCGACGAGATCCTCGGCTCGGTGATCCAGAACGTACCGCTGAAGCTGATCGACGCGGCCGGGCGCTGCCTGGCCGACATCCGACCGACCATCCGGGAGCTCGGCTGGCACCGGCGCAACATCTTCCTGCAGCCGACCGCCGAGGCGGTGCTTCGCGGCGGCCTGAAACGCTTCCCTCACGTACGAGTGAGTCTCGGCACCGAGCTGCTGGAACTCGCGCAGGACGACGACGGCGTCGTCCTGCGGCTCGACGGGCGTGACGGCCGCCGCGAAGTCCGCGCGGACTATGTCATCGCCGCCGACGGCGGCCGCAGCACAGTGCGGGACCGGCTGGGCATCCGGCTCGAAGGCACGACGCATCCGCGCCGGTGGGTGGTCATCGACTGCGCGAACGATCCGCTCGACGCCCCCTACACCGCCCTGCACTGCGATCCGCGCCGGCCGTACGTCAGCGCCCGGCTGCCCGACGGGCACCGCCGGTGGGAGTTCATGCTCTTTCCGGGCGAGGACGGCGACGACATCCTCACCCGTGACCGCGTCGATGAGCTGTTGAGCCGCCACGTCCCCGATCCCCGCTCGGTCGACGTGGTCCGCTCCCGGGTCTACACCCACCACTCCCGTGTCGCGGCGCGATTCGTGCACGGCCGGGTGGCGCTGGCCGGCGACGCGGCGCACCTGATGCCGCCCTGGGCGGGACAGGGCCTGAACACGGGCGTCCGGGACGTGACCAACTTGTGCTGGAAGCTCGCGGCCATCACGCGTGGGCAGGCCGACGAGTCACTGCTGGCCGGCTACGACCGGGAACGCCGCCCGCACGCGACCGCCATGATCGGACTGTCCGACACGCTCGGGCGCATCCTGGGGCTGCGTCGTCGCGGCGTCGCCAAGGCGCGGGACCGGATTCTGCGCGCGGCCTCGGTTGTTCCTGCCGTCCGAAGGTGGGTCCTGGAGATGCGATTCAAACCGATCCCTTACTACCGCGACGGATTCGTCGCCATGGACCAGGCCCGGGACGGCGCCTCCGGCGTCGGGCGCATGTTCCCCCAACCCATGGTCGAGGACTTCGACGGCCGACACGTCCGGCTCGACGAGGTGCTGGGCCCCTGGTTCGCGCTCGTCGGCTTCGGATGCGATCCGCTCAGTCGGCTGACCGCCGACGAACGCGCCGCCGTCGGCCGGTTCCAGGCCCGGGTGATCGAGGTCGTCGAATCGCGGTCGGCCGTCGGGCGAGCGGGCGGCGAACCTCCCACCGGGGACCTGGTCGTCGTCGAAGACCTCGACAACCATCTGCGCCCCTGGTTCCAGGACCGGGGCTGCGACGTCGTTCTCGTCCGGCCCGATCGCTGCGTCGCGGCGGCCGGAACCGGTGACCGCATCGGCCCCGTGCTCGCCCGCCTGTCGGAACGGCTGATTGGCGGCTGATTGGAGGGAAGCGCATCGTGATCCTGGAAGAACGCGAGTACCGGCTCGTGCCGGGCTCGACCGCACGCTATCTGGAGGCCTGGCAGCGGCTGGGCCGCGAGCCCCAGACCCGGCACCTCGGCGAACCCGCCGGGGTGTACACCGTCGAGATCGGCGACCTGAACACGCTGATCTACCTGTGGCGCTTCGCCGGCCTCGGCGACCGCACCGACCGCCGCCGGGCGCTCGCCGCGGACCCCGACTTCGCCGCGTTCCGCCGCGAGGTGCGTGAGCTGCTCGTCAGCCAGTCCAATCGGATTCTGCTGCCCGCGCCGCATTCGGCTGTTCCGGCGGCCGGGAGCTGAGCCGTACCGCATCTGTAAAACCCCGGTGACTTTTCGCCCGAGCCGTTGACACGGCTCGCTCGGGGCAGCACCATCTCTTCAACAATCGTACACGGTGTTCGAATATCGTACTCGGCCGACGGTTCAGCAGTTCAGTCGGCTATCCTCACCCTTCGACAGGAGTCGAGATGAGTGACACACCGAACGCTTCCCTTGGGCGAACCAAAATCTCCATGACCGGCGTCCTCGCCCAGTCGGTCGGCTTCATGGGGCCGGTGTTCTCGGTGGCCAGCCTGCTGCCCCTGATGGTCGGCCTGTCGGCCACCGGCCGCGGTGCCGGCGCCGCCACCCCCATCGCGCTGATCATCGCCGGCATCGGCATCTTCGGCGCCGGCTGGATCATCGCCCAGTACGCCAAGCGGATCCACCTGTGCGGATCGCTCTACGAGTACATCTGCGACACCTTCGGCCCGGCCGTGGGCATCGTGGCCGGCTGGTTGTACTTCGGCGCGATGCTGGTGCTGGCCGCGGCGACGTTCCTGGTCCTGGGCGGTCTGACCGAGAGCCTGCTGCAGGCGGTGTTCTCGGTCGACATAGCCTGGTGGATCCTCGCCCTCGGCTACGTCGGGGTCATCACCGCGATCGTCGTCGTCGGCGTCCAGTTCTCGGTCCGAGCCCAGCTGATCCTCGTCCTGATCTCGGCTGCCGTCGTGGCCGCCTTCTCGGTGTACATCATCGCCAAGGGAGGCCTGGGCGGGCACAGCGTGACGGCCCGGCCGTTCAACCCCTTCTCCGTCGGCCGGTTCGACCTGCTCTACGGCGTCCTGTACGGCATCAACATGTTCATCGGCTTCGAGACCGCCGCGAACCTGGCCGAGGAGACCGACGACCCCGAGCGGCACGTCCCCCGTGCGGTGCTGTGGTCGCTCACGATCGTCGGCGCGTACTTCGTCCTGACCGCCTACGCCCAGGACGTCGGTTTCGGCCAGGACGGCTCGGCGTGGAAGAACAGCGTCTTCCCGCTGCAGACCCTCGCCTCGGCCAAGCCCTTCGGCTCCACCGACTTCGGCAACGTGATGTCCGTGCTGATCATCCTGGACGTGGCGGCGGTCGCCATCGGCGTCTGTGTCGCTGCGACCCGCGGCATGCTGTCCATGGCCCGCGCGGGCCGTCTGCCCCGCGCCCTGGCGAGCGTCCACCCGCGCTTCCGTACCCCGGTGGGCTCGGCGATCCTGGTGGCCATGGCTTCGGTGGCCTCCATCGTGCTCGTCGCGGTCCGCGACGGGGTGTTCTCCCGCGACACCGGCCAGCCCGGCGTGCTGCAGCCGCAGTGGGCGCCGATGTTCGGGTGGATGGCCGGCTTCGCCGGTGCCGGTCTGGCCCTGATGTACCTGGCCGTCAGCATCGCCGGCGCCCGGGGGCTGTGGCACCGGGTGAACCGCGTGAAGCTGGTCATCGCGGTCACCGCCGGCGTCCTGGTCTCGGCCGGGGCCGTCTTCGGTGCCTTCTACAAGGCGACCAGTCCCCTGGACACCGTCTCGTGGGCTCTTGTCCTGTGGATCGCGGCCGGCGCCGCATGGTCCCTGTTCGTGACCTTCCGGCAGCGGGCGACGGCGGGCGCGGAACTCGAAGTCGCCGTGGACGGCGCCGCCGGCGACGAGTTGCGCACCGCGTGACCTGATCCGTGGCCGGAATCCAGAAGCGGCCGATGAAGCCGGACAGCCGGCTGTGCGCACAGGGCGGTGCCGTGGAGCGGCATCGCCCGTGTGCTGTTGCACGCCGGAGGGAGCGGGCGTAGTCGGGGCCTTACAACCCTGCGGATTTCGTCTCGGCGTACACCGAGAGCATCGTGCGGAGCATCTTCAAAGCCTTCTGCGTGCGCTCGACATCACCGAAAACGGTCTGCTGGAACACCAGGCCGTCCAGGGCGACGACGATGATCTCGCTCAGGGCCGGATCGCTCAACCCGCTGGCGGTGAGCGCCTCATGGACGGCGCTCCGGTACGCGTCGTACGCCTTGGCGACGGTCGGCAGCAACTCCGCGCGACGCCTGGCCTCCAGCGTGAGCTCGAACTGGAACGCCTGAAGCTCGGGATCGGCGGCGATGGAGGCGACCAATGCGCCGGCGAAGTCCTCGAAACCGGGTCCCGCGGGCTTCAACCCCGCCGTGTCGATGCTGCGTTTCACGGCGAAGCCGAGCGCCTCGGCGACCAGGTTGTCCCAGCTGCCGAAGTGATACTGCACCGCGCCGTGGGTCACGCCCGCCTCGGTCGCCACGGACCGGAAGGTGAGGCCGCGAAGTCCCTGCGCGGCGACGACGTGGATCGCCGCCTCCAGCAGTTCCTGCCGCCCGGTGCCGTATTCAACGCGACGCATGCCGCTCCCTCCGTGTCGGTCCGGGTGATCCCGCCTGACCTCGCCGCGTTCAGTGTAGACGGGCCTGAAGCAGGTCACGGCACAAACATTACACTTGACAAGTTCTCCGTGGAGTCGTGAACTGTCCTGGAGACCACACCAGTCGGCAGGAGCCGGACCGCTGCCGGCCGGCTCCGGCAGCCGGTGGAATCCCCGCCCTCGACCTCGCCTAAGGACCTTCATGACCAGACATCCGCTCGCCCCGCTCGGCCCCGATGAGATCACGGCAGCCAAGAAGGTCCTGATCGACGCAGGCATGGTCACCGAGCTCACCCGCTTCGGATACGTGATGCTCCGCGAACCCGACAAGAAGGACGTGCTCGCCTGGGACGGCGAATCACCCCTTCCTCGCGAAATCACCATGCTCCTGACCGAGCTGGCGCCGCTGAAGCTCACCACCGTGGTCGTCGACATCACGGTCGGCAGGGTCGTCTCCCGGCGCACGATCGACCCGGCCGTCGAAGGCTTCGGTCCCTGTTTGGACGAGGACTACGCAGCCGTCGACGACATCGTCAAAAGCGACGCCGGCTGGGTCGCGGCGATGGCCAAGCGCGGCATCACCGACCTCACCAGGATCAAGACCGCCCCGCTGAGCGCAGGCGTCTTCGACTATGACGACGAGATCGGGCGCCGGATGCTCCGTGTGCTGTCGTTCCACCAGCCGCATCCGACGGATTCCGCGTGGGCGCACCCGATCGACGGCGTCGTCGCGCACGTCGACCTCGACGGTCGCAGGGTCCTGCGACTGATCGAGACGGACATCGAGCACGTGCCCGAGGAGTCCGCAGACTACCTGGACCCGGCCTACCGGGGACCGGAACGCACCGATCTGAAGCCGATCTCGATCACCCAGCCGGAGGGCGTCTCCTTCACGCTGGAGGACGGGGTCCTGGCCTGGCAGAACTGGAAGGTGCGCATCGGCTTCAACGGCCGCGAAGGACTCACCGTCCACCAGGTGTCGTTCAACGACCGCGGCGTCGAGCGCCCGATCCTCTATCGCGGCTCGATCGCGGAGATGGTGGTCAACTACGGCCAACCCGGCCCGATGCACGGCTGGCAGAACTACTTCGACACCGGCGAGTACCAGTTCGGGCGGCTGGCGAACCACCTCGAACTCGGCTGCGACTGCCTCGGCGAGATCACCTACGTCGACGCGGTCGTGGTCGACGACCTCGGCGATCCGTTGGTCCTGCCGAACGCGATCTGCATCCATGAAGAAGACTTCGGCGTGCTGTGGAAGCACACCGACATCTACTCCGGCTCCAAGGAGACCCGCCGCCAGCGCCGCCTGGTCGTCTCCTTCTTCGTGACCGTCGGCAACTACGACTACGGCTTCTACTGGTACTTCTACCTCGACGGCACCATCGAGCTCGAAGCCAAGGCGACCGGCGTCCCGTTCCCCTCCGGCCACGACGGCGCCGACCCGTACTCGACGGAGGTGGCACCCGGAGTCGGAGCACCGGTCCACCAGCACCTGTTCTCCGCCCGCCTGGACCTGACGATCGACGGCGTGCGCAACCATGTCGACGAGTTCGAGGCCGCGCGCGTGCCCATGGACGAGAAGCACAACCCCTGGGGCAACGCCATCGGCCACAAGGCCACCAGGCTGCGCAGCGAGTCCGAAGCGCAGCGCGAGGCCGCGAACCACCTCGGCCGCATCTGGCGGATCGCCAGCGACGAGCGGCTCAACCGGATGGGGCAGCCCACGTCGTACGTACTCGTCCCCGAAGGCCTGCCGACCCTCCTGGCCGACCCCGGATCGCCGATCGCCAAGCGCGCCACCTTCGCCGAGAGGCACCTATGGGTGACGCAGTACGAGCGCGACGAACTCTGGCCGAGCGGATACACCGTCAACCAAAGCCCCGGCGGCATGGGCCTGCCCACCTACGTCGCCGGCGACCGTTCCGTCGACGGCGAGGACATCGTCCTATGGCACACCTTCGGCCTGACACACTTCGTGCGCCTCGAAGACTGGCCGATCATGCCCGTCGACTACGCAGGCTTCAAGCTCAAGCCGCACGGCTTCTTCGACCGCAATCCCACGATCGACGTGCCCGATCTCAACGCTGCGCACGGGTGCTGTGCGGGCGGCGCGTGCCACTGCGGGCATTGAGGGCGCCCTGCCGGCGTCCGATGTGGAAGCAACGACGTTCACGGTTCGAGCCTCTCCGGACGGGCCGCTGACCGGGGCGGGGGCCGTGCCCGGTGATCGGGTGCGGCCCCGCTCAGGACCAGAGACGCCGTTGCCGAACTCGATCGGTCCTAGCCGTTGACCACGTCGGGGTGGAACGGCGGTCAGGTGCGGCATGGTCGGCCAGCACTCAGCCGAGGGCGATCGCCGTCCAGGACACCGGCGGCAGATCGACGGTGAGCACGTGGTCGGACAGCGTGGCGCTCGTGTTCGTGGCCGGGACGACCCGGTGCGGTTCGGCGAGGGTGTTCTTCGCGTACACATCGGAATCGGCGAGGGTGATCGCCTCCAGTACACGTGTCGAGCCGAGACTGCGCACGTCGATCGTGGCCTGCGTGACCTGCGCCAGGTCGCGGTTGACGAGGAAGACCGCGGCCCGGTCCTCGTCCACGGTGGCGACGGCGTCGATGACGGCCGCTTCGCCGTGCCGTGCCGTCGTGGAGGTCGGCGCGTCGATCGTCGGCCGGATCACCTCCCCGGCGGCGAGTCGGCTGGTGATCGAGAAGGGGTGGAAGGTCGTCTGCCGCCAGGCCGGGCCGCCGGGCTCGGTCATGATCGGCGCGATCACGTTGACCAGCTGCGCGAGGGACGCCGAGGCGACGCGGTCGCTGCGCTTGAGCAGCGTCATCAGCAGATTGCCGACGACGACGGCGTCGGCCACCGTATAGACGTCCTCCAGCTGCCGAGGTGCGTGCCGCCACTCTTCGTTGACCTCGTCGGACTCCTGATGCTCCTTGAGGTACCAGACGTTCCACTCGTCGAAGGAGATGTCGATCTTCTTCGTGGAACGCTTCTTGTGACCGACATGGTCTGCTGTCGCGATGACCGTGTCGATGAAGTAGTCCATGTCCAGCGCCGAGGCGAGGAACGAGCCGAGGTCTCCGTCGTGCTCCTGGTAATAGGCGTGGCAGGAGATGTAGTCGACGTGGTCGTAGCTGTGCTCGAGGACCGTGCGTTCCCAGTCGCCGAAGGTCGGCATAGTCGAGCCGGAGGAGCCGCAGACGACGAGTTCGAGGTCGCTGTCGGCCGTCTTCATCGCCGCGGCGGTGCGTGCGGCGAGTTTGCCGTAGTCGTCGGCGGTCATGAAGCCCGCCTGCCAGGGCCCGTCCATCTCGTTGCCGAGGCACCACATGCGGACGTTGTGCGGGTCCGGAGTGCCGTTGGCGATCCGCAGGTCGGACAGTGTCGTTCCGGAAGGGTGGTTGGCGTATTCGAGCAGGTCCAGCGCGGGCAGGATGCCGCGGGTGCCGAGGTTGACCGCCAGCATCAGCTCCGAGCCGGTGAGTGTGAGCCACCTGGCGAACTCGTCCAGGCCGACCTGGTTCGACTCCAGCGCGTGCCACGCCAGGTCACGGCGCACCGGCCGCCTTTCACGCGGTCCGATGGAGTCCTCCCAGCGGAACCCGGACACGAAGTTCCCGCCCGGATAGCGGACCGTCGTGCTGCCGAGCTCTCGGACGAGTTCCACGACGTCCATCCGGAATCCGTCCTCATTCGCGGTCGGATGCTCCGGCTCGTAGATCCCGCTGTACACGCAGCGGCCGAGGTGCTCGACGAACGAGCCGAAGGTGCGGCGGCGCACCGGGGCGATGACCGCCTGCTTGTCGAGCACGATATGAGCGCGGGGCAATGCGGTGATCCTTTGCTGATCGGAGAAGCGGGGACAGCGACGAATGCGCTACTTGACAGCTCCCGAAGTCAGGCCCTTGCGCCAGAACCGCTGTAGGCTGATGAAAGCGACGACCAGCGGGATCAGGGACAGCAACGCTCCGGTGATCGGCAGCAGAGGCGGCACGCCGTTGGCGAACTCCGAGCGCCATTGGACCAGGCCGACCGTGACCGGCAGCCGCGAAGGGGTGTTGAGCATGAGCGAGGGCAGCAGGTAGTTGTTCCAGATGCTCACGAACTGGAACAGGAAGACGGTCACCAGCGCCGGACCCATCAGCGGCAGCGCGATCCCGAAGAACGTGCGCCGTTCGCCTGCTCCGTCGAGCCGCGCCGCCTCCAGGAGCTCATCCGGGACTGAGGCCGCGGCGAAGATCCGGCACAGGTAGACACCGAACGGGCTGACACAGCTGGGCAACAGCACCGACCAGTAGGAATCGGTGAGGTTGAGCTTCGCCATGAGCAGGAACAACGGCAGGGCGAACATGGGCGCCGGGATGAGGACCGAGGCGAGAATGACGTTGAACACGCTTTCCCGGCCGCGGAAGGCGAACTTGGACAACGCGTAGCCCGCCGTCGCGGACAGCAGAGTGCTGACGGATGCGCCGACGAGGCTGTACAGCGCGCTGTTGCCGAGCCAGGTGGCGAAGACGCCGCCGTCGTGGCTGAACACGGTCTTGACGTTGGCGATCAGGTCGAAGTGGGAGAACCACAGCGGCGCGCCGGTGTAGAGGTACCCCGATCCTTTGGTCGCGGAGACGAACAGCCACCACAATGGGATCAGCGTGTACAGGGCCATGAGACCGAGCACCGCGTTGACGACGACCTTGCTCGCGGTCTCGGTACCGCGGCGGGCCGGTCGCGTCGTCCGGGCCGGCCGGGTCCGCCGGACCGACCCACTGTCCAGGGCCGTGCTCATGCCATGGCTCCCTTGCGCTGGTTGTACTTGAGGAATCCGAACGAGAGCACGAGGGTGAGCAGGGCAAGCACGACCGATTCGGCCGCCGCCAGGTTCTGGCCGCCGGTGTCCATGACCACGGCCGTGTTCATGATCGGGGAGAATTTCGGTGAGACGCCGGGGATGCGCGCACCGGCCAGCACTGCCGGTTCGGTATACAACTGCGCCGTGCCGATGATGGAGAAGACCGTGGTCAGCACCAGTGCGGGACGTACCAGCGGGATCTTCACGTGCCATGCCAAGCGCCAGCCGCTGCAGTTGTCGAGCGTCGCGGCCTCAATCACCTCGGCCGGGATCGTCTGCAAGGCCGAGTAGATGATCAGCATGTTGTATCCGGTCCAGCCCCACGTGATCATGTTGCCGATCGAGACCGGGACCCATGAGGGCGATAAGAAGTTCGTGGTGATCCCGAGATGGGACAGCGGTCCGGTGAACGGCGAAAGGTCTTTCACCAGCAGGAACGACCACATCACCGCGGCGATCGCTCCGGGTAGCGCGTAGGGTAGGAAGAACGTCAGCCGGAAGGTCTTCTTCAGCCGGGCCGAGCGCGAGTCCAGCAGCAGCGCGAGCAGCAGGGCCAGTCCCAGCATGATCGGAACCTGGACCAGGCCCAGCAGCCCGACGCGGACGATCGACGTGATGAACTCATGGTCGCGAAGCGCGGTGGTGTAGTTGGACAGCCCCGTGAACACCGTGGACTGCTGCCCGCCGAACAGCCCCGCGCGGTGGATGGTGAAGAAGCTCTGGTAGATCGCGTAGCAGATCGGCGCGACCATCATGGCGAGGAAGAGCACGGCGAACGGCGCCAGGAAACCCGACGCGGTGAGTGTGGTGCGGCGGTTGTGGCGCCGAGACCTCCGGGCCGGGGCGCCGCGGCCCGGGACGATGGGTCGCGACCGCGGTGCCGCCGCGGCCTGGGTGCTGCTGGTACTGCTCATGGAAACCTCGCTCGGCGGTTCGTCATCAGGGGGCGGGTTCCCGCGGCCTCCGGCCAGGCCCGGTCACGGCGGCCGCGGGAGCCCTCAGGGCGGCTGGGAACCCCTTTTCAGCCGCCGGTCACCGACAGTCCGAGCTGCTTGATCGCAGCGACCGTCGAAGCCTGCACCTTGGTGACCGCGTCGGGGATGGTGCCCTGGCCCATGGCGGCGGTGAAGTCCGTCTCGACCTGCTGGTAGGTCGGGCCGTTGGTCCAGGTGGTGGGGACCGCCGCGGCGGAGGCCTTGTACACGTCGGCGACCTTTTGACCGCCGAAGTACGGGTCGCCGGCGGCGAGCGCGGATCGTTCTGCCCGGCCGTCGACGCCGGGTACAGGTTCCCCTCGGTGATGCCCGTGCTCACGGCCTGCGGGTCGGTGGACAGGAACGCGGCGAACTGCTCGGCCTCGCGCGGAGTCTTGCAACCGGTCATCACCGAGGTGGCCGAGCCGCCGTTGCTGGCGCTCTTGCCGTCGCCGGGACTCCAGGTCGGCATCGGGGCCACCGCCCACTTGCCGGCCAGATCCTTCAGATCGTCCTTCAGGCCGCCGGCGGCCCAGGCCGCGTTGACGAACGTCAGCACCTTGCCGCCTTCGGAGGCCTTGTCGAACGCCGGGTCCCAGGCGTTGCCGGTGGTCGCCACCAGGCCCTTGTCCTTCAGACCCTGCCAGTAGGCGGCGACCTTGCGGGTGCCGGGGTTGTCGATGCTGACGGTCCAGCTGCTTCCGCTGGCCGAGTACCAGGACTGGCCGGTCTGCAGGCTGAAGGCCGCCAGGTCGTTGCCGTCGCCGGGCGGGGTGCCGAACTTGACGCTCGGGTCGGCTGCGGTCACCTTCGCGGCGTCGGCCTGGTACTCGTCCCACGTGGCCGGGGGCTTGGCGATGCCGTACTTGGCGAACAGATCCGTACGGTAGAACAGGACCATCGGGCCGACGTCTACCGGGACGCCGTAGATCTTGCCGCCGACGCTGGAGGCGGACACTGCGGATGGAACGAACTTGGCCATGTCGGAGGTCGCGTACTGCGTGATGTCCTGGACCGCGTTCTTCACCAGCATCGAGGGGATGGTGCCGTACTCGATCTGGGCCAGGCACGGGCCCTTGCCCGCGGTGATCGCGTCGGTGATCTGGGCGTAGCCGCCTTTGCCGCCGGAGGGCACCTTCTTGAAGGTCACCTTGATGTTCGGGTGCGCGGCGTTCCACTGGTCGACGATTTTTTCGTAGACCGGGGCCCAGCCCCAGAACTCCATGCTCACCGGCCCGGACTGGGCCGGTTCCGCCGCGGCTCCGGAAGCGGAGCCGCTCTTGGAACTGCCGCACGCGCTCACGCCGGCCGCCAGAAGCGCGGCGGTGGCGAGCGTCAAGAGTCTGCGGTTGCGTAGGGTGGTGCGGTCCATGTGAGCGAAACCCTTCGTGATGGAACGGACCTTGCTGGACTGAAAGGGCCGGTGGGCGGGCGGGCAAGGCCCGCCTACCGGCTGGTGCTGAACTCCACGCTGAAGACGGTCGGAACCGCGGCCAGAACGTGGGGTGCCGACGGGCCCGGGCCGCAGGCCGCGCTGCCCAGACCGTGGTGTGCGTGGTCCAGGTGCAGATGGAGCCGGCCGTCGCGGACCAGCTCGTACGGGTGAGCGGCGGCGGTCAGGGCCGCGGTGCTCCAGGGGCGCACGGTCAGGTCGATGACCGGGTCGCCGGTGATGCACAGGCTGCCGTCCGGGGTCGTGATCCGGGCGTGGCGGACGAGGTGGCGGTTGCCGTTCTCCTGCGGGCGGACATAAGGGGTCTGCATCGCTGTGACGGTCGACCGGTGGCGGCCCACCCGGGCCCCGGCCCGGGCGTCCCGGTACGCCTCGCCGGGACCGAGCCCGAACCATTCGACGTCGGCGTCGTCGCCGGGCAGCGACAGCGAGATCCCCAGTCGCGGCAGTGGCGCCGGCCAGGCGCCGTCAGGAGTGACGGTGGTCTCCAGGCGCAGCCGGTTCCGGCCGGCCTCCGGTCCCACGCCGGCGCTCCAGCGGTAGACCACGTCGAGGCCGGACGAGGAGCCGGCGGCGGCGAGCCGTGCGGTGACCGTGACCCCGGAAGCGTCCGGCTCGACGCCGAGGACGTCGTGGCGCATCCGGTGCAGCCCGGCGGCGAGCCAGGCGCTGACCTGCGGCTCGCCGAAGGCGTTGAGCAGGTCGTTGTCGATCGGGGCCCGCCAGACGTCCAGCCTCGGCCCGTCGAGGTCCAGGTCGCCGAGCCGGATCAGCTGGCCGCTGCGGGCGTCGAACCGCGAGCGCCCGACGGCGATGTCCCGGTCCCGGGTGATGGCCGGGGCCCGCGTGAAGGCGGCAGGCGCCGCAGACGCGGCGACCAGGCCCTGCGACCAGGCGATCTCGTGCCCGGCCGAGGCCCAGGTCTCATCGGCGGCGAGCACCGCGGTCAAGGTCAGCCACACCTCCTGGCCCGAGCCTTCCTTACGCGCCGCGTCGAGCGCGGCGGTCAGGTCGGCGGGCCACCCGACGGCCGTCCGCTCGCCGGGTGCGGTCGCCGGCACGGTCAGGCCGCCGGAGCCGACCGCCTCGCCGCCGTCCTCGACACTCCATTGGAAGGCCAGGTAGGAGGTGTCGCGGACGTGGTGCAGATTGTGGACGCTGATCTGCCGTGCCGTTGGATCGATGTGGATGCGGACCGGCTCGATGACCTTCTTGAACTCGATGAGGCCCGGGGAGGGTGTGCGGTCGGGGAAGAGCAGCCCGTCGGCGACGAAGTTGCCGTCGTGGACCTCCTCGCCGAAGTCGCCGCCATAGGCATAGAAGAACTCGGACTCCGCACGCCCGGAAAGCCTTGCGATCCCGTGGTCGATCCACTCCCAGATGAACCCTCCCGCCAGGCGCGGATGGGCCTCGATGATCTGCTGGTACTCCGACAGTCCGCCCGGGCCGGTGCCCATGGCGTGTCCGTACTCGCACAGCACGGCCGGCAGGGCGCGGCGATGGGCGTCGTCGGCCGGATCGGCGGTCGGCGGTTCCTGGCCGCGCCCCACGGCGGCCAACGCGTCCAGGCCGATGTACATCTGGGAGTACAGGTCGACGTAGGCGCAGCTCCGGTAGTCGCCTTCGTAGTGAATCAGACGGCTGCGGTCACGGTCCCGGATCCACACGGCCGCGGCGGCCAGGTTCGCTCCGGTACCGGACTCGTTGCCCAGCGACCAGACGATGACCGACGGGTGGTTCTTGTCCCGCTCCACCAGGCGCTCGGTCCGGTCCAGAATGGCCTCGCGCCACGCGGGATCGTCGCTCGGGTTGTGCCGCCAGCCGCCGGGTTCGAAGCCGTGCGTCTCCAGGTCGCCTTCGCAGAACACCCACAGCCCGTGCTCGTCGCACAGGTCCAGGAAACGGCGGTCCGGCGGATAGTGGCTGGTGCGCACCGCGTTGATGTTGTGCTGCTTCATCAGCACCACGTCGGCCAGCATGACGTCCTCGGCCAGAGTCCGGCCCGTCAAGGGATGCCATTCGTGGCGGTTGACGCCCCGTAGGGATATCGGCCGGCCGTTGACGGTCAGGACGCCGTCCACGACGGCCACGGTCCGGAAGCCGATGCGCAGCGGGATCCGTTCCCCCGCTTCGGAAACCAGTTCTCCCGAGTACAGGCGCGGCTTCTCGTCCGACCAGGGCTCGACGCCGTCGATCACATGCGGACCGGCCGGATCCGCGCCGGATATCCCAAGCTCGGGCACCGACAGGGACACCGGTGTCGGGGCGGTGACGTCGACGGCCAGCGTGCCCTGGCCCGTGGTGTGGTCGTAGGCGGCGTGGACGAAGAAGTCCCGGACACCGCAAGCGGCGACGGACACCGACCGGAAGATCCCGGACAGCCACCACATGTCCTGGTCTTCCAGGTAGCTGCCGGACGACCACTGGTGCACCCGGACCGCGAGCACGTTCCGGCCCGGCCGCAGCACGTCGCAGACGTCGAATTCGGTGGTCAGCCGGCTGCCCTTGCCGTCGCCGAGCCGGATCCCGTTGAGCCACACCGCGAACGCCGAGTCGACGCCCTCGAACCGGAGCACCGCGTCCGCAGCCGGGAACCCGTCCGGGACCTCGAACACGCGGCGGTACTCGCCGGTCGGGTTCTGCCGGGGCACCCGCGGCGGATCGACCGGGAACGGATACAGGATGTTGGTATAGGCCGGGGCGCCGTAGCGCGGCTCACCAGGCAGGCCCGCCATCTGCCAGCAGGACGGCACAGCGAGCAGATCCCACGCGGAGTCGTCGAAGTCCGGCGCGGCGAAGTCACCGGTGAGGTCGTCCAGTCCTGATGCCAGCCGGAACCGCCAGTTTCCGTCGAGCGCGATCGCGGGCAGGTCGGAGACGAACGCGGCGCGCGGCCGCAGCCGTCCGGAACCCGGCGACCGGTCTTCGACGTAGCCATGAGGGCCAAGGTCTTTCATCATCAGGTGCTTTCTGTCGGAACTCGTCGCCGTGGCGGGAAACGCGGCATGGCGGGACTGCGCTGGTGATCCCTGAAGCTGTTGTGCCGGAGAGCGGGTGTCGGTGCTACGCGGTGGTGCGGGGCGGGGCGCTGCTGTCCCGCACGATCAAGGTCGGGCGCAGCAGCGACAGGGCGTTGGTCGGCGGCTTCCCGGATTCGACGGCGCGCAGCAGCAGTTCGACGGCGTTCTGGGCCATCTCCCGCTTCGGGAAGGCCACGGTGGTCAGCGGCGGTTCGATCCGGCCGACCTGGGCGATGTCGTCGAAGCCGACGACGCTGACGTCCTCGGGGACTCGCCGCCCGGACCGGGTCACCGCCTCCACGGCACCGACGGCCAGGATGTCGTGGGTGGCGAAAATCGCTGTCAGTTCCGGGTCGGCCTCCAGCGCGGCGCAGGCGGCGGCGTATCCGCCGGCGGCATCGTCGCTGGTGCGGGCGAACACCTTGCTGTCGTCGATGGCCAGCCCGTCGGCGGCGAACGCCCGGCGCAGCCCGGCGACGCGCAGCGCATGCGGGGGAAGGTCGGCGATCACCGCGACGTTCCGGTGGCCGAGATCCCGCAGGTGCCGCCCGGCCAGGTAACCGGCGTGCTCGTAGTCGATGGACACCACCGGAAGCGTGGCCGGCGGATCTCCTTCCCAGGCGAACAGCGCCACCGGGAAACTGGTCTGTGCCAGCATCGGCAGCTGCCGGCCGACGCCCTTGTCCCCGGCGACCAGCAGCGCGTCCACCGAGCGTGCGGCCAGGTTCTCCAGATGGACCCGGGTGTAGTCGGGATCGTCGCGCGTCGTGGCCAGCAACAGGTTATAGCCGTGGCGGACCAGGACGTTCTCCACCTCCTCGACCACCTCTGAATAGAAGGGGTTGGCCACGTGCGGCACGAACAGTCCGACCGTCGACGTGCTGCCAGTGCGTAGTGAGCGCGCTACGAGGTTCGGCTTGTAGCCGAGTTCGGCGATCGCCGCGTTCACCTTCGCCAGGGTCTCCGGCCGGACCTTCTTGCCCGACACCACATTGGAGACAGTCTGCTTGGTGACTCCCGCCCGAGCGGCCACCTCCGCCATCGTCACCACGAGCGCTCCTTGAAACGTTTATCGATCCACGAAAGTGGCGTCAGCGTAGGGCGATATCTCGTCGGCGGACAAGCCTTCGCGGGGGTGTCGTGACCCATCCGTTACGGTTGCACGGCCCGACCGGCGGATGTGGAGCGCATCGTTCCTGGTGGGAGCTTCATATGGCGAACACGCCGTTGACGGTTTCGGAAACGCGGCGCTAACATCCCCGCCACGCCGATCGCATGGATCGATCAATGAGATGGGGTCTTCATGGCACATCGCGCGAAACAGCACCCGACGTCACACCGCGCCGCCCGAGCGCGCGGCGTCCCGCGAGTGAACCGCATCATCGCGGCGGCCGCCGGTACCGCCATCGCGGCAGCGGGTCTCAGCCTCGGCACCGCGGTCTCCGCGCATGCCACAACCTCGGTCACAGTTCACACCTACGCACCGACCGGAGTCGGGGGCGGCGTGACGACTTCTCCTGACGTGGCCTCCACCAAGTACCAGGTGCAAGTGGCCGGTGTGTCCGTAGGCGCCGTGCAGTACACCCAGAACGGTCACAACTTCGACGTGGCGCGGTTCGCGTCGAGCTCGCGAACGCCGACGATCACGGTCACGCTGCCCAGTACGACGATCAATACGGTGAACGTCTATCCGGCGCGCTACTACCCCTCCGGCAGCGTCTCGGTGAGCTCGGACAAGCACACGCTGACCTTCACTATGTCAGCCGCCGCGGCGCTGAACGAAGCGATCGTGATGGTCAACGGCGACTCGACCAACGCCGCCGGACAGCCCTACCTGGCGGTCGTCAACGACCCGCTGGAGGACCCGTCGCAGCACCCGGACACCACTGACGCCCCGGACGGTTCCGGCGTCAACACGCAGACCGGCGTTGTCAACTTCCAGGAATTCGCCGCGAAGTATCTCACGGTGCACCCGAACAGCGCCGCTCAGACGGCGCCGGCCGCGACGACCAGCTCCGTGGCTGGTCAGACCATAGACGGCACCGCCATACCCGCCGGTCAGAAGACCTCGGCCGGGATGCTGGTGAGCCCGAGCAGTGTCAACGTGCGATACCCGAACGAGCGCACAATGGCCGCCAACGACGACACCTTCGCTCTGCAGGCCGCCATCAAAGCCATCGAGAACAACCCCACGCAGCTCAACACGCTCTACTTCCCGAACGGCACGTATCTCTGGTCCGGGCTGCTGGTCAACGGTGTGGACGGCGGCAAGCTCACCGGTGGCAAGCTGAAGATCTACACCGACGAGGGTGCACTGCTCGACAACCGCGTCCAAGCGTACATGGAGGCCTTCGAGCCGGAGATCGCCATCGTCAACTCAAGCAACATCGAGATCGACGGACGCGGCATGTTCGACGGCAACGGCGTGGCCAACTACAACGCCCACAGCAGCGGTGACCTGCACGACGCCTCCGACAGCCAGCACCAGGGCGGCGTCATGGTCATGCACTCCTCGGACATCACCTTCAATGACACCTACGAGCGCAACTCGAAGCAGTGGAACTGGGAAACCCACACGGCCAACACCATCACGTACAACAACATCAAGGCACTCACCCCGTACGCCCAGCCGTGGATCGACGGGACTGACTTCGCAAGCGGCCAGAACATCACCGCCGACCACGTCTTCACCCTCGGCAACGACGACGCGTTCGCCTCCGGCCACTACGACAGCAGCAACGGATTCACGCCGCTGTCCACCGGCGTGTGGAACAACTTCCAACTGGGCACTTCCAGCGCCAACATCCAGGGCTACGTCAACGCGGTCGGCGCCTACAACGCCGTTGCCGGGCAACTCGGGTTCGACAGCAACCACTGGGACGTCGAGGACTCGAAGAGCGTCTCGGTGAGCAACACGCTGAACTGGTCTGTCAACGCCGGCAACGCGATCCGGCTCGGCTGGCAGACCAACGGATACCAGCTCACCGATTACACGTTCATCAACTTCAACTCAGTCTCGGCCAAGGTAGGCGGCCTCTACGTGATGAAGACCCCCAACACGTACCCACGTGTCCAGAGCGTCGTGGTGAAGAACAGCTCCATAGACACATCCCGGTTCCCGACGGGAACGTCGATCTGGATCTACGGCGGCGACGGAACCGCGCAGACCGTCACCGCCGACCAGCAAGCGAACTGGGGATTCGCCCCCAACCCAGACGGGTCGGGTAACACCTACACGTACACCAAGACCCCCATTCCCACCGTCGACCTCGACAACGTGTGGTTCTCGAAGCAGACGCCGAGCAACACGATGACCGGAGTCACGAACGCGACGCTGAACAACCTCCACGTCGCGGGCCAGCTCGTTGAGTACACCAGCCAGTTCCCGCTGACGACGTCCGGAATCAGCAAGCTGACCACCACCTACACAGACGCGACCGGTCAGACCCAGGCCGTCAAGTTCGGCGCCGCCACCAACGGCGACACATGGGTCGGGGCCTGGGTCGGAGACCAGACCACAAACAACTCCTCGGACCTGACCTTGATCACCCGCAACACCGGCGCCGGCCTGATGGGCGAGCAGTACACCACCGGATCCGGAGACGGAAAACTCTCCTACATCCAGTTCCCCCTCAATGGTCTGATCCACGCACCGAGCAAGGCGACACTCCAACTCACCTACCTCGGCCACCGCTATTCAACAGTTCCGTCGACTGACACCGACCAACTGCTCGCGCAGCCCGTCAGCGACACCGTCTGCACCACCGGCAGCACCTCCTGCCCGATCAGCATCATGACCTGGGTCAACCGACCGAGTTTCACCGCCACGAACACCTCTGTCGCGAGGTCGGCGACCTTCGCCCTCGGGTCGACCATCGTCCCCGAGGGCGGCGGAAGCCACCAGAACAACCCGATCGACGGTCGCGTGATCACCGTCGACGTCACCACGTTCGTCCAGAACGCCTACGCAGCCGGGCAGACCTCGCTCCTGCTCGCCGTCTGCAACGCCGGCGGCACCGACCACGAACTGCGCTTCGTCAGCTCGGAAGGGGCCACCAGCCCCGCAGGGCTCACCAACGCGAACGCCGACATGATGCCGGCGCTGACTCTGGCTCCCTAACCTTCAACGGCACGCGGACGGCCCTCGTCCGCGTGCCCTGACTGGCCGCGGCGCAGTCGATCACCGCGGCCATCGGGCCGGAAACGCGCACCGCCGAACCCGGGCTTCGATGACGACGACCAGGTGATCAGCCACCTCGGCTCCTGGCTCTCCAGCGTCTTCCGCCGGCTCGGCGATGACGTGCACGTCACGACGATCAACGGCGACACGGTGAGGTCACCTTCACCGGAACCGGTGTGACGTAAGGGACCGAGGCAAACTCCGATGAGGACACGGTCGCGGTGCCGGTGGACGGCGTCTCGCGCGGCACGGTCGACGCCTACACCCCGGCGCGGTCCGCGCAGCAAGTCCTGTACCAGATCGGCCCGGCTGGCTTCCTGGCACAGCAGCACACGATCAAGCTGACCGAGTCCGGTGGCGCCTACCTGCTGGTCGACTCGTTCCGAGTCGAGGCTTCGTGATCGTCAGTTCGTGTTCGGGCCACGCGGCAAGGCGGCGGCTGCCTGGTTGCCGGCGGTCGCCGCCGCGCAGTAGCTGGCTGGTCGCCGTTCGCCTGCATCCGGACTGGTAAGGGGTCATTTCGACCGGTCCGGTGCAGGCCAAGCTCGTGATCATGCGATACGTCCGGTAAGCGCCAGGTCGGTGTCGGCGAGCTCGAGGGACCTCGCTGACGGCTTGGGACGCCGCGGTCGCTGCCGAGCAGATCCATGCCGCGCTCCAGTCGCGATGGTGACGTCTGCGCACGGCTGCAAAAGGTTCGCCAGTGATCAAGCGCTGGCAGGTTCAAATCTGACTGGGCGTCAGCGGGATTCTGCAGGCATCGGATGCTCGCGACTGGCGATGATTTCGAAAGGCTGACCTGCGCGTTTTCTGGGATCGCAGATCTGGTTTGAACCTGTGGCCCCTTGGCCTCGAAAGGCGAATAAGTCCGCGTGCGATGCATTCAGCCCGTCTCCACGCGTGTCAGGGCGAACAGTTCGACTGCTTACGTCCTGCGGATATGAAGCGGAAAGACCTGGCTCCTGTGTCGGAGCCAGGTCTTTGACCTGCGGTTTCGCGGTCGGGCTGACAGGATTTGAACCTGCGACCCCTTGACCCCCAGTCAAGTGCGCTACCAAGCTGCGCTACAGCCCGCCTGCCCGCCGTATCGGCGGGCAGGAAGACCATACCGCACCCGGGGCCTTGGAATCACATCGGTTGGGTCCGGGGTGGGGGTGTGGCGTCTTATTTCTTCCGGTCGCGGTTCTTTTGGCGGACTTTGACTGAGATCTGGATCGGGGAGCCGGTGAAGCCGAACTCTTCGCGGAGGCGGCGTTCGATGAAGCGGCGGTAGCCGCTTTCGAGGAAGCCGGAGGCGAAGAGGACGAAGCGGGGGGGTCTGGTGGAGGCCTGGGTGCCGAAGAGGATGCGGGGTTGTTTGCCGCCGCGGAGGGGGTGGGGGTGTTCGGAGACCAGGGTGCCTAGGAAGGCGTTGAGTTTGGCGGTGGGGATGCGGGTTTCCCAGCCTTCTAGGGCTTGCTCCAGGGCGGGGACCAGTTTGTCGACGTGGCGGCCTGTTCTGGCTGCGAGGTTGACGCGGGGGGCCCAGCGGACTTGGACCAGGTCGCGTTCGATTTCGCGTTCGAGGTAGAAGCGGCGTTCCTCGTCCATGAGGTCCCACTTGTTGTAGGCGATCACCAGGGCGCGGCCGGCTTCGGCGACCATGCTGATGATGCGGAGGTCCTGCTCGGTGAGGGTGTCGCTGGCGTCTACGAGGACGACTGCTACTTCGGCTTTCTCGATCGCGGCTTGGGTGCGGAGGGAGGCGTAGAAGTCGGCTCCGTAGGTTTGGTGGACGCGGCGGCGGATGCCTGCTGTGTCGACGAAGCGCCAGGTTTTGCCGCCCAGGTCGATCAGTTCGTCGACGGGGTCGCGGGTGGTGCCTGCTGTGGGGTCGACGACGACGCGTTCCTCGCCGGCCAGTTTGTTCAGGAGGGAGCTCTTGCCGACGTTGGGTTTGCCGACCAGGGCTACGCGGCGGGGGCCGCCCACGGGCTCGCCGAAGCGGAGTTCGGGGGTTTCGGGGAGGACGTCCAGGATGGCGTCGAGGAGGTCGCCGGAGCCGCGGCCGTGGAGGGCCGAGACGGCGTGGGGTTCGCCCAGGCCCAGGTTCCAGAGGGTGGCCGCTTCGGCCTCGGTGCGCTGGTCGTCCACTTTGTTCGCGGCCAGGACCACTGGTTTGTTCGCTCGGCGCAGGACGCGGACCACGGCTTCGTCGGTGTCGGTGATGCCGACGGTGGCGTCGACGACGAACAGGACCGCGTCGGAGGCGTTGATGGCGGCTTCGGCCTGGAAGGCGACGGCCTTGGCCATGCCCTCGACGTCGCGTTCCCAGCCGCCGGTGTCGACCAGGGTGAAGCGGCGGCCGTTCCAGTGCGCGTCGTACGACACGCGGTCGCGGGTGACGCCGGGGACGTCCTGCACCACCGCTTCGCGGCGGCCCAGGATGCGGTTCACCAGGGTGGACTTGCCGACGTTGGGGCGCCCGACGACGGCCAGGACCGGCAGGCGGACCCTCTCGCCGTCGGCGCGCGACCAGTCCTCGGCGTCCAGGCCCTCGGCGTAGGCCTGGTAGTCGAAGTCCTCGTCGAAGTACTCCTCGCCGGCGTCACCGGGAATGTAGTCCTCGGTCTCGGGCTGCATCAGGGGGTCCTCATGTTCTCCGTGGAAAGCGCCGTGCGCGGCGGGCTGGTGGGCCGGCCGCGTCGGGTGCTGGATCGAGCTGTTCTAATTGTCGCGCCCGGTGAGCTGTCTGGCGTGCTGTACGTGTGCCGCCAGGCGGACCCGCAGTTCCTCGCTGATCGCGGCGATCTTCTGGCGGCGGCCCAGGCTCTCGGACCCCTGGGACAACTCCGCCAGGCTCACCGGTGTTCCGTAGACGAGGTCCAGGTGGGTCCGCGGGGTCGGCAGGGCGCCGACCGTGCGGCCTCGTGCGGCGGTTCCGAGGCAGGCCACCGGCAGGACCGGCGCTCCGGTGGCCACCGCGAAGTAGGCCAGGCCGTTGTGGACCGACTCGAACTCGCCGGTGGTGCGGGTGCCCTCCGGGAACACGCCGAGGACGCCGCCGGAGCGGAGGGCGGCCAGGGCCGACTGGATCGCGGTGCGGTCCGGGTGGGCCCGGTCGACCGGGATCTGGCCGAAGCCGCGCTCCAGGAGCGGTCCCAGCGGGCCGACGAAGATCTCCTTCTTGACCAGGAAGTGCACCGGCCGGGGCGCCACCCCGGCGATCAGGGGGCCGTCCAGGAAGCTGGTGTGGTTCACCGCCAGCAGAACCGGTCCGTCGGCCGGGAAGTTCGCGGTGCCGTGCTGGGTGACGTGCCACAGCGAGTGCATCAGCGGGACGCCGATGCGGTGGGCGCGCCGGGCGCCGCGGGCGCTGGGTGTGCCGTTGACCATCACGCCGTGCGGGTACGCCCCGTTCTGCCGCCCCCGCCACGGGACGTTCGGCCGGTGCGGAAGCTCGCGGAGAACCTTCATCTGGTGAGTCCCACCCCCTGGGAGTCGGCGTCCGGCGCTGCGCCCTCGGCCGCGTGGATGACGATGCCGGCGACCGTGTCGATCACCTGCTCCAGTGTCAGTTCGGTGGCGTCGACCACCGCCGCGCCCGGCGCCGCCGCCAGCGCGTTGGTGCGGCTGTCGACGGAGTCGCGCCGGGTCAGCGCCTCGCGGGTGGCCGCCACGGTCCCGGTCCCGCCGCCGTTCTCGGTGTTGCGGCGGTGCGCGCGGGCCTCCTCGCTGGCGGTCAGGAAGATCTTGGCCGCGGCGTCCGGGGCCACCACCGAGGCGATGTCGCGGCCCTCGACCACGATCCCGCCGGCGCCGATGATCTCCCGCTGCAGCGCGATCAGCCGGGCCCGTACCTCGGGCACCGCGGCCACGGCGCTGACCGCGCCGGTGACGTCGGCCTCGCGGATCGCGGCCGCCACGTCCTCGCCGTCCACCGTGATCGCCGGGGCGGCCGGGTCGGTGCCGGAGGTGATGGCCGGCACGCCGGCGTCGGCCGCGATCGCCCCGGGGTCGGCCAGGTCGACCTTGTTCTGCAGCATCCAGTACGTCACCGCCCGGTACTGCGCGCCGGTGTCCAGGTAACGCAGTCCGAGCCGGGCCGCGACCCCGCGCGACACGCTCGACTTGCCCGACCCCGACGGGCCGTCGATTGCGACGACTATCCGGGACAGGGCGTGCGGGCTGGGCAGGGACATGCGGTGGACTCCAAGCATGATGATCGGGAACGCGGACCGGCGGCCCCTCAAGACTATCGGGTGCGGCCGGGGCGGCGGCCCCGTATTGGACCCCGGGGCCGGAGGTTGCTTGGATGGATGATCCGATGAAAGACGAGGTGCGCGGTGGCTTGGGTCGTCCTGGTGGTCTCCGGGTGCATGGAAGCGGTGTGGGCCACCGCACTCGGCAGGTCCGACGGGTTCCACCGCTTCGGCCCGACCGCGGTCTTCGTCCTCGGGTTGCTGCTGAGCATGGCCGGCCTCGCCTACGCCCTGCGCACGCTGCCGGTCGGCACCGGCTACGCCGTATGGGTGGGCATCGGCGCGGTGCTGACCGTCGCCTACGGCATGGTCTTCGACGGTGAGGCGGTGTCGCCGGCCAGGCTGCTGCTGCTCGCCGGGATCGTCGGGTGTGTCGTAGGTCTCAAGGTCCTGCACTGAGATCCGCAGCCCGGCCCCGAGGCCGGCTCAGGGCACGATGACGTGCGAGATCCCGACCCCGCCCCGGGTCTCGGCGCCGTACCGCTCGATCTCCCGCGTCAGGTCCAGCGGAAGCGTCACCTCGCCCTCGGGCAGCCGCGCGTCCGCGACCCGGTCCGCCGGGACCAGCCACGACATCTCGAACTCCAGGCCGTCCGGGTCGTGCGCGTACAGCGCCTTGGTGGTGCCGTGGTCGCTGGCGCCGACCAGCGCCCCGTGCTCCTTCAGCAGCTCGGCGAACCGCCGCAGCTCGGCCAGCGTGTCCACCTCCCACGCCAGGTGGTACAGCCCCACCCGGGACCGCCCGGCCTCCGACGACCCGGCGCCCGCGCCGATCGCGAACAGCCCCAGGTCGTGGTCGTTGGTCGAGCCCGGCGCCCGCAGGAACGCCGCGCTCGGCGCCTCCATCAGCACCTCGAAGCCCAGCAGGTCGCGGTAGAACGCCAGGCTGCGCGGCAGCTCCCGGACGAACAGCACGGCGTGGTTCAGGCGGGTCACGGGCATGGCGCGGGCTGCTTTCTGGAGGAGGGACGCCTCCATGGTCCGCGACGCTCTACACTGCCGCAAGCGTGGCCGATCTGCGGGCCGCAGGCTGGCGTCGCCGCAGACGGGTGGGGGTAGGGGAGAAGCGTCGGGGCCGTGGATTCGGGCGGCCGCCGGACGCACGACAGACGGAAAATCTGGGGGAGTGCGTTGAGCGAGGCCGGACTTCCGGGCATGGGTTTGAAACTCGGCGCGGAGCTGCTGCGGAGCCCGAACGGCGTGTGGTACTCGGCCACCGGCGCCGACGGCGGCACGCTCGGGGTGCTGCGGTTCGAGGCCGCGCTGCTGAAGCCGGCGGGCGCCGTGGACCGGCTCATCGAGCGGGTGGTCGCGGCGCGCGCCGGGATGCTGCCCGGCACGCTGCCGGTGGTGGACCTGGTGGAGGACGCCGGGCGGATCTGGCTGATCACCGCGCAGGTGCCGGCCGCCGACAGCGCCGGGCGGACCGAGGCGCTGCTGCTGGGCAGCACGCCGGTGTCGGCCCCGAACGTGGCCGGCGCGCCCGGCGCGATGGGCGCGGCCGCGATGGGCGTGGGCGGCGTGGGAAGTGTGGGCGGGCCGGGTGCACCTGGCGGGATGGCCGGGTCGGGCGGGCGGCCCGGCGCTCTGGGCGGGAACGCCGTCGCCGGCGAAGTCGGAGGCCAAGCGGTCTTAGGAAGACAAAAGGATCATCCAACTCCTTGGCTCACAGAACGACATGGCTACGATCCGACTTCCCTGGCGTCCCTCCGTCGACCTCGGCACGACCGGGCACGGACCGGGATACGGACCGGGCCCGCAGCAGCCGCGCCCCCCGCAGTGGACGAAGAAGGACCTGAAGGACCCGCTCCCACGGCGCCTCACCCGCGCCTTCGTCGGCCTGGTCCTGGTCGCCGCGGTGGTCGGCGCCGCGACCGTGGTCGGCCTGAAGATGCGCGACAAGAAGCCCACCACCGCGGTGAAGATCACCGGCATCTCCGTGCACAACCAGAACCCGGTGCAGCCCGCCGGGATCTGCAACTCCACCGTGGACATGGTGGCCGAGTTCACCACCAACGGCGGCTCCGGCACCGTCCACTACGAGTGGGAGATCCCGGCCAAGAACAACCAGACGCAGACCGTGCCCGGCTCCCAGGTCATCAGCGCCGCCTCGCCGACGGTGCACCTGGACTGGAAGCTGAACCTGCACGGGAGCGGGACGGTGACCGCCAAGTTCCGGATCACCAACCCCGAGGTCCTGGCGCCGGGCACCGACACGTCGAGCTCGGGGGACCTCAAGTTCCAGTGCCCCTGACGCCTCATCGCACCCTGATGACCGCGTACATCCCCTCCGCCGCGTGATACCCGCACTGGAACGGGTAGTCGCCGGGCTGCGTCAGCTTCAGGCTCATCGTGGTCTGGTCGCCCCCGGCCAGTTGCGGGACTCCCGCCACCGGCTCGCCGGGGAGGGGCGGCCCGTCTTCGGACAGCGTGTGCGGGAGTGTGCCGGCGTTCTTGAACGTCACCTCGATGGTCCCGGGCGCCATCTCGATCACCGACGGGTGGTAGCGCAGCGAGTCGTCGGCGGTGACCGTGATGCGCTGCACGCCGTCGGGGCCGAGGACCGCGCGGCCGCTGCCGCCGCTGCCGACGTCGGTGGGCAGCGCGGCCGCCGGCGTCGACGAGGCCGAGGCGCCCGAGGCGCCCGAGGCACCCGACGCCGCACCCGGCTCCAGCAGCGCCTGCCCGAGGTAGCCGCCGCCGGTGGCCGCCGGGACCATCGCGAACAACGCGCTGGTCTCGTGCTTGGTGAACCGGTTCAACGCGTCCATGTTCTTGGTCAGCCGCTGCTGCACCGGGATGAACCCGGACGCCGGATCGGCCTGCCAGGCCAGGAACAGCAGCCCGGCGTCGGGCTTGCCGTCGCCGGTCAGGCCGTCGTTGTAGCTCATCCCGCGCCGCAGCATGGCCGCGCCGCCGTTGGTCTCCGGGGCGGCCAGCCGGATGTGCGCGTCCCCGCGGATGGCCAGCGTGCCGTCCGGGTTCTGCGCGGCGAGGTTCACCTTCGTGTGCTCGGTGCCGCCGTGCAGCGGCGCGCCGGAGTCCTTGCGGCGGCCGATGACCTTCTCCTGCTCGGCGGTGCTCTGCGCCTCCCAGGAGTCCAGCAGCATCCTGATCCGGCGGAAGACCAGGTAGGAGCCGCCGCGCATCCAGACCGTGTCGGCGTCGCCTGGCACGAAGACCTTGCGGTCGAAGTCCGGCTGGGCCGGCGTGGGGTTGTTGGTGCCGTCGAGCTGCCCCATGAGGTTGCGGCCGGTCGACGCCGGGTCGGGGGACGACCCCGGCGCGCGCGTGAAGCCGGACATCGTCCAGCGCGGCTTCGCCGTCCCGTCCGCGATCCGGGTCAGGGTGCGCAGGGCGTGGAAGACGACGAGCGCGTCGTCGGCGGCGAGGACGACGCCCAGGTCGCCGTCGCTGCGAGCGGCGTCGAGCTGCTCGGTGCCGAAGACGGGGAGCGGCGCGAGCTGCGGCGGGCGCGCGGCGGGGTCGAGACCGGCCTTGCCGAACAGGGAGGGGCCGAAGCCGACGGTGACCGTCAGAGAACACGGTCCACTGCCCAAGGCGATGGCGTCGTCGGTGCCGGTGCCGGTGCCGGTGCCGGTGGCGGCGGACGGCGCGCGCCCGGCGGTCAGGTCGGCGATCACCGCGGTCCACGCCTTCATCAGCGCTTTGAGCTGCTCGCGGGTGGCGCCGTCGACGAGGTCGAAGGCGGCGACGGTGCCGTGGCCCTGCTGACGTGCCGGGACGGAGATGCCCGCCTGGTGCGGCAGGGGGACGGCGACCGTGGCGGTGCCGAGGCCCGCGACCAGGTCGCCGGCGGGGGCCGAGGACTGGCGGCGGTCGTCGAGCAGCAGGGCGGAGGCCGCCGCGCCGGCCGCGACGCCTCCGATGCTGGTGGTGCCGGTGGCGAGGAAGGAGCGGCGGGAGGGGCCGGGGCTCGGCTCTTGCTCAAGCTTCCCCGCTCCTTCAGCTTCCTGGGCATTTGCGATCGTTTCGACTGCTTCGGCCGCTGAGGAGACTGGTGCTTCGGCCGCCGCGGAAGCCGGTTCGTGGCGGAAACGCGTCAGCCGCAGCCGCACCGGCAGCGCGACCGCCATCCCGAACCCCACTCCGGTGATGACCAGCACCAGCACCTGCGCCAGCGTGACCCCCCACGCGAACGGCGCCGTCGAGCTCCACAGGACGCTGAGGTCGGGCACCCCGCTGACCGCAGCGATCAGCAGCCCGGCTCCGGCGGCCAGCCAGAGCGCGCCGATCGACTCCTTCCGTCTGGCCAGCAGCCACACGGCCCACAGGGCTCCGGCCCACGTTGCCAGCTGCACCACGTTGCCCTTGAAGAACGCGGCCACCGGCCCGTCGGCGATGTCGGCCGCCACGCCGGCCGAGTGCAGCACGTCCGCCGCGACCAGGCCGAGCGCGACCCACAGCGTCCAGCCGCGCAGGCACAGCCACAGCGTCACCGCCGCCGCGAGGATCACGCCGGTCACCCGCAGTGCCTTCGAGGGGCCCGGCTGCCAGGCGAGTCTGCCGTCGGCGGTGATGGTCTGCCCGTCGCGGTGCAGCGTGATGCGCCACGTGCTGATGGCGTGCGGCTTGTCCGGCGCGGACTTCACCGCGGGCGGGGGTGTCGTGGACATCCAGTGGATGCGGTGGTCGTGCCAGCGCCACACCGGGGTGTCGGACACCTTCTTCCACACCGGCGCCGCGTTCGGATCCACGCCTGCCGGGACCGGCGACTTGGCCCAGCGGTCGTTGTTCAGGTAGGTCGCGGGGGAGTTCGTGTTGGTGAACGCGCCGTCCGGCCCGACCTTCACATACGGCTCGCCGACATAGCCGTCCACCACCACGTCCGCGCCTGAGTGGTTCTCGACCTGGAGCTTGGAGCCGTTCTCGACGACCTTCAAGGTCAGGCCGGGCGCCGCCGGGGTGAGCGGGCCGATGGTGGTGACGTAGTTCGAGGCGCCGGAGCCGCCGACGGTGTGGGCGGACGCCGCCCCGGCGGCCGGGCCGCCGAGGACCGCGAAGGCGAGGGCGGCCACGGCGGCCAGGCGCCGGACGGTGGTGCGGAGGATCACAGGGTTCTCGCTTACTTGCTCACGTCGACGTTCAGGATGACCGTGGCCTGGTCGATGTCGGTGGTCCGGACGGTCACCAGCACCTGCCACTTCCCGGCCACCGGCAGCACCGCGTCAGCGCTGGTGTAGTGGCCCGGGCCGGCGAGGTCGAGCTTCACCGGCAGCGGGCCGAGCTGTTGCGCCGGCAGGGCCAGCGAGGCGGTGACCTCGGGTACCGACTCCTGCACGCCGTTCTTGTCCAGGACGTAGATGTGCAGCTGGTCCTGGCCGACCCGGGCCGGGTCGAGGGTGACGTTGACCGTGCCGGACCCGTTCGCCGAGCCGGTGTCGAACGGGGAGGACAGGCTGACCGGCTTGCTCGCGGTCTTCGCCGCGCTGCTCGCCGCCGGCTGCGACTCCACCAGCAGCGCGGTCACCGCCAGCACCACGAGCGCCAGCCCGAACTCGGCCGCGACCGAGCGCCGCAACCGCGCCAGGTCCGGCGGCTGACCTTCCTCCGAACGCGGTGCGGCCAGGATGCGGCGGGCCAGGTAACCCAGGGCGATCAGCACCAGGAAGCAGCTGGACTTGATGATCAGCAGACGGCCGTAGTCGGTGTCGAACAGCGCGTCCCAGTGCCGGACCTGCCGCCAGCCCTGGTAGACGCCGGTGGTCGCCAGGACGCAGACCGCGACGAAGGCCGTCGTGGAGAACCGGCGGACCACGGTGAGGCGCTCGTCGGGCTCCAGCTCACCGGTCCCGCCGAGGACGGCGACGGTCAGCGCGGTGAGCCCGCCGACCCAGGTCGCCATCGCGAGCAGGTGCAGCACGTCGGCCGGCAGCGCCAGCGCGACCTGCGAGCCGGTGCCGGAGTGGTCGGCGATCGACCAGGTCACGGCCAGCGCCACGGCGAGCGCCGCGGCGGCGGCGCCGACCACCTGCCGGGTCCGGACCACCGCCTCGGTCAGGCGGGTCGCGATCCACGACACGAGCACGCCGACCGCGCCGAGCAGGATCAGCCGCCACGCCAGCGCGCGGCCGAGGCGGGTGTGCAGGGTCGCGCGCAGCACGTCGACGTCGAACACCCGGCCGAAGCCGAAGCCGCCGGCGTACGCGCCCTGCAACAGCAGCGCGGCCACCGTCCCCAGCAGCAGGACGAACCAGCCGCCGCCGATCAGCCGCCGCAGCCGGACGTCCCCGGCGAGTTTCGGCGCGAAGGCGATGAGCAGGAACGCGCCGCCGCCCATGACGGCGAAGCCGACATAGGCCAGCCAGCGGGCGACGCCGAACGCGACGCCGACGGTGCGGTCGCCGCCCGGCGCGGCCTCGGCGCCGCCGGAGTTCGGGGCGGACGGGGTGCCGATGGAGAAGGTCCACGCGCCCCGCACGGGATGGGAGTCCGCTGAGATGACCCGCCAGGAGACGACGTAGGTGCCGTTCTTCAGGTTGCCCTTCAGCGGCACGGATGCGGTCTCCGGCTTGCCGTTCAGGTGCTCGGCCGAGCCGGCCTCGACCTGCGAGCCGTCGGGGGCGAACACGCGCAGCGCGCCGAGCTGGAGTTCGACGGCCTCGCTGTAGGTGACGGTGACCCGGGCCGGCGCGGTCGCGAGGAGCGCGCCGTCGGCCGGGTCGGTCGAGACGACGGTGGCGTGGGCCGAGGCGGAGGGTGCCGCCGCCACGGCCCAGAGGCACAGGGCCGCGGTGAGGAGGGCGACGAGGCGGTGGCGCAGGGAGGTGGGGCGGCGGCGCAGGGAGGTGGGGCGGCGGCGCAGGGAGGTGGGGTGCCTGGTAGCGCGGGGTGGTGGGGTGGGGGCCGTCGCGCCGGCGGCCGTGAAGGCGGCCGTGGTGGCGACCGTCGTGACGGCGGCCCCGGCGCCGACCGTCCCCGTGCCGGCCGCAGCTGTACCTCTTCCGCTCACCTCAGGACCCGCCTTCGTCGTCGTGGGCGCCCGGCGCCGGCGCGCCGATGCCGATCACCGGGGCGTCCACCGTGATCGGCGCCGACGTCGCGAACCGGAAGGTCAGCCGCACCGTCGTCCCCGGCCGCAGCGGGCCGGGGTCGTCGATCATCACGTGGTCGGCGCCCGGACTGAAGTCCAGGCTGCCGCGGGCCGGGATCGGCGCCGCGGACAGCGCCACCATCTTCGGACCGTTCGTGGTGTGCATGGACGCGCGGCCGGTCGAGGCGGTGACCTCGGTGAGGGTGTCCTCGGCGCGTCCGGTGTTGCCGATGGTGAAGTACGCCGCGGCCTCGGACGGGTTGGCCGGTTCGCGGACGTAGGCGTCGCGCACCGCGAGTTTCGCGGTGCCGGCCGCGGCGTCGCCGCCGGACCACAGCAGCAGGCCCGCGCCGGCCGCGAGGACCGCCAGCGGGGCGGCCACCGCGCCGGCCTTCAGGGCCGGCCTCATGTCAGCAGCGCGATGTCGTGGGCGATGTCCTTCGGGGTGACGCCGGCCAGCCACACCACGTGTGCCACGCCGTCCGGGCCGAAGGCGTTGATCTGGGTGCCGTGGTCCACCTCGACCGAGCCGTCGGCTTTCTTCTTGGGCGGCTCGACCGGCGTCGCGGCCAGCTTCGCGGCGTTGTCGACCTGGTCGACCGTGCCGGTGAGCCCGACGAACGAGGGGTCGAACTTGCCCAGCCAGTCCTTGATCACCGGACCGGTGTCGCGCTCGGGATCGGTGGTGACGAACACCACCTGCACCTTCGCGCGCTTGTCGGCCGGGGTCAGGCGCAGCGCCGCGGCCACGTCGGCCATCGCGGTCGGGCACTCGTCGGGGCAGTGCGTGTAACCGAAGTAGACCAGCGTCACCTTGCCGGCGGCGTGCGCCTTCAGGTCGTACGCCTTGCCGTCGGTGTCGGTCAGCGTCACCGGCGGGATCGGGGTCGGGATGCCCAGCTCGGTGCCCTTGTACTTGGACTGCGGCTGGGAGATGCCGGAGACCGAGGCGGCCTCCTGGGACGGGCTGGCGCAGGACGCGGTGAGCACGGCCAGCGCCCCGGCGGCCGCAGCCGCCGGGACGAGGCGCGCGATCCGGAGGGATCGCAGCATCATGGTTCTCTTTCTCCGAGGATCAGCCGGTCAGGAGCCGGCGGTGTTCTTGCGGCGCAGGGCCACGATCGCCGTGCCGAAGCCCAGCACGCCGACGCCGAGGCCGGCGATGCCGAGGGCGCGGGCGGCGGTGTCGCCGTCGTTCTTCTTGCCGGAGTCCGAGGACGCCGACAGGGCCACCGACGGGGACGACGAGGCCGAGGGCGTCGCCGCGCCGTTCGCGGCGCTCGTCCCGCCGGCCGCGGCCGCCCCGGCCGCCGTCAGGTGCAGCACTGGCGCCGGGTGGTCGGCCTCCTGCCCGGCCTGCGGCACGTCGATCCAGCGCACGACGTTCCCGTCGGAGTAGGTCTGCAGCGCCTTGAACACCAGCTGGTCGGTGTCCTTGGGCAGCGGCCCCATCGAGACGTCGAACTCCTGGAACTGGCCCGGGTCGATCTTGCCGCCGGTCCAGACGATCTTGGTGACCGCCTGGGTGACGTCGCCATCGTCGGTCTTGATCGGCGTGGCCAGGGTGCTGGTGGTGGCGGTCGCGGTCCAGCCCGGCACCGGCTTCACCGACACCGAGGCGATCGGGTGGTCGGCCGGCAGGTCGACCTCGACCGACGTGGTGGACTGGTCCTTCTCCTCGTTCGGCACGCGGAAGGACACCTTCGTGTAGGAGCCCTGCTGCGCCGTGTTCGGGTTCACGGTCACGTGCGCCGAGGCCACGGCGGCCGCGGCGACGAGCGAGACGGCGGCGGTCGCCAGCAGGACGGCGGTCCGGCGGGTGCCGGAGGTCAGCTTGGTGGTCATGCCCATTCCAGGATTGAGGTCACGCGCCCGGCGTGACAGATCGATGACGGTCGGTGTCCGCATCGGTCCGGAACGCAGCACGGAGCCGGGCGGAGGCGGATCCGCCAGGCGGATCTCCTCCCCGGAGAGGTGAGGTGCAGGTGCAGTGTGTGCGTGCGTGCGTGTCAGACGGCTGCGGCAGCCGTCACCGGCGGCCCGCGCCGGGCGAGGGTGAAGCGCAGGAAGCGCCCGGGCCCGAGGCGGTCCGGCACGCTGCCGACGACCGGGGCCACGCGACGCGGCGGCGTCCACGGCGTCAGGACGGCCGCCAGCAGGATCAACGGCGTGATCAGCGCCAGCGCCAGCGCGCGGCCCAGCGCCCACACGGCAGCCTCACCGCGGCGCAGCCACCAGGCGGCGACCACCGCGGCAACGATGTGCGACGCCCACATACCGGCGGTCATCGTGTGCTGCGAGGGCGGCATCCCGGCGGCGTGCAGCATGGCCTGGGTGACCCCGCTGGGCTCGTCGTGCCCGCACCACCAGGCGCCGCGCGGCCCCATCGCCATCGGCATCGGCGTCGAGTCCGCGGCCAGACGCTGGGCGAGGCCGAAGAGGTTGTGCAGGCCGAACTGGACGCCGCCCATCAGCAGCAGGATGGTCGGCAGGCCGCGCTCGCGGCGGGTGAACAGCTGGGCGAGCAGGAAGACCGACAAGCCGCCGACGAACAGCGCCCACAGCGGGATGGTGCTCGCCGAGAAGGAGTCGTGACCGAGTGCCGCCACCAGTACGCAGAGGGCCGCGAAGACCCCGGCGCGGGCTTCGCGCAGGGTCGGTGCTTCGGCGGCAGCGGCGGCGTTGGCGGTGGCAGGCATGGCATCACACATGGTGCCAGGGGGAGGGGGCGGGGGGAACGGTGGGGGTACCCCGCGGTTGGTTGGTGGGCTGAAATGCATTATTACGACCTTCGGCCAGGGTGGTGATGGTGCGGGGTCCGGGCTGCTGGGTGGGTGGCTCGGCTGGCGGTTGTGGTGTTCACGATCCCGGCTCGCCTGGGGCTTCTTCGGCTGCCGGTCGGTGAGGTGGGCAACCCCGCCTCGGGAGTGGTGGTCTCGGGGTGTTGCTGGTCTCGTGAGGTGGTGATGGATCCACCTGGACGGTCAAGGTCAACGGCGCCTCCGGCGGCGCTTCCAGCGGGGGCCTCGCTCGGGGAAG
>NZ_BAAAQM010000005.1:0-83600 GCF_039531675.1 Catenulispora subtropica
GCCCGCGCGGGGGGTTGTGATCCCCCAGAGCTGAGGCCCTCGCCGGAGGCGCCTGATTTTGATTTTACGCAACCACTACACGCTGCCGACAGCCGCCGACGTTCCCGGATACGAGGCAACGAACTGCGATTTCCAGCGAGCTTTCAACACCATGGCCGAAGGTCGTATCCAGCCTTTGACTTTCAACCCACAGACCAAGCGGCCACCATCACCACACCACCGACCGGCCCCGGCCCCGACCCGGCCCCGACCCGGCCCCGACCCGACCCCGACCCGACCCCGACCCGGCCCCGACCCGAACCTGAACCCGCCGGCCCCGACCCGACCCGACCGTGACCACCCCGGCCCCGACCCCGACCCCGACCCCGACTGCCCCCACCATCCCCTATCCCCAGCCCACCTAGCCCGCTTCGCTCGGTCGTGGCGCCGGGCTCGCACTGTGCGCGCTCAGGTACCGCCACAGGAGTTCCAGCGCCACACACGAGATCGCAGCGATCCCCAGCCCGGTCGACCACTGGTACCACGAGCCGAAGTGCAGGTCGAAGATGCTGCGGCCGACCGGCAGGGCGACGCAGAGCACGAACAAGCCGGCCATCGAGGCGATCAGCACCACCTTCCACCACACGATCGGCCTGGCCACCAGCTGCACGATGTACAAGCTGCACGCGAACAGCGACACCATCGCAGTGGTCTGCGCCTGTGCCAGGGACCCGGACTCGGCACGCGCCACCCAGTAGGCGATGAAGACCTCGGTCCCCGCGACCAGCCCGGCCGGGATGGCGAACCGCAGCACTCTCCGCACGAACCCCGGCTTCGCCCGCTCGTAGTTCGGAGCCAGCGCCAGGAAGAACGCCGGGATGCCGATGGTGAGGGCGGCGATCAGCGTGGTGTGCCGGGGCAGGAACGGGTACTGGAGCTGGAAGATCCCCACCAGGATCACCAGGACGAAGGAGTAGACCGACTTCACCAGGAACAGGTTGGCGACCCGTTCGATGTTGCCGATCACCCGGCGGCCCTCGGCCACCACCTCCGGCAGGGTCGCGAACCGGTCGTCGAGCAGCACGATCTGCGCGACCGCCTTGGTGGCCCCGGCGCCGGAGCCCATCGCCACGCCGATGTCGGCGTCCTTCAGCGCCAGCACGTCGTTCACGCCGTCGCCGGTCATCGCCACGGTGTGGCCGCGGGACTGCAGGGCCGTGACCATCTCGCGCTTCTGCTGCGGCGTGACGCGTCCGAACACCGAGTGCCGGTCGACGTCGGCCGCGAAGGTCTCGGCGTCGTCCTCGGGCAGCGTGCGGGCGTCCATCGGGTCGGCGGCTCCGGGCAGATCCAGCGCACCCGCGACGGCGCCGACCGAGACCGCGTTGTCGCCGGAGATGACCTTCAGGGTGACGTTCTGCTTGTCGAAGTAGTCCAGGGTCGACCGCGCGTCCGAGCGGATCCGCTGGCGGAGCGTGATCAACGCGACCGGGGTGATCGAACCCTCGATGACCGCGTCCACCGGCCCGTCGGCCCGGGCCAGCATCAGGACCCGCAGTCCGGTCGAGCCCAGCTTCTCGGCCTGGGTCGCCGCCGGGGTGCCGCGGCCGAGCACGTCCGGCGCGCCGACCAGCCAGGTCCCCCGGCCGTCGGCGAAGGTGACGCCGGACCACTTGCGCGCCGAGGAGAACGGCGCGACCTTCTCCCCGGTCCAGCCCGCGGCCGGGCCGGGGAACCGCTCGATCACCGCCTGCATGGTCGCGTTCGGCCGCTCCTCCGCCGCGCCCAGCGCGGCCAGCACGACCGGCACGTCGGCACCGTCCGCCCCGGCCAGCGTCGTGATCCCGTCGAAGGCCATCCCGCCCTCGGTCAGCGTGCCGGTCTTGTCCAGGCACACGGTGTCCACCCGGGCCAGGCCCTCGATCGCCGGCAGTTCCTGGACCAGGCAGTTCCGCTGCCCGAGGCGGATGACGCCGACCGCGAACGCCACGGACGTCAGCAGCACCAGCCCTTCCGGAACCATCGGCACCAGGCCGGCGATGGTCCGGCTGATCCCGGAGCGCACCCCGCCGGAGTGGTGCAACTGCGTCACCACCTGAAGGATCCCGGCCGGAATCATCAGCCAGATCATGTACTTCAGGATCTTGTTGATGCCGTTCCGGAGCTCGGAGTCGACCAGCGTGAACTTCTGCGCCTCCTCGGCCAGCCGCGCGGCGTAGGCCTGGTGCCCGACCTTCGTGGCCTCGAACGCCCCGCCGCCGGCCACCGCGAACGACCCGGACATCACCGCGTCCCCGGGGTGCTTGAGCACCGCGTCGGACTCGCCGGTCAGCAACGACTCGTCCACTTCCAGCGCGTCCGCGCGGACCACCTTGCCGTCCACCGGGATCCGCTCGCCCGGGCCCAGCAGGATGACGTCGCCGAGCACGATCTGCTCGGAGCCGACCTCCCGCTCGACGCCGTCCCGCAGCACCCGGGGCCGGGCCTCGCCCACCACCGCCAGCGAGTCCAGGGTCTGCTTGGCGCGCCACTCCTGCAGGATGCCGATAGCGGAGTTGGCGACGATGACGAACCCGAACAGCGAGTCCTGGATCGGCCCGACCACCAGCATGATCACGAACAGGGTGCCGATGATGGCGTTGAACGGGGTCAGCACGTTGGCGCGGACGATCTCCGCCATCGACCGCGAGGTCTTGGCCGGGACGTCGTTCACCTCGCCGGCGGCGACGCGCCGCGCCACCTGGTCCGCGCTGAGTCCGGTGAGGGGCTCGGCCACGGCTGTCCCAGGATGCGTCATGCGTCCCACAAAACCCGAAACCACGATTGGCCGCAAATCAGAGAATCTGTCCGGGGCGTAATGACGAAATCGCTCTACGCATACCGGCCAGATGAGGGCCCGCATTCGCTCGCTTGGCCTAGTCTGGCGCCGCGGCATGTCCGCACGGGGGTTCGCTCCGCCGTGCGGATCCGGCGCCGCGACGACCGACAGGCCAAGGAGCGAACCATCGCATGTCTGACTCTTCCGCACGCCGGCCGCTGGCGCTGACCGCGACGCTGGCCACCTCGGTGGCCGCGGCGGCCGGAATGATCTCCCCCGCGCACGCCACCACGCCGAGCCCGAACGGCACCGCGAACCTGACCATCTCCGGGGGCAACTCCTCCGCGCCGTCCGCGACGACCACCGTCACCGGCACGAAGTACGCCCTGAACTTCGCTGCCGACGCGCGGGATCTGGTGTGGGCGCCGACCGGCGCCCGGGCCGCGTGGATCGACGCCACCTCCGGCGCGGTGCTCAGCGGCGTGCCCGGCGGCGCGAGCGCGATGGTCGCGCCGGCGCCGGCCAACGGCACCGTCCGCACCCACCCGACCTGGATCGACGGCGGCGCCCGCGTCGTGTGGTCGGAGAAGGCCGGAAGCGGCAACGCGGTCCTGAAGTGGGCCTACGCCAACGGCCTGGAGACCGACGCCAACGGCACCCCGCTCGTCCACGACTTCTGGAAGCTGGCCGGCGCGGACGTCGTGCACCCCGACGCCGTCGGCTCGATGCTGGTGTTCCAGGTGAACCAGGGCGGCGGGACCCAGGTCTACGCCTGGGACCTGAGCTCGGGCTCGGGGCCGTACGCGGTCGCCGACGGCTGGGACCCCTCGGTCTCGCCGGACGGTTCGAAGGTCGCGTTCATCGCCGCGGCCGGGGGCGCCGACAACATCAACGTCGTCGGCACCGGCAACCCCGGCGGGACCCTGGCCACCCCGACCAAGGTGACCGGCCAGACCACCGCCGCGCCGAACGCCTTCGAGAACCCGGTCTGGACGCCGGACGGCAAGGGCCTGGTCTTCCAGTGGCTCGACGCCGGCGGCAAGGACTACGACACCCAGTCGGTCAGCGCGACCGGGACCGGCACGACGTCCTACGCCCAGGTGGTCCCCGGCACGCGCGTCCTGGGCATGCCGGCCTTCCAGCCCTCGGTGCGTTCGCACGTCATCCGGGTCGCCGGCACCGACCGCGTGGACACCGCGATCAAGACCTCGCAGTCGCACTGGGGCACCGCCGGCAGCGGCAAGGGCGCCCCGGCCAAGGCCGTCGTGCTCTCCCGCTCCGACCAGTTCGCCGACGCCCTCGGCGGTTCGGCGCTGGCCGCCAAGGTGGGCGGCCCGCTGCTGCTGACCCCGACCGCCGGCCTGACCCCGCAGGTGCAGGCCGAGATCCAGCGGGTGCTCGGCGCCGGCGACGGTGCCAAGACCGTCTACGTGCTCGGCGGCGAGAAGGCGCTGGCCCCCGCGGTGGCGAACGCGCTGAGCGCCCTGCACTACAAGGTCCAGCGGGTCGCCGGACCGGACCGGTACTCGACCGCGGTGCAGATCGCCGAGACCATCACCGGCAGCCCGGGCAAGGCGCCGGACTACATCCTGGTGGCCACCGGCCAGAACTTCCCGGACGCGCTGTCGGCCGGCGCCGCGGCCGGCGCGATCAACGCGCACCAGGGCAAGAACGCGGTCGTGCTGCTGACCAACAACACCGCGATGCCGCAGCCCACCGCCGACTACCTGGCGCCGCTGAACGCGCGGACCAACCTGAACCCGGACCACTCCAAGCCGGCCAACTTCATCGAGCTCGACACCGTCGGCAAGCAGGCCGAGACCGCGCTGAAGTCGCAGTGGATCCCGGCCGGCTACCAGGCGGGCTCGTTCATGGCGCTGTCCGGCCTGGACCGGTACGAGACCTCGTTCCTCGTGGCGCGGTACTTCTTCGGCTCGGCGGACGCCGCCGGCCTGGCCACCGGCATGAACTGGGCCGACGCCCTGTCCGGCGGCGCCGAGATGGGCACCGAGGACGGCCCGCTGCTGCTGGTCAACCCGGCGCCGGGCGCGCAGCTGCCGGCCGGGGTGGCCAAGTGGCTCGGCCAGGACGCCGGCCAGTTCAACCGCGTCGAGATCTTCGGTGGAAACGTCGCGGTCCCGACGAGCGTCGACAAGATGGCGGGCGGTCTCATCGCCGGTCCCGGCGGCGTCGACTACTCGTCGAACCCGCACGTGAACTGACGCCCACCACAGCCGGCTCCGGGACGGGGCCGCACCAGCACCAAACCCGGCGGCGCGGGCTCCCACCCGGAGCCCGCGCCGCCGGTGTCCGGCAGGAACGAGGGGTGGGGTCGGAATGTCAGCGCTTTTCCATCGGTGGCCCAAGCGGGTCGCGGCGGCGGTCGTGGCGGCCGCCCTGGCCCTGGCGGGCCTGGCCACCTGGCTGCTCTCGGCGACCGCGTCGCCGCCGACCCCGCAGGCGGTGCCCAGCACCGTCTACACCGGCCCCGGGTTCGATCCCTGCTGGGCGCCGGACAACGCCTCGATGGACGCCTGGCTCCAGTCGCCCTACCGCGGGATCGGCGTCTACCTCGGCGGCCTGCGCTACGCGCCGGGCTGCAAGGCGCAGAACACCGCGAACCTGACCAAGGAGTGGGTGGGCCGGCAGGCCGCGCTCGGCTGGCGCTTCCTGCCGCTGTACGTGGGCAGCCAGGCCCAGTACAAGGACAGCCAGGGGAACTACCAGAGCGACTTCGACACGCTGACCACAGACACCGCGTTCCAGCTCGGCTCCTCCGAGGCGGACGACGCGGCGAACCTGGCCCGCGGACTGAACTTCCCGCCCACGTCGGTGATCTACAACGACATGGAGAACTACGACCACCGCTACACCCCGCTGGTGCTGGCCTACTCCCAGGGCTGGACGCAGGAGCTGCACCGCGCCGGGTACCGCTCCGGCTGGTACTCGAGCTCCGCGACCGGCATCAAGGACCAGGCCGCGGCCTACGGCCCGGGCTCGCCGGACGTGGTCGACATCGCCAACTGGAACAACACGAACACCACCGACGACCCGAACGTGAAGCCGTCGCAGTGGGCGAACCACCAGCGCGTGCACCAGACGCAGGGCGGCCACCAGGAGAGCTACGGCGGCTTCACCCTGAACATCGACACCGACTGGTTCGACGTCGGCCAGGCCAGCCGGGCCACCGTCGAGCGGCTGGCCGGCTTCGACCGCGATCTGACCGCGGTGCTGGCCAGCGTCCGCACCTTCGACTGCCACGGCTGCGGCAACGCCGGCCACGACCAGGCCAAGGCCGCGGTCCTGAGCCGGGACGACACCTTCGCCGACGCCCTCGGCGGCTCGGCGCTGGCCGCGCAGGCCGGCGGCCCGCTGCTGCTCACCGCCCCGCAGACGATGAACCAGTCCTCGCTCAACGAGCTGCGCCGGATCCTGTGGCCGGGCTCGACCGTGTATCTGCTCGGCGGAACCAAGGCCCTGTCTCCGGCGGTCGAGCACGCGGTGGCCGCCGCCGGGTTCAAGACGCAGCGCGTGGCCGGCGCCGACCGGTTCGAGACCGCGGTGAACATCGCCCGCACCGTCTCGCCGCACGGGGCGCCGTCCAGCGTCCTGGTCGCCACCGGCACCGACTTCCCGGACGCGCTCGCGGCCGGCGCGGCCGCCGGGGCCCTGGGCATCAGCGCCCAGACACCGGTGGCCGGCGCTCCGGCCCCGCAGCCCGGCGACGTCTCGCACAACGGCGCCGTGGTGGTGCTCAGCGACGGCGCGAAGCTGCCCGCGGCGAGCCAGGCGTACCTGGCCGGCATGGATCCGGCGGCCACCAAGATGTACGGCGTCGGCGGCAAGGCGGTGGCCGCCGTGCACACCGCTTTCCCGTCCTGGCAGAACTGGGTGACGTTCACGCCGCTGTTCGGCTCCGACCGCTACGGCACCGCGGTGGCCGTGGCCCAGCGCTTCTCGTACCTGCCGACCTCGGTCGTGGTCGCCTCCGGCGCCAACTGGCCGGACGCACTGTCCGGCGGCGCGATGGCGGCGCACCGCGGCGTCCCGCTGCTGCTGACCGACCCGAAGGTGCTCGCCGCGGCCACCGGGTACTACCTCGGCGGCAAGAACAACCCGATCACCACCGCGACGCTGGTGGGCGGGACCGCGGCGATCTCGGCGGCTTCGGCGTCGGCGCTGGGTGACGCGTTCAGCTACCCCGGGCAGTGGGATCTGACGACGATCCACTGAATGCGGCGCGACGGCGCCGCCGTCGCGTTCACCGTCATATCATTGCAACAGGCGGGATCCCCGCCTGTTGCATTTTCCTTCAAGCCACTGCAACGATTTCCTGGATCCCACCTGCATCGATGCGCCATGAGCGCAACGAAGAGATTGCCGACTCCATGAATGCAACGTAGCGTTTGCGTTGCCGGAAAGCAGAGAGCCTGAAGGAGAGAACGATGCAGAAGTTCGAGACCCCCGCCGCGATCACCGCCGTCGTCGACATCCCGGCCGGCCGGATCCAGGTCATCGCCGCCGACCGCGGCGACACCACCGTCGAGGTCCGCCCCGCCGACCCGGGCAAGGGCCGCGACGTCAAGGCCGCCGAGGACGTCCAGGTCGGCTTCGCCGGCGGCGTGCTGCGCGTCGAGGCCGGTCCGGCCAAACACAAGCTGATGGGCCACAGCGGCTCGGTCGAAGTCACCGTGCAGCTGCCGGCGGGCTCGGCCCTGCAGGCCCGGATCGCGGCCGGCGACGTCCGCGGCGTCGGCCGCCTGGGCGAGACCACCGTGGAGAGCGCTCAGGGCGCCATCAAGCTGGACGAGACCGCGGGCGCCCGCCTGAGCGTCCAGGACGGCGGCATCACCGTCGGCCGCCTCGGCGGCGGCGCGGCCGAGCTGACCACCCAGCGCGGCGACATCACCGTCACCGAGGCCGTGCGCGGCCAGGTGGTGCTGACCGCCCAGCAGGGCGACCTGACCATCGGCGCCGCCTCCGGCGTCTCGGCGACCCTGGACGCGGGCACCACCATGGGCCGGGTCACCAACTCCCTGAACAACACCGCGGGCGCGAGCGCCGAGCTGAGCATCCGCGCCACCACCATGCAGGGCGACATCACCGCCCGCAGTGTCTGAGCCAGGAGGAATCTTGAAGAAGTCGAGCGGGCCCTGTCGAAACCGGCAGGGCCCGCTCGACGCATGAGCGAAGGGCGAAAGAAACAGCGCACCAGCCTCTCAGGGAGCACATCATGACCTTCGTGACCGCCAACATGTCCATGTCCCTCGACGGCTTCGTCAGCCACCCGACCGACGGCGTCGGCACCCTCTTCGGCTGGTACGGCCGCGGCGACGTGGTCGTCGAGACCACGGACGATGAGCGCTGGGAGCTGAAGGAGGGCGCCGAGGTCGGCGGCGGCAAGTCCGTCGTCATCGGGAGCGCCGATCTGACGCGGCAGGCGCTGAACGCCGGTCTGCTCGACGAGCTGACCGTCGACCTGGTCGCGGCGATGCTCGGCGAGGGCATCCGGTTCTTCGACAACCTGAAGGAGACGCCGTACGAACTGGAGCAGACCTCAGTGCGCCCCGGGAACGGCGTGGTCCACCTGGCCTACAAGGTGGTCAAGCGCTGACCGCCGGCCGCCGGCGCGTCCCGGTCCGTACCCGTGTCCGAAGGCTGAGCCCCGTTCTCCGGAACGGGCTCGGCCTTCGGCGTCTCCGGCTTGAACACCCAGTGCTTGTAGAGCCAGAAGTTGTACAGCGTGATGACCACCGTCGACAGCGGCTTGGCGATCAGGTAGTTCACCCCGATGCCGGTCAGCGAGTACATCAGCACCTGCGTGACACCGAGGTTCACCGCGACCAGCAGCGCGAAGCGCACCGTCTGCTTGTGCACCGCGCCCTCGCGCGCGCCGTGCTCGGCGAAGGTCAGCATCCGGTTGATGGAGAAGTTCACGCCGAACGCGGTCAGATAGGCCAGGCCGGTGGCCAGCCACAGGGGGAAGTGCGCCAGACCGTGGGTCAGGTACAGCACCACTTCCTCGGTGGCCAGAGCCGAGGCGCCGCTGAAGGCGTAGCGGACGAAGGTGTGGTTCGCCAGGGTCCTGATGAGCTGCTTCATGACATCACACCCTCGGGCACGCTGGCCGAGCCGGACGCGGCGGTCGCCGCCTTCCCCTTGCCGGCTCCCGCGCGGCGCCGCTCGAACCACCACACCACGCCGAGCGCGATCAGGCCGACGGTGCTGCCGCCGATACCGGCGTAGAAGCCCGGCGGCGCGAAGGAGAAGGAGATCCGGTGGGTCCCGGCCGGCACCGGCACGCCGGTGAAGGAGCCGAGCATCTCGGTGGTCTTCACGGTCTTGCCGTCGACGGTCACCGACCAGCCGGGGATGCTCGGCACCGAGAAGAAGACGGTCGCGGCGCTGTCGCCGGAGGTCGTGGCGGCGAGGCCGGTGCTGTTCCAGTGCACGGCGCTGACGCCGCCGGAGCGCAGCTGGGCGACCTTGGTGTCGACGGCCGCCGGGTCGAGGCCGCGGACCGGGTTGGGGGCGACGCGATACGTCTTCCCCGGGGTCATGTCCTGGGTGAACATCGTGACCGTGAAGGAGCCGGCCTTGACGCTGCCGAGGTCCTGGAAGCCGTTGGCGAAGCCCTGCGGGTAGGGGATGTTCGCCTTGTCCAGGTTGGGGCTGCTGACATTCAGCGGCGCCGGACGGTCCTGACCGTCGACCCGGACGTAGGTCTTGCCCACGGTGAACACGCCGGGCGCGTACATGTAGACCTGGCGCGCGCTCGGGGACTGGCAGTTCCACACGATCTTGCCGGTGTATGCCTTGCCGTCGGCACGCGCCTTACTCGGAGCGGTGATGGTGAAGCTGCCGTCGCCACCGGGGACCCCGGCCAGACCGTCGCCGAGAACCGTCGGCGAGCCGCACAGCGGCTGGAACGCGCCGGGCATGCCGAACAGCTGCTCTTGCGCGGCGAAGGGCGAGTTCTCGGGCAACGGCTTGGTGAAGTCGGCGAGATCGTCACCGGTGAGGCGGAAGCCGACCGGGAGCGTGCTGTCGATCTTGTAGACGGTGGTGACGTCCGCCGAGTCGTTCGGGCCGTGCTTGGTGTCGTCATAGGTCTTCTGCAACGTGGTACCGAGTCGGTCGATGGTCCCGTCCGCGGACTCTCGCGTGGTGCCGACCAGGTACTGGTAACCGAGCAAGGCGTCGGTGAGCAGCGTGGCGCCGGCGTGCGCGGACCAGACGTTCGCCTCGTGGTGCGCGAAGCCCAGGTTCTCCATGGTCTGGTGCAGCTTGCCGGACGACAGTGAGGAGAAGTGGGTGAAGGCGAAGTTGCCGTAGCGCAGGCCGTCGTTGGTGCTGCGCAGGTTCTGGTCGTAGCCCTCGGCGCGGAAGAACTCGTTGTGCCCGGGTTCCAGGGTCTGCAGCACCGGGCCGTAGGAAGTGGAGGGGTCGATGTACCACTTCGACCACTTCAGAGATCCGTAGGAACCCGCCTGGTTGCCGAGATCTTTCTGAGCGATCAGCTGGGCCGAGCCGGCGCCGTCCAGGGCCAGCACCGCGACCGCGGCGACCGCGGCGGCCTTCGGCGTCGCCAGGCGCCGGGGCATCCAGGCCAGGCGCTTGGGCAGCGGATCGTCGGCGGGCCGGACGCGCAGGTAGAGGGCGAGGGCCAGGATCGCCGTGCCGAACACCAGGATCGCGGCGTCGAACCAGACGACCTCGGGACGCAGGATCCGGGGGTAGGACTGCCGTCCCCAGTACAGCACCACGAACCAGAAGGCCGCGCTGACCCCGAGCCACTTGATCTGCTTCACCGAGTCGATGCCGACCCAGGCCCGGAACGCGAGGAACGTCAGCAGCGCGGTGATCAGGAAGGCGAAGCGGAACGGGAACGCGTTCGGCATCTGGCCGCCGTGCATCAGCACATAGAGCGGCTTGACCTCCATCGCGAGGACCAGGAACGCCAAGATCGCGCCGAACGCGATGCGCTCCGCGCGGCGGATGCTCTTCACGGTGAAGAACAGAGGCACCAGGACCAGGAGCAGCGTGGCGGCCCCGACATTCGGTGTCCGCGACGCGTAGTCGATGGTGCCCCCGAAGAAGCGCACCAGCATCGACAGCACCGGGATCGGCGGGTTGATCGAGGCGTCGGCGTGCAGCTTGGTCTTCTGGGTCAGGCCGCCGAGATAGGTCGGCAGGATGAAGGCGGCGGAGAGCAGACCGCCGATCACCCCCGCCAGCGCGAACCTGCCGACGGTCCGCAGGAAGTCCTTGCGCTCGAACAGCTCCCGGACACCGAAGTACCGCGCGAGCCCGTAGAGACACGCGAACACGAGGATCATCGCGCCGGTGTAGAAGTCGATGATCAGATTCAGCCCGATGGCCAGCCCCAGCGACGCGATCCGGCCGCTGGAGAGCAGGCGCTCGATGCCCAGGAGGACCCACGGCAGCAGGTACAGCGCGTCCAGCCACATGATGTTGAACGCGTAGATCAACGACCAGGCGCTCAGGGCGTAGGCCGTGGAGAGCACCACGATCATCGCCTTGTCCGCCGCGCCGTCCCGCTCCCCGCGGAACTTGCGCAGCAGCAGCGCCATGCCGAGGCCCGCGGCGCCGAGCTTGAGCACGGTGACGAAGGCGATCATTATCGGCAGCCGGTGGTCGGAGGCGAACAGCGTCAGCAGGCCGAAGGGGCTGGTCAGGTAGTAGGCCACGATCGGCCAGAAGTTCATCCCGCCGTCGGCGCGCCAGGTGAACAGCAGCGAGCCGTGGCCGGAGGCCGCCTGGTCGAAGTACGAGTAGAACTGCGCGTACTGGTTGTTCATGTCGATCATGAACGTCGTGTACACACCGTGCGGGTCGAACGGGTAGACCCCGGTCCCGGCCAGTATCGCGGAGAAGATCACCGCCGGAACGGCGAACGCCAGCACCAGGTAGAAGTTGCGACGCGCCCCGGCGAGAAGGGATCTGGTCACTGGATTCCGTTCAGCTCACGGGCGCCCGGGACCCCGTTGACGGCGTCGGGCGCGGCGTCCGGTCCGCTGTCGGGCGCGGGGGCGGGCGCGGTGCCGGGCACGGCATCCGAACCGGCGGACGCCCGCGGGTCCTGCACGCCGACCTCGTTCCGCGCCGGCTGCCGGTCCCCGGACACCGCCTGGAAGTCACTCTGGTGCCGCAGCGGCCCGGCCTCGGTCTCCTTGACCAGGTAGTGCGGCCGCTGCTTGGCCTCGTAGTAGATGCGGCCGACGTACTCGCCGATCACGCCGACCGTGAACATCTGCAGGCCGCCGATGCCGACGATGGCGGCGATGGTGGTGACGTAACCGGGGGTGTGGTTGCCGTGCAGTATGGCCGCCACGATGATCCACACCATGTAGACGAAGGAGATGCTGAAGAACAGGAAGCCGAGGTAGATCGCCAGGCGCAGCGGCTTGTTGTTGAACGACAGCAGCGAGTCGACGCCGTAGTTCAGCAGCCGCCCGAACGACCACTTGGTCTCGCCGGCCTCACGGACGGCGTTGCGGTAGGTGAAGGTGACCGTGTCGAAGCCGATCCAGGCGAACAGGCCCTTGGAGAAACGGTTGTACTCCGGCATGCTCAGCAGCGCGTCCACGGCGCGGCGGGAGAGCAGGCGGAAGTCGCCGACACCGTCCACCAGCTTGACGTCGACCATCTTGTTGATCAGCTTGTAGTAAGTTCGCGCGACCGCCGTCTTGAGCTTCTTGTCGCCCTCGCGGTTGCGCTGCGCGATCACCTGGTCGAAGCCCCGCTTGTGCAGCTCGACCATGCGCCCCAGCAGCTCCGGCGGGTGCTGGAGGTCGGCGTCGATGATGATCACCGCGTCGCCGCTGGCCCGCTTCATGCCGGCCAGCATCGCCGACTCCTTGCCGAAGTTGCGGCTGAACGAGACGTACTTGGCCTCGGGATCCTGGGCGGCGATCTTCTTCAGCAGCTCCAGGGTGCCGTCGGAGGAGCCGTCGTCGACGAACACCAGCTCGATCTCGTCCGCTATCCCCGCCGACTCCGACCGGACGGCCTCGTGAAACCTCGCCAACACCGCTTCTTCGTTGAAGCACGGAACGACCAGGGACAGACGCATGGGTTCTCCGGTTGTGGACGGGGACTGCGGGGCCAGGCTACCCGAGCAGGCAGTGCGTCACGGCATTACTGGTAGGACGCGGTTCCCGGGAGCCGGGATGTCACAGATTCGTAACGGTCGGCAACGGGCCAGGAAGTGGCACGTCTTCCTGTATGGCAGGCCACAGAGAACGTCTTCGCGGGACGTCGAACGAGCCATCTCCCCTCTGAAGCAGGAGCTCTCTCATGCGTTCTTCCCTTCGCGCGTCCCTGGCCGTCTCCGCCGTCGTGGCCAGTTCCATCGCCGCCGCTCTGTCCGGCGCCGCCGGCGCCCAGGCCGCGCCCGCGGGCCCGGCCGCCTCGCCGCTGACCATCAGCGACGGTACAGCCTCGGTCTCCGTCAACGGCCGGAGCGTCCACTTCTCCGGCGCCGTCACCGACGCCGCGTGGGCACCGGACGGCTCCCGCCTCGCCTACATCGACGGCGACGGCCAGCTCGCCGTGGCCGACGCCGCCGGGGGTGACGTCCGGGTGCTGACCTCCGGCGCCGGCGCCCGGTCGCACCCGACCTGGGAGGACGGCGGTTCCGAGATCGTCTTCGCGCAGGTCGTCAACGGTGCCTCCGAGCTGCTGTCGGTCGACGCCAACGGGCTGACCATGGGCAAGCCGACCGTGGCCGAGCCGGTCGAGGAGGCGCAGCGGGTCGCCGGCGCGAACAGCGCGCCCGACGCCGCGTTCACCCAGTGGGATCCGGCGCACCCCGACGCACCCGCCGTCAACAAGCTGGTCTACCAGCACGCCGACCCGAGCGGCCCGCAAGTGTGGATCCTGGACCGCAACACCCGCGGACCGGCGGGCGTGAAGGTGACCGAGGGCTCCTCTCCCTCGGTCGCGCCCGACGGCCACGCGGTGGCGTTCGTCGACGCCGCCGGACAGATCGAGACCGTCGCGCTCCCCGTGCCGTTCGACGCGCAGGGCCACCCGCAGCCGGTCCTCACGAAGGTCACCACCGGCGGTACCGCGTACTCGCACCTCACCTGGTCGGCGGACAGCACCACCATCGCCGCCGAGGGCATGTCCCCCGGCGCGACCCGCGACCAGGACCAGGCCAAGGACGTGGAGACCGTCGCCGCCGACGGGAAGAGCGCCCCGGTGGTCGTGCGCTCGACCCCGGGCGTGCCGTCCTACCAGCCGCTCGTCATGGACACGGTGAACCGGGTGGACGGCTCGGACCGGCTCGGGACCGCGATCGCCGCCTCGAAGGCGACCTGGTCCTCCGCCCGGCCGGACGGCAGCAGCGCGGCCTCGGGCGTCGTGCTGTCCCGCGCCGACGAGTTCGCGGACGCCCTCGGCGGCTCCGCGCTGGCGAACCATGTCGGCGGCCCGCTGCTGCTGACCGACACCGCGGGCCTGAACCCGGCGGTGAAGGCCGAGATCCAGCGGGTCCTCGGCAAGCCGAGCCCGGCGCAGTTCACCACCAAGAAGACGGTCTACCTGCTCGGCGGCGAGCAGGCGCTGTCCCCGGCGGTCGCCGACCAGGTCAAGGCGCTGGGTTACGAGGTGAAGCGGCTCGGCGGCAGCGACCGGTTCGCCACCTCGGTGGCGGTGGCCGACGCCGTCACCACCGTGAACGGGGTCGCGGCCACGCCGGCCCGGATCTTCGTGGCCACCGGCCGGAACTTCGCCGACGCGCTGTCGGCCGGCGCCGCGGCATCGCAGTTCGTCCCGGACGGGGTCCAGGGCGACCACTCGGCTGTCGTCGTCCTGACCGACGACAAGGCGATGCCCGCGGCGACCGCCGCCTATGTGAACCGCGCCGCGCACACCGGCGCGGTGGGCAGCTCGACGGTGATCGCGGTCGGCGGGCAGGCCGACGCGGCCCTGCGCTCGATCGGCTACCACGTCGGCAGCGGCGCGAAGCAGTTCACGCCGGTGTGGGGTGCGGACCGCTACGCCACCTCGCTGCTGGTCGCGCAGGACTTCTTCGACGGCCCCTCCAGGGTCGGCTTCGCGACCGGCCTGAACTGGGCCGACGCCCTGTCCGGCGGCGCGCTGGCGGGCCACCTGAACGCCCCGCTCCTGCTGACGGACCCGAAGACCGGGCCGACCGGGGACGTGCTGAGCTGGCTGCGGCACAGCGCGCCGCAGCTGGACCGGGTCCTGGTCTTCGGCGGGAAGGTCGCCGTGGGCGGCTCGGTCGACTCGGTGGTGGGCACGGCGATCAGCGGGCCGGCCGGGTACGCCACCGCCGAGAACCCGACCGGGCTGTACTGATCCGGGACCGGGTCGGCACGGAGTCAGATTCCGCGCAGCGCGCGGAGGTGCTGCGCATAGCGGGCTTCGGCGGCTGACTCATCGGTGAGCAAGTAGGGCGGGCACTCCGGGATCGCCGGGGTGCCCGCTTCCGCGTCTTGTTCGTCCACAGCCGCGAGCAGCGTGTCGAGGTGCTCCGCACCGAGCTGGTGCGGACGGAACTCGCGCAGGCCCCGGAACCGGAACATGACGAACTCCCCGACGGCCGCTTCGTACTCGTCGAAGCTCACGACCGCGCCGCCGTAGCCGCGCTGTTCACCGCGCGCGATCTCGAATCCCGGTGCCGCGGCGTCGTTCGACCTGCGGGCGTTCGGCCGCGCCAGCCAGGGGCAGACCACGGCGGCGTAGAGCATGCACGCGCGGTGCCCGGGCGGCTCGACGGTCGCGGCGGCGTTCTCATACGCCGTCCCCGCCGCCCGCGCCGCCGCCATGGCGTCGGCCTCCTCCCCGGCGACCACCCGCCACACCGGCGAGCCGGGCGCCATCGGCGTCCCGCAGATCGAGCAGAGCCGCTCGGCCGCGCAGATCAGGATCCGGGCGGTCCCGGTGATCGCGAATCGCGGCTCCCCGTTCTCCCACGGCGTGATCGCGAGCACCGGATAACCGCGTCCGTCGTGCGGGCGCGCGGCTATCGCAACCGGCTTCGGTACTTCGTCGAAACGCATGGAGCCCAGTATTCACATAACGAAGCGATAACACCTATCAACCGTTTCCGCGGGCCCGCGTCCTTGGGTGTGACAGAGCTTGAACACCACGTGCCAGGAGTCGCATATGCGTAGTTCACATCTCAGGAAGTCGCTGGCGGCCTCGGCCCTGTTCGCGACCTCCGTGGCGTCCGCGGCCGGCCTCGCGAGCAGCGCGCAGGCCACCCCGCCCGGGGCTGCGAACTCCCCGCTCACGGTCACCAACGGCACCCAGAGTGTGGCGCAGAACGGCCACGCGGTGCAGTACGCCGGGAACATCGCCGAGGGCGCTTGGGCCCCGGACGGCAGCCGCATAGCGTACGTGCGCGCGGACGGCGCCGTCGTGACGGAGCGCGCGGGGGGCGGGGGCCTCGTCGTGGTCGCCCCGGCGAAGGCCGGCGTCACGCGCTCGCACCCGGCGTGGTTCGTCACCGGCGCGGCGATCGTGTTCTCCGAGACGGTCAACGGGCACTCGAAGATCATGTCCGTCCCGGCCTTCACCGCGCCGGACAGCGCGGTGCAGGAGACCAGCCCGCTGAGCTTCCTGGCCTCGACGATGCCCGAGGGCACCGAGACCGCCGTGGAGTCCAACGGCAAGTCGCTCGTCTTCCAGCACCACGACGCGGGCACGAACCACGAGCAGATCTGGGTCCAGGACTCCTACGGCCGCGGCAGCGGCGGCCCGGTCGCCGCCACCTCCGACGCGGCCGACAGCACCGATCCCACCATCTCCCCCGACGGCAAGACCATCGTGTTCGTCCGCGGGGACGGCAGCGGGAACAAGCAGCTCTGGGCCGTCCCGTGGGACAGCGCGAACTACCAGCACCCGGCCGGCACCCCGGTGCAGCTGACCCACGACGCCCACGACCACCTGCACCCGGCCTGGTCGCCGGACGGCACCCGGATCGCGTACGAGAACGGCCCGGGCCACGGCGCGGCGCCGACCGACGTGCAGTCCGTCGCCAAGGACGGCAGCGGGCCGCGGCAGGAGTGGAACCAGCCCGGTGTCCCGGCCTACCAGCCGCAGAACACCGACTCGGTCACCCGGCTGGCCGGCGACGACCGGATCGGCACGGCGATCGCGGCGTCGAAGGCGCAGTGGGTGGCGGCCCCGGGCAACCCGGACGCGGGCAAGTCGCCGGCGAACGCCGTCGTGCTGAGCCGCTCCGACCAATTCGCCGACGCCCTCGGCGGCAGCACCCTGGCGACCGTCAAGGACGGCCCGCTGCTGCTCACCCCGACCGACCACCTGGACGCCGGGGTCAAGGCCGAGATCCAGCGGGTGCTCGGCCCGGCGAAGGCCGACAAGACCGTGTACGTCCTCGGCGGCGAGCAGGCACTCTCCCCGGCGGTCTACAACGCCGTCAAGAGCATGGGCTACACCGTCAAGCGGCTCGCCGGCGCGGACCGCTACTCGACCTCGATCGCCATCGCGACCGAGGTGACCGACGGCTACGGCGGGCAGAACAGCTGGAGCCAGCCGGACCGCGTCCTGGTCGCGACCGGCAACAACGCCCCCGACGCGCTGTCCGCCGGTGCCGCCGCCGAGGCCTTCAACGACAACGGCCCGGCGACCGGCGTGGTGATCCTGACCAACGACAAGACCATGCCGGCGGCCACCGCGGCGTATCTCGCGCAGGTCAAGGCGCACGGCGACGCGAAGTACCCGACTCCGGTCTACGGTGTCGGCGGCCAGGCGGACACCGCCCTGAAGAGCATCGGCTACCAGCACACCGGTCTTGTCGGCAACGACCGCTACCAGACCTCGTACCTGGTCGCGAAGACCTTCTTCGACGGCTGGGGCCTGGGCCACGTCACGCCGCGCGCGGTCGGCTTCGCCACCGGCGTCACGTGGCCGGACGCCCTGTCCGGCGGCGCGTTCATGGGCCACGAGCACGGTCCGCTGCTGCTGGTGAACCCGGTCGGCGGCGAGCCGTCGAAGGATGCCGAGCAGTGGCTGACGGGGTGGTCGCCGACCATCGCCTCCGCCTTCATCTTCGGCGGCACCAAGGCGGTCCCGGAGGTCACCGGCTGGGGCGTCGCGAGCCTGATCGCCGGCCCGGCCGGCACGACGTCCTCGCTCAACCCGAAGGCCTGATCCCCGCCCCACCCGAAGGCCTGATCCCGTACCGATCAGGGAAGCCCCGCTGACGCCGAGGGGGAGTCAGCGGGGCTTCCGCATGTCCGGAGGTTTCCCCCCTTTCCACGACAGAGCCCGTATATCAGATAACGAACAGATAACGCCTATCAACCGCCGAGCGAGTGCCACGTCTTTACGTATGACAGAGCTTGAATACACGGGTGGCAGGAGAAGGTCATGCTCAGCACGCACCTCAAGAAGTCCATCGCGGTCTCGGCCGTGCTCGCGAGTTCCATCGCCGCGGCCGTCGGCTTCACCGCCGCCGCGCAGGCCGCGCCGGCCGGCCCGGCGAACTCGCCGCTGACCCTGGACCGGGGCGCCTGGTCGCCGGACGGCAGCCGGTACGTCTTCACCGACGCCGCCGGCGCGATCCTGACCGCCCAGCACGGCGAGGGCGGGGCGCCCTTCGTCGTCGACCCGGCCAAGCCCGGCGTCTCCCGCTCGCACCCGACCTGGTTCGCCGGCGGAACCGCGATCGTCTTCTCCGAGACGGCGAACGGCACCTCGAAGCTGATGTCGGTCCCGGCCTACACGGACCCGCAAGTGGCCGTCCAGGAGACCAACCCCCTGAGCTACCTGAACGGCATCACCCTCGGAACCGAGACCGCTCCGGACTCCAACGGCGGCACCCTCGCCTTCCAGCACCACAACAACGCCGCGGCCGAGGACGAGATCTGGGTCCAGGACGCGTTCGGCCGCGGCAGCGGCGGCCCGATGCGGGCCACGGACAACGGCATGTCCCCCTCGGTGTCCCCCGACGGCAAGACCATCGCCTTCCTGCGCACCGACGCCGACGGGAACAAGCAGCTCTGGACCGTGCCGTGGAACGGCCAGAACGCCACGCCGCACGCCGGTACCCCGGTGCAGCTGACGCATGACGCGCACGACCACACCAACCCGACATGGACCCCCGACGGCAGCCGGATCACCTTCGAGCAGGGCCCGGGGCCCGGTGCGGCGCCGACGTCGGTGCAGTCGGTCGCCAAGGACGGTGGCGGCCAGCGCCAGGAGGCGGATCACGCCGGTGTGCCGAGCTACCAGCCGCTGGTCGAGGACACGGTGACGCGGCTGGCCGGGAACGACCGGATCGGCACGGCGGTCGCGACCTCGCAGGCCAAGTGGCCGACCGCGCCGTACGTGAAGAAGGGCTCCGACGACGCGACGCGTCCCGCGGGCGGTGTCGTGCTGGCCCGCTACGACCTGCCCTACGACGCGCTCGGCGGCAGCGCCCTGGCTTCCTCGAAGGCCGCGCCGCTGCTGCTCACTCCGGGCGACCACCTGGACGCCGGGGTGAAGGCCGAGATCACCCGGGTGCTGGGCCCGGCGCCGGGGTCGGTCAACGGCGGGTGGAAGCCGACCGTCTACGTCCTCGGCGGCGAGCAGGCGCTGTCGCCGGCCGTCTTCAACGCGGTGAAGGCGATGGGCTACGACGTCAAGCGGGTCTCCGGACCGGACCGCTACTCGACCTCGGTGGCCATCGCCAAGGAGGTCACCGGCTCCTACAACGGCCCGACCCAGATCCTGGCCGCCACCGGCGACGACTTCCCCGACGCGCTGTCGGCCGGCGCGGCCTCCCAGAGCGGCCCGCGTCCCGGCAGCGTCACCGGCGTGGTGGTGCTGACCCACGACAAGGTGCTGCCGCCGTCCGTCGCGGCCTACATCTCGTCGGCGGCCAAGACCGCCAACGTGTACGCCGTGGGCGGCCAGGCGGACGCCGCGCTCGCCCACGTGAACCACCACAGCCTGGTGGGGGCCGACCGGTACCAGACCTCGTACCTGGTGGCCCGGACGTTCTTCGGCGACTGGCAGGGCTACACCGCCCCGGAGTCGGTCGGTTTCGCCACCGGCAAGACCTGGCCCGACGCGCTGGCCGGCGGCGCCTTCATGAGCGAGGTGGGCGGTCCGCTGCTGCTGGTGGACCCGGCGACCGGTCTGCCCTCGACGCAGGCCCAGGGCTGGCTGGCCGGCTGGGCGCCGGCGCTCAAGGACGGCTACGTCTTCGGCGGGACCGCCGCGCTCGGCGCCGACGTCCCCGCGAAGATCGCCGGCGACATCGCCGGCCCGGCGGGCGTGGCGCTGAAGACCAACCCGAAGGCCTGATCCCGCACCGCACCCGAAGAGCCGGAAGCCCCGCTGACGATCTCCCCCCGGTCAGCGGGGCTTCCACACGCTCGGCGGGTCACGCCGGCGGTCTCACCGGAACCGCCGCAGCCGCAGGCTGTTGCTCACCACGAACACCGACGAGAACGCCATCGCCGCGCCCGCGATCATCGGGTTCAGCAGCCCGGCGGCCGCCAGCGGCAGCGCCGCCACGTTGTAGCCGAAGGCCCAGAACAGGTTGCCCTTGATCGTGCCCAGCGTGCGGCGGGACAGCCGGATCGCGGTGGCCGCGGTCCGCAGGTCGCCGCCGACCAGCGTCAGGTCGCCGGCCTCGATGGCGGCGTCGGTGCCGGTGCCCATGGCCAGCCCCAGGTCGGCCTGGGCCAGCGCGGCCGCGTCGTTGACGCCGTCGCCGACCATCGCCACCACCCGGCCCTCGGCCTGCAGCCGCTTCACCGCCTCGACCTTGCCCACCGGCAGCACCTCGGCCAGCACCTCGTCGATGCCGACCTCGGCCGCCACGGCGCGGGCCACGGTCTCGTTGTCGCCGGTGAGCAGCACCGGCGTCAGCCCCAGGGCCCGCAGCTCGCGGATCGCCTCGGCACTGGTGGGCTTCACGGCGTCGGCGACCTCCAGCACCGCCCGGGCCCGGCCGTCCCAGCCGACCGCGATCGCGGTGCGGCCCGCCGCCTCGGCGGCGGCCTTGGCCGCGGCCAGCTCCGGGGTCAGGTGCTGGGCCCACTCGGCCAGCAGCTTCTCCCGGCCGACCACGACCGCGTGGCCGTCGACCACGCCTTGGACGCCCAGGCCCTCGACGTTCTCGAAACCCTCGACCGCGGGCAGCCCGCCGGAGTGTTCGAACCGCTCGGCCGCCGCGGCGGCGACCGCCCGGGCGATCGGATGCTCGCTCGCGTGCTCCAGCGCGCCGGCCAGACGCAGCGCCTCGTCCTCGGACTCGCCCTCGGCGACGCTCACCCCGACCAGCGCCATGCCGCCGGTGGTGACGGTGCCGGTCTTGTCCAGCACGATGGTGTCGGCCCTGCGGGTGTTCTCCAGCACCTCCGGACCCTTGATCAGGACGCCGAGCTGCGCGCCGCGGCCGGTGCCGACCAGAAGCGCGGTCGGGGTGGCCAGGCCCAGGGCGCAGGGGCAGGCGATGATCAGGACGCTGACCGCGGCGGCGAAGGCCGCCGAGACGCCGTCGCCGGTGAGCAGCCAGAACGCCAGGGTGGCCAGGGACAGCAGGATCACCGTGGGCACGAACACCGACGAGATCTTGTCGGCCAGCCGCTGGGCGGCGGCCTTGCCGTTCTGCGCCTCCTCGACCAGCTTGGCCATCCGGGAGAGCTGGGTGTCGGCGCCGACGCGGGTCGCGCGGACCACGAGGCGGCCGGAGGCGTTCACCGTGGCGCCGGTGACCGCGTCGCCGGCGGCGACGTCCACCGGCACCGACTCACCGGTGAGCATCGAGGCGTCGACCGCGGAGCGGCCCTCCTCGACCACGCCGTCGGTGGCGATCTTCTCGCCGGGGCGCACGACGAACCGGTCGCCCACGGCCAGCTCGCCGATCGGGATCCGGACCTCGGCGCCGTCCCGCACCACCGCCACGTCCTTCGCGCCGAGCGTCATCAGGGCCCGCAGCGCGGCGCCGGAGCGGCGCTTGGCCTTGTGCTCGAAGTAGCGCCCGGCCAGGATGAACGCGGTCACGCCGGACGCGGCCTCCAGGTAGAGCGACTCGGAACCGTCGTTGCGCGCGATCGTGAAGTCGAAGCCGTGCTTCATGCCCTCCATGCCGGCGTCGCCGAAGAACAGGGCCCACACCGACCACAGGAACGCCGCCGAGACGCCCACCGACACCAGGGTGTCCATGGTGGCCGCGCGGTGCTTCAGATTGGTCCAGGCCGCCTTGTGGAACGGCCACGCCGCGTAGGTCACCACCGGTGCGGACAGCGTCAGCGAGGCCCACTGCCAGTTGCGGAACTGCAACGCCGGGATCATCGCCAGCAGGATCACCGGGACGGACAGCACCACCGCGGTGGTCAGGCGCTGCCGCAGAGCCACGGCGCGGCGCTCGTCCTCCAGCTCGGCGGCGGTCTTGGCGGGTTCGCCGTCCGCACCGGCACCGGCACCGGCGGCCGCAGGGGCCGGGGGCTCGGGCAGCGCGGCGGTGTAGCCGGCCTGCTCGACCACGGCGACCAGATCCTCGGGCGCGTAGCCGGCCGGGAAGCTGACCTTGGCCTTCTCGGTCGCGTAGTTCACGGTCGCGGTCACGCCGTCGAGCTTGTTCAGCTTGCGCTCGATCCGGTTCGCACAGGACGCGCAGGTCATCCCGCCGATGGCCAACTCGACGTCGGTGAAGGGGCCGGACGGCACCGGCGCCTCCAAGGTCGTATCCGTCATCGCTGCCTCCGCTTCGGGACGGGCTTCAGTCTCTCATCAGGCGCAACCATATACCCCATGGGGGTATTCCGCCAGCCGCGGTGGGCTCATCCGACGATTGCGCCGCCGGGGTTTCGTTACGTGATCGCCGCGCCGCCGACGGGTAGCCCGACTGTCATGCGCCTGCCTGCCTTCGCCGCCTGCGCGGCCGTTCTGGCCCTGAGCTGTGCCGACGCCGCGTTCGCCGCGGCCGCGTCGCGGCCGGCGGTGCGGAGCGTGACCTTCGCCGGCAGCAGCGTGCGGGTGCCCGCCGACTGGCCCGTGTTCGATCTGGCCGCCGCTCCGCATACCTGTATGAGGTATGACCGGCACGCGGTGTACCTCGGTGATCCGGGGCCGGACCAGGACTGCCCGGCGGTCGCGGTGGGCCGGACCGAGACCGTGCGGATCGCCTCGGACGGCACCGTGAGCCGCACCCACGGCGAGAGGACGTCCGCCGAGGCCGGATCGGGAGGCGGCGACGCCCACGCCCACGCCGACGCCGACGCCGACGCCACCGACCAGGTGCCGCAGCCGATTCCGAAGACCCACGCCCGCCGGCCCCGCCGCAAGCTGGAACCCGCGGCCGTCTACGCGGGCCTGGGTTTCGACACCTGCGCGGCACCGTCCACGGACGTCATGCAGGCCTGGGCCAAGTCGTCGCCGTACCACGCCACCGGCGTCTACATCGGCGGCGTCGACCGCGCCTGCCCGGACGGCAACCTCACCCCGGACTGGCTTCGCCGGGTCTCGGGCCAGGGCTGGAAGTTCTTCCCGATCTACGTCGGCCGCCAGGCACCGTGCTGGAAGGACCCCGGCGGCGGCCACCCGGCCCTGATCGAACGGGCCCGCCGCTGGACCCAGGGAGTGGAGGCGGCCGACGACGCGGCCGACCGCGCCGGCCATTTCGGCATCGCGCAGGGCAGCCCCATCTACTTCGACATGGAGTACTACCCGCGCGACAACCCCGCCTGCACCGAGGACGTCCAGGCCTTCCTGAGCGCCTGGACCGACCAGCTGCACAACCGCGGCTTCATCTCCGGGATCTACAGCAGCTCCGGCGGCGCCATCGCCGACATGGCGCTGGTGTACGACAGCGGCGCCGCGTACCGGGCCGACGTGGCCTGGTTCGCGCATTGGGACAAGAAGCCCCGACTGTTCGGCGACCCCACGCTGAACGACAGGTACTGGCCGGGCCACCGCCGCATCAAGCAGTACGTCGGGAGCCGCAACGAGACCTACGGCGGCAAGCGCCTCAACATCGACCTCAACGTCCTCGACGCGCCCGTGGCCGCCCTGAAATGAGAAGGCTTTGGATTTGAGGAGTTGAGGTATCGCAGGGTTCTACGGGGTGACTCAGTAGTCCGACGGCCGCCCCGGACGGGTGGCCGGACGCCGGCCCATCGTCCCGCGCGGCTGAGCGGCGGCGCTCGGACGCCGCTGGGGAGCCGGGTTGCGGTCGCTGGAGCGGCCGGGATCCTGCGGCTCGTTGAGGCCCAAGCGGCGCTCGAAGTCGTCCCGGGGCTGCTGCGGGCGCGGGCGCGGGGCCTGGCCGTTCACGCCGTTCGCGCCGGGCCCGGGCACCGGCCGCGGAGCCGCGGCCTGCGGTGGACGCGGCTGGTGCGAGGGGCGGCGCGGGCCGGCCGCGCGCGGCTCCCAGTCGGCGCCCTCGCCATAGCCGCGTCCCGTGGGGGCGGACGCGGCCGGCAGGGCGGCCTGGGGCTGGGCGGCGGATCCGTAGCCGCGCGGGGACGGCGGATACGGTTTGGGCGCCGGCGTCGGCGCGGCGCTCGGCGCGGGCGTGCGGCCCATCACCGGCGCGGGCGGGATCTTCGGGAAACCGCCGGTCCCGGTGCCGTCGGCGGGTTCGAACCAGCCGTTCGCCGCCGCGGTGGCGGCCGCGCTCGCGGCCGGCTGGGACGTGGTCGCCGGCAGGTAGGAGGTCTGCGCCGCGTCGTAGGACGAGCCGTTGGCGTAGGCCGCGGTCGACGAGTAAGAGCTCTGCGAGGTGTCGGGTGTGGCCGCGTACGACCCCGTGCCGTAGCCGGTGGCCGAACCGTTCGTGGCCTGGTAGCCGTTCGACGCGGTGGCGGCGGAACCGTATCCGGCGGTGGAGCCGTAACCGTTCGACGTCGTGCCAGCCGAGGTGTAACCGCTGGTCGAAGTGTCGGCGCCGTATCCGCCGGCCGAGCTGTAGCCGTTCGTCGCACCGTAGGCACTCGCCGTGCCGGAGCCGTACGACGCGTCGCCGGACGAGGTCGCGTACGAACCGCCGCCCAGCGCCGACTGCGACCCGAAGCCGGCCGACGAGCCGAAACCGCCCGAGGAGCCCAGCGGGTCCGAGGCGTACGAACCGCTGGTCGGGGTGGGGCCGGCCACCGGCAGGGCCGGCGCCGAGGCCACCGGCGGCCCGCTCTGCGCCACCGCCGCCATCGCCATCGGCAGCAGGTCCATCGACGTCGACCCGAGCCCGTCGGCCGGGCACACCCGGACCAGCTCGCCGACCGTCAGCGCCAGCTCCGTGGCCAGGTCCAGGGACCGCGGCTGCAGCGGGTTCTCCCGCATCCACCAGCACGCGATCTGCACGATCGACCCGGCGGCGTGCGGACAGGTCCGGATCGCGCCGCGCAACTGCAGCGGCTGCGGACCGGACACGGTCAGCCGGAACCAGGTGCCGTCACGGAACCCCAGTGCGGGATGTCCCAGGGAATCCTGCAGCACGACGTGGTACTGGCGCTCGAGCTCACGTTGCGACTGGGACCCGGACCCGCTGAGGGCCGAGCCTGTTCTCTGCTGCTCGCCGTACGCGAGGCTCATCGGCTGCCTGACCGTTCTCCGGAGTGCGAGTCCGGAACCCTGCTCGAAGTTCTCGCCATGTGTCGCCCGCCTCGGCTCAAAAGCTCGGAGTGAGGCGGCCCCCGTTGCCGCTGTGTCCGCAGTGCTCGGTGTGATCAATGTCCACTGAAGTGGTGGGATCGTTGCGCAAACGGTACTCAATACTGGAGCCCAGCGGTAGGGCATCCACCAAGAACCACGCGGTATTTCTGTACACGACCCACAACAACCACTCACCGCCCGGAACGCCACGCCCCTCGATTGTCATCGCGGAGCCCCGTCGGCTTAACGTTGTGCCGTGACGGCGGACCGAGACGAGGAGTTCTCGCGCTACGTCACCGAACGTTCCGGAGCGTTGCTCCGCGTGGCCTATCTGCTGACCGGGAACCGCGCCGACGCCGAAGACCTCTTGCAGACCGCACTGGCCAAGACATACCTGTCCTGGCACCGCATTCAGGACAAGGGAGCCCTCGACGGCTACGTCCGGCGGGTCCTGGTCAACACTCAGACCTCCTGGTGGCGCAAACGCCGGGTCGAAGAGTACGCCACCGACCAGATCCCGGAACAGGCCTGGGAGGACACCGGACCCGGCGAGTTCGAGCTCCGCTCCACGGTGTGGAACGCGCTGGCGCAGCTGCCCCGCCGCCAGCGCGCCGTCGTGGTGCTGCGCTACTACGAGGACCTCTCCGAGGCCGAGACCGCCCAGGTCATGGGCATCTCGATCGGGACCGTGAAGTCCACCGCCTCCCGGGCCCTGGCCAAACTGCGCACCGACGGCGCGCTGCGGGACGCGCGGCTGGTCATCCCGGCGCCACTTCGCCCGCCAGCACCCGAAACCCTTCCGAAATCCGCCACCGTCGATGCAGACTGACCTCAGTACCGGCCGGTAACGAGCCGCCGCCGTCTCAGGAGGTCCGCTATGCGCTCGACCATGCAGGAGACCCCGCTGAGCATCTCGACGCTCCTGACGTTCGGCTCGACCGTCTACGGGACGTCGCGGGTCCACACCGTCACCGGCGACGGGCTGCGCACGGCCACCTTCGCCGAGGTCGGCGCGCGGGCCGCCCAGCTCGCGCACGCCCTGCGCGACGACCTCGGGATCCGCGGCGACGACCGCGTCGCCACCTTCATGTGGAACAACCAGGAGCACCTCGAGGCGTACGTCGCCGTCCCGTCGATGGGCGCGGTGCTGCACACGCTGAACATCCGGCTGTTCCCGGACCAGGTCACGTACATCGCCAACCACGCCGAGGACAAGGTGGTGCTGGTCGACGGCAGCCTGATCCCGCTGCTGGCCCGGGTGCTGCCCGGGTTCGCGACCGTGGAGCACGTGGTCGTCGTCGGCGAGGGCGACCCGGCGCCGCTGGAGGGCGCGGGCAAGACGATCCACCGGTACGAGGAACTGCTGGCGGGCAAGCCCACGAGCTACGACTGGCCCGCCGTCGACGAGACCGACGCCGCCGCGATGTGCTACACCTCCGGCACCACCGGCAATCCCAAGGGCGTGGCCTACAGCCACCGCTCGATCTACCTGCACTCGATGCAGGTGGCGATGCCGCAGTCGTTCTATCTCAACGAGTCCAACCGGGTGCTGACCATCGTCCCGATGTTCCACGCGATGGCCTGGGGCATCCCGTACGCGGCGCTGCTGACCGGCGCCACGCTGGTCATGCCGGACCGCTTCCTGCAGCCCGCCGCACTGGTGCGCGCGATCGAGCAGTCCGGCGCGGATTTCGCCGGCGCGGTGCCGACCATCTGGAACGACGTGCTGCACCACCTCGACGCGCACGGCGGCGACATCTCCACCCTCAAGCGCGCCGTGGTCGGCGGGTCGGCGGTGCCGCCGGCGCTGATGAGCGCGTTCGAGGAGCGGTACGGCATGCGCATCATCCACGCCTGGGGCATGACCGAGACCTCGCCGCTGGGCTGCGTCTCGCATCCGCCGGCCGGCACCGAGGGCGAGGAGGCCTGGGCCTACCGCGTCACCCAGGGCCGGTTCCCGGCCGGCGTGCAGGCCCGGCTGGCCGGGCCAGACGGCGAGATCGTGCCCAACGACGGCGTGGCGGTCGGCGAGCTGGAGGTCCGCGGGCCGTGGATCACCGGCTCCTACTATCGGGACGAGGACCCTGAGCGGTTCCACGACGGCTGGCTGCGGACCGGCGACGTCGGCACCATCACCGCGGACGGCTACCTGACGTTGAGCGACCGCGCGAAGGACGTCATCAAGTCCGGCGGCGAGTGGATCTCGTCGGTGGAGCTGGAGAACCACCTCATGGCGCATCCGGCGGTGGCCGAGGCGACCGTGGTCGCCGTCCCGGACCCGCGCTGGCAGGAACGGCCGCTGGCGGCGGTGGTGCTGCACGAGGGCTGCAGCGTGTCACCGGCCGAACTCCGCGAGTACCTGTCCGGCCTGATCCCGAAATGGCAGCTTCCGGAACGGTGGACCTACCTCAAGGAAGTGCCGAAGACCTCCGTGGGCAAGTTCGACAAGAAGGAAGTGCGCCGCGCTTATGCCGAAGGAGACCTTGAGGTCACAGTGTTGTAGCGGCTCGGCGTATTAGCCCCCGTTCGCGGCTTCCAGCGAAAAGTCCGCAGTGTAGAGTGCCGAAGACTTGAGCGATCGGTAGTACTCGGCAGGGGAGGACCGCGGACAATGCGGATATCTCGGCGGACTTCTCACACCACCGTCCCGCAGGCGGGCGCTTCGGCACTGCGGCGGACGGCAGCCGTGGGCGCTGCGCTCACCTTCGCCGTGCTGACGGCGTCGGCCTGTTCGAGCTCCAAGTCCAGCGGGGGCGCCGCTCCCGCCACGACGGGCCAGTCGCCGGCCGACGCGAACGCCAACGAGAACGACGTCCAGATCCTCAACTCGCTGCAGCTGACCGGCGCCGAGCTGGACACCGCGTTCGCCACCGACCCGAGGTGGCAGCCCTGGACCGGCTACGACCCGGCCAAGGCGCTGATCAAGCAGGCCCAGGCCTGCACCGCCGGCATCATCGACACCAAGGAACAGGCGCTGCAGCCGGTCACCGTGGCCTTCAAGGCCGACCAGTTGACCGGCGACCAGGCTCCCGCGGCGCCGAGCTCTCCGGCCTCGGCGGCGAAGTCCTCCTCGGGCAAGAAGGGCACCTCGGCCGCCCCGTCCACGAGCGCGTCCGCCCCCACCGACCAGAACCCGACGCACTGGGTGGTCAGCACCGCCATCGCGTATAAGAGCTCGGACGCTGCGCACAGCGCGGTGTCCGGCATGGGCAAGGTCGACCAGAACACCGTCGGCTGCGGCGGCCCCTCGGACCGCACCGCGATCGTCGGCGGCGGCATCGGCGAGATCGGCCCGTCCTGGGACGACTCGCAGGGTGTCTTCGTCTACGCCGACACCAAGACGAACACCTCGGTCGCGGTCGTCGCCCAGCGCCGCGGCCGCTACGTCGTGCTCACGTACACCCGCGGGGGTGCCAAGCCGCAAACGGGGTACTACGACTTGGAGGCCGGCCCGGACACCAGCAAGGCGGCCGACGCCGCCACGGAGGTCCTGGGCCAGCTGACGAACGCGGTCGTGAACCGCGACTGACCCGTGGACCGAGGCCGACCGGCCCCGGCGGGGAGGGCGTACCGGACCCGTCCGACGCGCCACGGAACGAGCGGAGCCACCAGCACCACCCACAGTCCAGCCGCCGACAGGTGAAGGCCACTGATTTCGGATGCGGTCCGGGAACGAGGATTTCCGCGAGTTCGTCAGCGCCCGCCAGGGCGCGCTCCGGCGAACCGCGTACCTGCTGTGCGGCGACTGGCACCAGGCGCAGGACCTGACCCAGCAGACGCTGGCCAAACTGTTCGTGGCCTGGTCGCGGGTCCGGGCCGTGGAGGCCGTCGACTCCTACGCGCGGCAGGTGCTCGTCCGCACCTACATCGACGAGTCCCGCAAGCGGCGCAACCACGAGGTGGCCACCGCCGACCTGCCGGACTCCGGCACCGAGGAGCCGGAGATCGAGACCCGGCTGGCCCTGATGGCGGCGCTCAAGCAGCTCTCCCCCCGGCAGCGGGCTGTCGTGGCGCTGCGGTTCTGGGACGATATGAGCGTGGAGGCCACGGCCGAGGCGCTCGGGATGAAGGCCAACACCGTGAAGTCGGACACGGCACGCGCCTTGGCGAAACTCAAAGGGCTGCTCGACTCGTCTCTACACCAGGCGGTCTGAGCGATGGGTGCGGAGCCGACGGAGGGAGGACACGGATGAGCGCGGTGGACGCCGCGGGCGAGAACGCCATGCGCAGCCTGATCGGCACCGCCTTCGCCGCGGACGAGCCCGGGCTGCCCGAGGTCGACGAGGTGATGGCGGCCGTCGAGGCGCTGGGCGAGGGCATCCGGCACCGGCAGCGGGTCCGGACCGGCATCGCGGCCGGCGCGCTGTGCGTCGCCGCGTTCGGCATGGTGGCCGGCATCGCGGCGGTGGCCCACTCGACACACTCGGGCGGGCCCGTGATGGTGGTGCCCGGCGGGAGCGGCGGGCCGGCGGCGCCGCCGATGACGGGCGAGGGCGGCGGGCGACTGGTCACGCCCGCACCGTAGGGGGCACGAGGCGGCGTCCGAGAGGAGGGCCGGTGCGGCGGCTGGGGACCTGGGCGACAGCAGCAGCCCTGCTCACGTGTGCGGCGTGCGGCACCCGGTTGCCGGATTCCGCGTTCTCGTCGCCGGTTCCCGACGCGCCGGCCCCGGTCTCCGGGGCCGCCGGCGATGTCGGCGTCACCGCGACCTCGATCAAGATCGGGATGATCGACTCGGTCGACTCCCTCCTCGGCCCGGACACCTTCTCCGGCCCGATGTACGGCGCACAGGCCTTCTTCAAGGCGCTCGACGCGGCGGGCGGGGTGAACGGCCGCCAGATCACCTTCGTGTCCTGCGATGACCAAGGTGTCGGCGGCACCGACGTCTCGTGTGCGCACAAGTTGATAGACGAGGACAAGGTATTCGCGTTCTCCGGTAACTCAGCGTTCGCATATGATGGCGCCGCTTATATATCGGCCAAGGGGGTGCCGGATATCGGCGGCGAACCGATCAGCAACGCCTACGATCGCTATCCACATCTTTACTCCATCTACGGCAGCGACTATCCGCGCGACGGAAAGACCATCGGATGGCAGGGCAAGCTCTACTCCTCCACCGAACCGGAGCACTATGCGAAAGTGACCCTTAAGGCTCATGTCGCCGGACTCGTCTCCTACAACCAAGCCGACTCCGCGCGCTACGCCGCCTACGAGGCCGAGGCGCTGCGAGCGGAGGGGTTCACGGTCGTCCCGGAGCAGTTGGACATCGCGCTGGCGGACTTCGACTCGGCGGCGCTGGACATGAAGAACAAGGGGGTCGACGTCGTCTTCGACACCATCGACACCGACGGGAACGCGCGGCTGTGCAAGGCGATCGACGCCGCCGGCGTGCCGATCGTGGCGAAGATGACGACGGTGCAGAGCTGGGACGCCACAGTCGCGGCGACCTACAAGGACGCGCCGAAGTGCCGGAACCTGTTGTACGCCGACTCCTCCGACCGGAACTACGAGGACACGTCGGTGCCCGCGGTGAAGGCGTTCCGCGACGCGATGGCGAAGTACTTCCCGGAGCGCGAGGGGAGGCTGTCGGAGTGGGAGATCGACGGATGGGCGTCGGCGCAGTGGCTGACGGACGCGGTGGCCTCGTGCGGCGCGAACGTGACGCGGGTGTGCGTCGAGAAGTTCATGAACTCGGGGCAGCCGTATGACGCGCGCGGGATGATCACCCCCGCGGCGTTCACCGTGAAGGCACCGACGGGGACGACGCACGCGTGCTTCAACGTCGCACAGTGGCAGGACTCCGCGAACGGCGGCCGCGGCGGCTGGGTGACGCGGGTGCCCGACATGGACACGAACTGCTACGACGTGCCGCAGGTCTCTTATTCGCCCTAGTTCGGGCCGCCGGGGCTCGGTCGCGGCCGCGTCAGATGGACGACCGGCCTGCCCTCTCCGTCGTCGAAGACCCTGACGCGCGCGCCGTAGTGCTCGGCGACGCGCTGCTCGGTGAGGACTTCGCGAGCAGAGCCGCGCGCGACGGCTTCGCCGCCGACGAGCAGGGTGAGTTCGTCGGCGTACTGCGCGGCCAGGCTGAGGTCGTGCAAGGTGCTGACGACGGTCAGGCCCTCGGTGGCGCGCAGTTCGTCGACGAGATCCAGGACCTGCTGTTGGTGGCCGAGGTCCAGGGCGGTGGTGGGCTCGTCGAGCAGGAGGATGCCGGCTTGCTGGGCCAGGGCGCGGGCCAGGACGACGCGCTGGCGCTCGCCGCCGGACATGGCGCCGAGCCGCCGGGCGGCGAACCCGGCCAGGTCCAGACGATGGAGTGCGCGCTCGGCGACGGCGCGATCGTCCCTGCTCTCGACGCCGAGGTAACCCAGGTGCGGGGTCCGGCCAAGGCGCACGTACTCTCCGACGGTCATGTCGCCGGGCAACTGCGGCTGCTGGGGGACGTAGGCGAGGAGCCGGGCGCGGTGCTTCGCGGCGAGCCGGGCCACGTCCTGGCCGCCGACCTGGATCTCCCCCGCATACGGCAGGATCCCCGCGATCGCCCGCAACAGCGTGGACTTGCCCGCGCCGTTGGGCCCGAGGACGGCGTGCCAGGAACCGGCCGCCACCGCGAGGTCGACGCCGTGCAGGATCGGCTTGCGGTCCAACGCCACCCGCACCCCGGCCGCCTTGACCGCGCTCACCGGTCCCGCCCCCGTGTCGCCCGCAGGATCAGGATGAAGAACGGCGCCCCGACGAACGAGGTGACGACCCCGATCGGCAGCTCGGCCGGCGCCAGCGCGGTCCGCGCCAGCAGATCGGCCAGCACCAGGAACGCCCCGCCGACGAGCAGGCTCATCGGGAGCAGCAGCCGGTGTCCCGGCCCGGCCACGCGGCGGACGACGTGCGGCACGACCAGGCCGACGAACCCGATGATGCCGCTGACCGCCACCGCGGTCGCCGTCGCCAGCGAGGCCGCGGCCAGGACGATCAACCGCACGCGCACCGGGTTCAGGCCGAGCGTGGCGGCCTCGTCGTCGCCGAGCGCGAGGACGTCGAGGTGGCGGGCGTGCAGCGTGACGATGAGGATGCTGATGACGGCGTACGGCACCGCGAGCCGCACCAGCCCCCAGTCCGCCGCGGTGAAGCTGCCGAACAACCAGGAGTACACCTGCTTCACGTCGGCGCTGCTGCTCTGCATCACGAACGCCTGCACCGACCCGACGAACGAACTCACCGCCACACCCGCGAGGATCAACGAGGCGGTGCCACCGCGCCCGACGAGCGTGCCGAGCACGTAGCTGGTGAGCACCCCGGCCAACCCGCCCACGAAGGCGGCCACCGGCACCGCCCCGACCCCGCCGAAGGTCTGCTCGGGCCCGCCGCCGTAGACGATGACCAGGGTCGCGGCCATCCCCGCGCCGGCGGAGGCACCGATGGTGCCGGAGTCGGACAACGGGTTGCGGAACACTCCCTGATAAGCCGCGCCGGCCTGCGCAAGCAGGGCGCCGACCAAGGTCGCGAGGACGACGCGGGGCAGCCGGATCTGGTCGAGGACGCCCTGCTGCACCGGAGTGAGGCCGGTGGAGAGGTGGACGAAGGGGAGCTTGTCGAGCAGCGCGGCGGCGGTGCCACCGACCGGGAGGCCGGCGGCACCGCCGAGACTGGCGACGAGGACGGAGAGGAGAAGGGCCGCGGTGGCGGCCATGAGCACGATCGCCGGGCGGGCGAGTTTGCGCGCAGGGACCACCCCGTCGTCGATCGCACCCGTCAGATCGGCTGCCGGCCCGCTCTCCCTGGAGATCTCGCCCGACACCACCCCCGCGGCTGTCGTAGCGAGCGTCCCTCCGGTCGTCCCTTCGCCCGGACCCGGCACCGCCGGGCCGGGCGAACCTCCGCGCCTCATCGCCGGGGTCTCAGCCCTGGGCCTTGTTCACCGCGTCGGAGACCTGCTGGACCAGGTCGGCCAGGCGCGGGCCCCAACGGGAGGCGATGTCGTCGTCGAGGCCGACGATGGTGCCCTTGGCGGCGTTCTTCACCGCCGGGACGGCGGACCAGCCGGGGCGGGCGGCGACCGCCGCGGAGGTCTGCTGGCAGCACTTGGTGTCGGCCAGGAAGACCAGGTCGGGCGCCGCGGTGACCAGGTACTCGTCGCTGAGCTGGGGGTAGCCGCCGCCGGTCTTGTCGGCGGCGTCGGCGACGTTGGCCAGGCCCAGCTGGGCGAAGACCGAGCCGATGAAGGTCTTCGAGGTGGCGCTGTAGTTCCCGGGGGTGCCGACCTCGTAGTAGTACTTCAGCGGCGTGGCGGGCTTCTTCGTGGCCGCGATCGCGCTGGTGATCTTCTGCTTCATGGCGGCGACTTCGGTGGCGGCCTTGTCCGCGTGGCCGGTCGCGGCGCCGAGGGCGGTGATCTGGCCGTAGGCGTCGTCCAGGCTGTTCGGCGCGTCGAACCACAGCACCGGCACGTTCAGCTTGCCCAGCTGCTCGACGATGTTCGAGGTGTCGGCGGCGACCACCACCAGATCCGGGTTGTACTTCGCGATCGCCTCGGCGTCCGGCTTGAAGCCGGACAGCGCGGTCTTCGGCGCGCTCGCGGGGTAGTTCGACTGGTCGTCGACCGCGACCACCTGGCTGTCCGCCCCGATCGCGAACAAGTCCTCGGTCGCCGACGGGGACAGGGACACGATCTTCTTGGGCTGCGCGGCCAGCTTCACCGCGCCGTTCTTGGCGGTGACGGTGGCCGGGAACGCCGCCGCGCTCGGCGAGGCCGAGGAAGAGGTCGAGGTCGAGGCCGTGCCCGACGCCGCGGGCGCCGACTTCGACGACGAACACCCGGCGGCCAGCAACGCCGAACCCGCTATGACACCCACGGCGACATGCCGCGCCACACTGTGCAGACGAGAATGCACGAGGTCAGCTCCTCCGGCTGATCCGCGGCCCCGCGCGACGCACGCCGGCCCTGGTGACCGTGATGCGCACAGCCGGACCGCCCCGAACCGCGAGGGCCGAACGTTGACACACCGCGTGAGGCGACCTGGCTCGCTCCCGGGGGAGCTCACAGTTGCGGGACAGCGCCGGATTCCCACCGGCTTCGCTGCACACGTTGTGGACGGCACGCCGCCGTCACCGCAGACGCTAGCAAGCACACGGGCCCGCGACTAACCCCGAACGGGGCGCGGGCCCGTGATCTGCACAACTCGAGGGCTGTCGAGGGCTGTCGCGGGCTGTCGAAGGCTGTCGCAGCCCCGGCGGCCGTGACCCCGCCGTTACGGCCAGACCGGCTTCCGCTTCTCCACGAAGGCCCGCACCCCCTCGGCCCGGTCCGCCGAGAACGCCGTCGCGCGCCACGCCCCGTCCTCGACGTCCAGTCCGGCCGCCAGCGGCAGATCCGCGCCGACCTTCAGCGCGTGCTTCGCGTTGCGCACGCCGATCGGCGAGTTCTTCGCGATCTGCTGCGCCAGCTCCAGCGCCGCCGCCCGCGCGGTGGACGCGCCGGCGACCCGCCGGTCGATCATCCCGAACCGGTCGGCCTCGTCGGCGTCGATCCGCCGCGCGGTGAAGATCAGGTCCGCGGCGCGGTTCATGCCCACCCGCCGCACCAGCGTCTGCGTTCCACCGCCGCCGGGGATGACGCCCACCGACACCTCCGGCAGGCCGAACACCGCACCGTCGTCGGCGACGATGAGGTCGCACCCCAGCGCCAGTTCGCAGCCGCCGCCGAGCGCGTAGCCGGACACCGCCGCGATCACCGGCATCGGCAGCGAGCCGAAGGCGGACCAGGTGCGCCGGAACGCCGGCCGGGTGGCGACCAGCTCGGCGTCGCTCATCTGGTTGCGTTCCTTCAGGTCCACGCCGACGCAGAACGCGTGGTTCTTCCCCTCGGCCGACGGCGCGGCCGACGAGACCACCACCGCGCGCACCGCCGGGTCGTCGGCCAGTTCCGGCGCCACGTCCCGGATCGCCGCGGCCATCCCGGTCGAGATCGCGTTCATCGCCTCGGCGCGGTTCAGCACGATCTCCGCGACCACGCCGTTGCCCTCGGCCGGGTGCCGCCGCAGGAGTACTCCGTTGTAATCCTTCTCCAGTGCCTCAGTCATGCCGCCCACAGTATGAGACAGCGATTTGAATCCAAAAGCGCAGATCAGAATCCGAAGGGCACGAACGGCGCGACATCGCTGACGAACGCCCGCGACGCCTGCGCCAGCGCCCCCGCCCGCAGCTCCTCGATCCGCCCGGCCCGGCCCAGCGCCCCGAGCGAGAACCCGCCGAGGTACGCGGCCCCGAGCTCGCGCGGCCCCAGGACCAGGTCCGCCGGATCCGTCGTCCGCGAGCACTCCGCGCCGTCGGCGTCCCCGCGGAGCCGCCACCGCCCGGTGTTCCACGGGCAGAACGGGTCGGAGAGCTCGAACACCACGTCCACCGCAGTGGCGTAACGCCGCGCGGCCAGGGCCCTGTCCACGTCCACGATCCGCACATAGAGCATGTCCTGCAGGCGCGGTACCGCCTGCCGGAAGTCGGCGAGCAGGAACGTCAGCGGGTCGTCGGCCGGCACCTCGGCCTGGACCTCGCTCGTCAGATCGAGGTCGCACAGGAATCGCCACATGGCGACGTAGGAAGCGAGGTCGCGCCCGTAGACGTCCTTGACCCTCACCTTGCACTCCGGCCGCGCCGGGTTGTTGTAGCCCTCCTTGACCCGGTACCGCGCGAAGCCGACGGTCGTCCCGTCGGCGTCCTCGGCCAGCACGCACCGCAGCGGCCCGGCGCCGTCCCGCGCGAACTCCCAGTCGGCCAGCGCCGCGTCGCGCCACCCGTCGCCGACCCGCGGCATCATGCCGGGCCGGCCCAGCCGGTTGGCCTCGACGACCTCCTGGCAGCGCTCGTATCCCTCCAGCGGATCCACCATCCGCATCCGGAACTTGTCACTGCCGGCCACCGCCGACAGCCCGTTGTCGCCGCGCGGGACGGTGAGGCTCAGGTGCTGGACGCCCAGCGCGTAGCCGAACCGTCCGTAGATGGCGGGCTCGGACGCGAGCAGGATGCCGACCGGCGCGTCCCCGCGCTCGTGCCACCCGTGCATCTGGTGCCGCATCATCGCCGTCAGGATGCCGCGCCGCCGGTGCGTGGCCTTCACCGTGATCATCGTCACGCCGCCGGCCGGCACCGTGACCCCGCCGGGCACCGTGAGTTCGAACGGGAAGTCACCGCCGGTGCTCACCAGCTCGTCGCCGTCGAACGCGGCCACCGACCGCTCCCGCGGCAGCAGACCCTGCCACAGGTCGTGGGCCTCCTGCGGCGGGTTCTCGTGGAACCCGAAGTCCAGCTGCGCGGCGAAGGCGGGCGCCTCCTCGTCGGTGAAGGGGCGGACCGGGTAGGAAGGGGCATCGGAGCTCATAATCCATGGCTAACACCGCATCGCCGCACATGCGAGCCAATATTCACCGCGCACGCCCCTCCCGCGCCCCCCGAGCCCGGACGCAAGCTCCTCACAAGGCGGCAGCATGGGAGGCTGATGCCATGCAGGATTCCGATCCGATCCGCCTTCCCGGCCCGTGGACCCACCGGGACATCACGGCCAACGGCGCCCGCTTCCACGTCGCCGAAATGGGCGAAGGCCCCCTGGTCCTGTTCCTGCACGGCTTCCCGGAGTTCTGGTGGTCCTGGCGCCACCAGCTCCCGGCGGTGGCCGACGCCGGCTTCCGCGCGGTCGCGATGGACCTGCGCGGCTACGGCGGCAGCGACAAGACCCCCCGCGGCTACGACCCGCTGACCCTGACCATGGACGTCACCGGCGTCATCCGCGCCCTCGGCCAGTCCAACGCCACCTTGGTCGGCCACGGCTGGGGCGCCTTCCTGGGCTGGACCGCCGCCGTCTTCCGCCCGGCCGCGGTGAACCGGCTCGCCATCACCGGATCGGCCCATCCCCGCCGCCTGCGCCAGGCCCTGCTGACCGACCCGAAGCAGATCGCGGCGGCCCGGTTCATGTGGTCGGCACAGCGCCCCTGGGCTCCGGAGAAGGCACTCACGCGCGACGCGGCGATGCTGGTCGAGCAACTGCTCGCCGAGTGGGGCGCCACGGGCTGGCCGGAGCTGGACGTCGCTCAGCGCTACCGCGAGGCGATGCTCGTGCCGGGCGCGGCGCACTCGTCGTTGGAGTACTACCGGTGGCTCATCCGGTCACTGGTCCGTCCGGACGGCATGCGCTACGCGCAGCGGATGCGGACGGAGGTGCGGGTGCCGGTGCTGCATCTGCAGGGCGAGTTGGACAGCGCCTTGCTGCCGCATGTCGCGCGGGGATCGGGGCGCTATGTGACGGCGGCTTACCGGTGGCGGTTGTTGGAGGGGATCGGGCACTTTCCGCATGAGGAGGCGCCGATGCGTTTCACCAACGAGCTTGTGGACTGGCTGAAGAGCTGAGGCGCTAAGGCTTCGAAGAGGTCTTGACGTAGAGCAGCACCGCACATCCGATGGCCATGGCCGGGGCCAAGAACCAAGTCTCCACCCTGTTCCCCGTCCGCTGGATGATCGGTATCCCGGTCCGGAACGTGAACGGCCAGAACAACCGGCACCCGTGATCGGTCAGGCAGTCGCCCGCCAGGTGGGTCAACGCCCCGAGTCCCATCGCGAAGGGCAGCCAGGACGGGGCGCTGGCGATCCACCGGTCCATCAGCACCGTGCCGCCGCCGGCCAGCAGGACGCAGGGGCCGTAGGCGTCCAGCTTCTCCCCGGGAGGGCACAGGTTCAGCGCCCGTACGGCCAGCACCAGCATGAAGAACACCAGGGAGAGCGTGAAGTAGCGTCCCAGATACTTCTCGCCCGCCCACGTGCCATAGGCGACGCCGGCGACGAAGGCCAGGGAGTGGGTGGCGTGTCGGTGGCCGCCGCTGATCTTGGACACGCCCTTCGTGAGCGTGTGGGTGATCGGGCCCATCGAGTGGGCGATGGTGCCGTTCGGGTGGTCGATGTCGGGCAGCAGGGCGGCGCCGGCGGTGATGAAGGTCCCGAAGATCAGGTCCTTGGCCTGGATGTGGGCGGTGGAACCGTGCATGGCCGGATAGGCCAGCACGCTCATCGGCAGAGTGGTCGCCGCCGCCGCCCAGGCGAGTCCGCCGCTGGTCGCGTGTGAGTGCCCGAGCATGGCCGGTCCGCCCCCCTGCATTCCTGTGCGAGTACTGGCATGAACGTACCAGGAAGGGGCGACGAACTCCCCGGTCGGCAGAGCCCTGACGACCGCCGTCCCGCCGTCAGATGGCGCAGGCCTGTGTGTTGACCGGTGCGTCGGTCGCAGCGCCGGTCTGTGCGTCGCCGGCGACCTCCTTCGCGGTCAACGCATAGCCCGTGTTCTTGTCCTCCAGCGACTTCGCGAACACCACTCCGAGTACGCGGCCGTCGGTCGAGAGCAGCGGCCCGCCGGAGTTGCCCTGCTGCACCTGCGCGTACAGGGAGAACACCTCGCGCCGGACGTTGCCGCTGGAGTAGATGTCCGCGCCGGTCGCGGTGATCTGCTCGCGGATACGGGCCGGGTCGACGTGGAACGGACCGTCCTGCGGGTAGCCGACCACCAGGGCCGAGTCGCCCGACTTGCCGTCGCCCAGGAACGGCAGCGGGGCGGCGGTCAGGCCGGGGACGTCCAGGACGGCGATGTCCCGCTTGGGGTCGAACACCACGACCGTGGCCGGGTACTGGCGGCCGGACGACTGCCGGACCACCAGCGACCGCGTTCCCCCGACGACGTGGGCGTTGGTCATCACCTTGCCGTGGGCGTACACGAAGCCCGAGCCCTCGATGTCCTTCCCGCACGACGGCGCCTGTCCGCGGATCTTGACGATCGACGCCTTGGTCTGGTTGATCACCGGGCTGTTCATCAGAGCCTGGTCCGGCGCCGGGACGTCGGCCGGGTTCTCCGCCTGGAAGGGGGCGAACACCTGGGGGAAGCCGTTGCGGTCCAGAATCCGGGAGAAGGAGTTGAACCACTGCGACGAGCCCTGCGGCAGCACCCGGGTCATGCCCTTGAGGATGCTGGACGAGCGCACCTGGTCGCTGATGGTCGGCACCGACGACGTGAACAGCGCCAGCCCCAGGAACCAGGCCACCATCAGCACCGCGACCACCGACACCACCGCGCCGCTGACCGCGTCCACCATCTGCGCCGGCTGCCACGTGATGCTCTCGCGCAGCTTGGAGCCCAGCATCGACCCCAGGACCTGCCCCACCACCGCCAGCGCCAGCACCGCGCACAGCGCGATCACGCTGGGCAGCAGCCCCGTCGACATCCGGTCCAGGAACACCGGGATGATCACGAACCCGAGCGAGAGCCCGCCGAGGAATCCGGCGAAGGACACCACCCCGACCACGAAACCCTGCCGATACCCGGAGACCGCGAACGCCGCCACGACGAGCAGCAGCAGGATGTCGAGGATGTCCATCTAGCTATCTTCTCCCCCCGGCGCGGCGACATCGCGCACCGCCAGCGCCAGCACCTCCTGCGGCAGCGGCACGATCCGCTCGGTGTCCCACGGCCGTTCCCAGCCTCCGGCCCTCAGCACCCCGTCCAGCAGCGCGGCGGTGAACCCCCAGATGAGCAGCGAACCCGCCTCGAAGGCGGGGCCGGAGCGTCCGGAGGGGTGGCTCATGCGCAGCCGGTTGGCGGGGTCGACCAGGTCGCTCACCGCGATCCGCGCGACGGAAGCGACCTCACGCGTGTCCCGTACCCGCACCGGGCTCGGCGTATGCCACCAGCCCAGCACCGGCGTGACGAGGAAGTCCGAGGGCCACACGTACTGGTCGGGCAGGATCCCGAACACCCGCACGCCGGCCGGGTCCAGGTCGGTCTCCTCGTTGGCCTCCCGCAGGGCGGTGGCCACCGGCCCCTCCCCGGGATCGACCTTCCCGCCGGGGAACGCCGGCTGCCCGGGATGGTTCCGCAGCGTCTTGGCCCGCTCGACGAACAGCACGTCGGGCCCGTCCACCGGGTGCTCGCCGAACAAGATCAGGACGGCGCTGCGCCGCGGGACCCCGCCGAGCTCCTCGGGCCGCCGGAACCCAGGCCCCAGCCCCTCCCCGGTCTCCACGGCCCGCGCCAGCGGCAGCAGCCAGGCGGGCAAGGCGTCGGTTATCTGAAGTCCCATGCCATCCGCAACGTTCACAGGGGCAGACCGCCTTCCCCCGGCTTGTACTTGAGCAGCGCGGCCGCCTTGACCGGGTCCTGTTCGCCGATGCCCCGGCTCGGGCACAGCTTCGCGACGGGGCAGGCGCCGCAGGCCGGCCGCTTGGCGTGGCACACCCGCCGCCCGTGGTAGATCACACGGTGCGAGAGCAGGGTCCAGTCCTTGCGCGGGAAGAGCTCGCCGATGGCGTGCTCCACCTTCACCGGGTCGTCGAGGTGGGTCCACCCGAACCGCTTCACGAGCCGGCCGAAGTGCGTGTCGACGGTGATGCCGGGGACGCCGAACGCGTCGCCGAGGACGACGTTCGCGGTCTTGCGCCCGACCCCGGGCAGCGTGACCAGCTTGTCGAGCCTGCCGGGCACCTGCCCGCCGAAGTCCGCGACCACGGCCTTCGACATGCCCAGCAGCGACTTGGCCTTGTTGTGGAAGAAGCCGGTGGGCTTGATCAGCGCCTCCAGCTCCTCCGGATCCGCGGCGGCCAGGTCGGCCGGGGTGGGGTACTTGGCGAACAGAGCCGGGGTGACCTTGTTCACGCCCACGTCGGTCGACTGCGCCGACAAGATGACCGCGGTGAGCAGCTGGAAGGGGTTCTCGAAGTCCAGCTCGCACTTGGCGTGCGGGTAGACGTCGCCGAGCTCGCGGTAGATCTTCCGCGCGCGCCGGACCAGCGCCGTGGCGGTCTCCGGCTTCGCGGTCTTGACGTCGGAGACGTCGGCGGCGGCTCGGGTCATGGACTCAACTGTAAAGCGGCCACGGGCCGAGGGATGGCGCGAACGCGCGGCCGTCACCCTCCGCGACGCTTTCGGGCAGGTCAGGAGGCCAGGTCAGTGGCGCATCGAACACACCGGTGTTCTGCGGTAGCTTCCTCCCCATGACGACTCTCCGCCTCGCCGACGGCCGGACGCTGGAGTACCTGGTGGCCGGTCCCGAGGAGGGGACGCCGCTCGTCTTCCACCACGGGACGCCGTTCGCCGCGGTCCTGTTCGAGCCGATGGTCGAGGCGGCCGCGCGGCACGGGCTGCGGATGGTGGTGCACAGCCGGCCCGGGTACGCGGGGTCTTCGCCGCAGCCGGGACGGACCATCGCGTCGGTGACCGAGGACGTCACCGCTCTCCTGGCCGCGCTCGATGCCGAGCGGTTCCTGACCGTCGGCTGGTCCGGTGGGGGTCCGCACGCCCTGGCCTGTGCCGCGCTGCTGCCCGGGCGGTGTCTGGGCGCCGCGACCGTGGCCGGGGTCGCCCCGTACGACGCCGAGGGGCTCGACTGGCTGGACGGCATGGGCGCGGAGAACGTCGAGGAGTTCACGGCGGCGACGGCCGGGGTGGAACCCTTGGAGGCCTTCCTGACCGCGCAGGTGGAGGGACTGGCGGACGTCCAGGGCCACCAGATCGCGGCCGCGCTGGGCGATCTGGTCTCCGAGGTGGATCGCAGGGTCCTGACCGACGAGTTCGCCGAGTACACCGCGGGTGCGTTCCGCAAGGCGGTGTCGGAAGGCATCGCGGGGTGGCGCGACGACGACTTCGCCTTCGTCGGCGCCTGGGGCTTCGACCTGGCCGCCGTCGAGACACCCGTCTCGATCTGGCAGGGTGCGGAGGACCGGATGGTGCCGTACGCCCACGGCCGCTGGCTCGCCGAGCGGGTCCCCGGCGCCTCCGTGCGACTGCTGCCGGCCGAGGGGCACCTGTCGCTGATGCTCGACAAGTTCGACGCCGTCGTCGCCGACCTGGCCGCGCGGCTCTGACGGCTTACGACCGCTCGTCCACGGCGCACACCCCGGTCCGGAACGCCCAAGCCGCGATCCCGACCCGGTTCCGGGCACCGACCTTCTGCTGGATCGCCGCCACGTGGTTCTTGACCGTGCCCGGCGAGATGAACAGCTCCGCGCCGATCTCCGCGTTCGTGCCGCCCTCGGCCAGCAGCCGGACGATCTCCAGCTCGCGCTCGGTCAGCGCGACCGCGGGCTCCCACCGTGCCTCTGATCCGCCGTTCCCGGCGGCGCCGAACCGCCGCAGCAGCCGCACCGTGACCTGCGGGCTGATCAGCGTGTCGCCGGCCACGGCCGCGCGGACGGCTTCGATCAGCAGCGTCGGCCCCGAGCGCTTGAGCAGGAACCCGGAGGCGCCATGGCGCAGCGCCGTGTGCACGTACTCGTCGAGGTCGAACGTCGTCACCACGATCACCCGCACCGGTTCGGCGGCCTCCGGACCGGCCAGCAGCCGCGTGACCTCGAGTCCGTCGACGCGCGGCATCCGGATGTCGGCCAGCACGACGTCCGGCCTGAGGTGGCGGGTGAGTTCCACCGCGGCCGCCCCGTCCGCGGCCTCACCGACCACCTGCATATCCGGCTGCGCGTCGAGGACCATGCGGAAGGCGGCGCGGATGTTCGCCTGATCGTCGGCCAGCAGGATGCGGATCACCACGCCTCGACAGTACGGGCCCCCGGTGGTCTGCGCTCCGGCGAGTACGCATGCTGCGGGACACCGCCGGCTGGAACGAGTCGGACCCGGACGGTTCCCATGTGCACGCTGTGACGCCCACCGGCGGCGGGTACGACGGCACCGGGAAGGCGTCCGACGTCGTCTACCCGGCCGACGGCACCAAGGTCGCGTTCGTCGTGAGCGCCGGCTCACCCTGTCCGGCGGACGCGCCTTTTCTTGTGGCAAGAATCGTCAATACCGATCGGGGCCCGCTGACCGATCCTGACGCGGTGAACACCGAAGAGCAGGTTCTGAACACGGACCTCCCCACCGTTCCGCCCGCTGCCCGGCACGGGTTGCTGGCCGTACTGCTCGCGGGGCAGGCGATGGCGTCGATGGACACCTCGATCGTGACGGTCGCCGCGCCGGACATCCGTTCGGGACTTCACGCTTCCGGCGGTGCGTTGCAGCTGATCATCACCGGATACGTCCTCGCGTTCGCGGTCACTCTCGTGATCGGCGCGCGCCTCGGCGATCGGTACGGACACGGCGTCGTGTTCCGGCGCGGGCTCGCGGCGTTCATGGTGACGTCGGCGGCGTGCGGGTCGGTTCCGTCGGCGGGGGCTCTGGCCGGGTTCCGGGTGGCGCAGGGCGTCTCGGCGGCGTTGGTCGTGCCGCAGGTACTGTCGGTCATCCAGCTCGAGTTCCGGGGACGGGCGCTGGCGCGGGCGATCGGGTGGTACTCGATGGTGCTGGCACTCGGCGTGGCCGCGGGACAGGTGGCGGGCGGGCTGATCGTCAGCGCCGATCTGTTCGGGACCGGGTGGCGTCCCATCTTCTGGGTCAACATCGTGATCGGCGCAGGGGTGCTGGCGGTGTCCGCCCGGGTGCTTCCAGTCCACCCGGGCAGCCGCGGCGGCGGCCTGGATCCGGTCGGCGCGGTGCTGCTGGCCGGTGCGATGACTGCGGTGGTGGTGCCGCTGGCCGTGGGACGTGAACACGGCTGGCCGGCGTGGACCTGGTGTTCTCTGGGCATCGGCGCGGCGTTGCTGGCTGGATTCGCGTCCTGGGAACGGAGGGTCACAGCGATCGGAGGCACACCCCTTCTCCATCTGCGCGTGCTCAGCCGTCCGGCGGTCCGGCCCGGGCTGGTCGCGTGCTGGGTCGTGATGGGTTGTTACTCCGCAGTGGGCTTCACCATCACCCTGCACCTGCAATCGGGACTGGGCTTCTCCCCGCTGCGTGCGGGCCTGACCTTCCTGCCCTACACCTTCGGGTTCGCGGCGGTGGGACTCACCTGGTCCCGTATGCCTGCACCGGCACGGGTGGCGCTACCCGTCGCCGGTCCCGTCTCCTTCGGCTGCGCCTTCGTGGCTCTGACAGCGCTGGCTCACGGCCCGTGGCCGACAATCGCGGCACCGGCGTTGCTGGCGGTCGCGGGCGCCGGGCACGCCGCGGGGTTCAGCCCGTTGCTGTCGCGCATCACCGAGTCGGCCGGACCGGAGAGCGCGTCAGCCGTGTCCGCGCTGGCGAACACCGGGTCGCTCTTGGCGGGAGTCCTGTCCATCGCGGGCCTTGGTGGCGTCTATCTGTCGGTCGCAGGACCTGGCTTCCAGAGCTCCGCCGACGGACTGGCGCATGTCGCGTGGTTCATGGCCGTGCTTCTGGGCTTCGGCACGCTGTGCGCCACACGCAGCACCCGCACGGCGTTGTAGCGTGATCAACTGGCTCAGCGTCGAGTGGATGTGAAGCGGAGGCTGCAATGGACACGAACGCCCCAGGCGCGGTCATCGGTGTTTCCCGTCGGGGGCGACGCGTCTTCGAGACCGCGGGCGGCCTCAAGGCTGATGACGCCTCGTCCTTTCGCATCGCTTCCCTGACAAAGCCGCTCACCGCGGCGGCGACCGTCCTGGCGTTGGCCGAGCGGTCCATTCCCCTGACGACGCCGGCGATCGAGCTGCTCCCGGCCCTCGCCGCGGACTGGCGCGCCGATCGCGGCATCACCGTCGAGCAGTTGCTCGCGCAGGTGGCCGGGCTCCGGGAAGCGGTGGACGCCGCGACCGTGGCCGCGCTCGGTGACGGACCCGAGGTGCTGGAGCAGACCGCTCGGTTGGCGGTGCAGGCGGGCAACGAGCGTGCGCCCGGCGAGCGCTGGTCGTACTACAACGGCAACTACTTCCTGGCCGGCTGCGTCCTGGCGACCGTCGTCGGAACCAGTTATGAGCAGGCACTCCAGCAGGTCTTGCTCACGCCCTTCGGCCTCACCGGAACCGGCTTCGAAACCCCGAGCGCCCCGATCACCGGATGGGACGGGGAACTCCCGCTTCCCGGCGAGGCCTATCCGCGGGGACGGAGGCCGAGCGGCGGGCTCTGGTCGTGTGCAGCCGATTTCCTGTCCTTCGCCGAACGCCTCCTCGGCACTCCAACCCTCCTGGACGAGATCCGCCGACCGCGGACCCGGTTCGACGACCCGATGGCCTACGGTCTCGGCTGGGCACTGGGGCCGTCGGGTCAGATGTATCTCAACGGACGGCTGGCGGGATACCGGACGGCTGTCCTCCTGGCCCCCGAGCACGGCTACGCCAGCGTCGCGTTCGGCAACCAGACGCAGCTGCTGCCCGAGATCGCCTGGCGTCTCAGCGAGCTGCAACGCGACCTCACCGGCGACGACCTGTCGATCGCGATCGACGCTTTCGCAGCGTAGGCAACGCGTTCGGACTGCGCTTCCCTTCACGCGCTTATCAGGAGTCTGTGTCACTGTGCCGTTACGGGCGTGCGATGGTTCACCAAGTGGCGCGGAGGACTGGAAGGAAGGCAACAGTGTCCGAACGGGTTGGAACCGGGCATGACGAGGACCTCCTGGCGTCGGTCTACGCGTGGATCGTCGCCGAACGCCGCCTCGTCGACGGTGGGGTGGCGGCGATGGCGGAGCAGTTCGGGTGCGGGGAGCGCGAGTGCCAGGAGGCTGTCGACGCTCTGCTCGCGCGGCACATCCTGATCGCCGGCCCGGAGGGAGTGGTCGCGGCCAGCCCGGACGTCGCGATCGCGGCTCTGGTGGGTCCGCGCGAGAACGCGCACCGCGAGGCGGAGCTGGAGCTGATGGCCGAGCGCGGCCGTACGGCACAGCTCCGGACCAGGCTCGCGGCGCTGGCGCCGGTCTACTCCGACCAGCTGCGGGAGGGCGGGGTGGCCGGCATCGACACGATCGCCGACATGCACGCGGTGCGGGCCTTGATCGCGGATCTGACCGCGACCTGCGAATCCGAGGTCATGGCCTGCCGGCCCGGTGGCGGCCGCCCGCCGGCGGCGCTGGCCGACGCGCTGCCCCGGGACCTGGCGCTGTTGCGGCGGGGCGTCGTGCTGCGCAGCCTCTATCAGCACACCGCGCGCTTCCACCTCCCGACCCAGGCCTATGCCGAGGCGGTTCTCGCCGAGGGCGCACAGATCCGGACGGTGGCCGAGATCCCGGGGCTGATGATCGTCGTCGACCGGCGGATGGCGTTCCTGCCGCACGCCGAGCACGAGAGCGGAGCGGTCATCGTGCGCGAGCCGTCGGTCGTGGCGTACTTGTGCGCGGCGTTCGAGCAGTCCTGGAACCTCGGCTCGCCGTTTCAGACCGGCCCTTCGGCCGCGCACACGGCGGTCGCGGAGATCGAATCCGCGATCCTCATGCTGCTGGCGAACGGCCTCGAGGACGACGTGATCGCCAAGCGCATAGGGCTGTCGCTCCGCGCGTGCCGCGGCCACATAGCGGATCTGATGGAGGGGTTCGGGGCACGGAGCCGGTTCCAGGCCGGCGTGATCGCTGCGAAGTCGGGTCTGCTGGAGCCGTCCGCGCAGAGGTAGGCCCCTGCTCTCACGCCGCTTCGGCCCCCGGGCCGGGCAGCGTGTCGACGTCGCCTGCGTGCATCGGCTCGCCACAGTGGTCGCACCGCAGATCGACGCCGCTGATCTCACCGCAGGCGTGGTGCCGGTACAGCACCGGCGGTCCGGCCTCACCCGCGAGCCACTTGTCGCCCCAGGCGGTCATGACCATCAGAAGGTCGACCAGTTCCAGCCCTTTCTGGGTCAGGCGGTACTCGTAACGAGGGCGCCGGTCATAGGGATGCCGTTCCAGCACGCCCTCTTCGACGAGGTGGTCGAGGCGTTCGGTCAGGACTTTGCGGGAGATGCCGAGGTCGGCCTGGATCTGGTCGAAGCGGGTGAAGCCGGCCCAGACGTCGCGGAGGACGAGGGGGGACCAGGGTTCGCCGATGACGTCGAGGGTGCGCGCGATCGAACAGGCCATCGCGCCGAACTGCGTGCGCTGCATGCCGCCATTCTAGCGAACGGGGTTCCCTGAAGGAACTCAAGCTGCTACGGTGGAACCGTCAGAGTCTCTTAAGGGAACTCCAGAGGGGAACATCGTCATGGGCAAGGTCCTCAGCGCGCTCGCCGTCTCGGTCGACGGGTTCATCACCGGGCGCGACCCCGGCGCCGGGCGAGGGCTCGGCGACGGGTCGACGCTCTTCGACTGGTACTTCGACGGCGACACGCCCAGCGCCGTCTTCGACGGGTTCCGGATGAGCGCGCCCAGCGCCCGCGTCTTCGACGCCCTCGCCGGTCGCATCGGGGCGATCGTCGCCGGTCGCCACACTTACGAGGACTCCGAGCGCTTCGGTGGCGGCAGCCCGCACCCGAACGTGCCGCTCTTCGTCGTCAGCCACCGGCCCGATCCGCACATCGGCGCGGCGCAGACCCTGGTCACCTCAGGCATCGAGGACGCGGTCGCCGCAGCCCGGGAGGCCGCCGGGGACAAGGACGTCGCCCTGATGGGCGGCGGCGTGGTGACCTCGGCGCTCCGGGCCGGTCTGGTCGACGAGCTGGTCCTGCACCAGGTGCCGATCCTGCTCGGCGGTGGCCGGCGGTTCTTCCAGGAGCTTCCCGAGCATGTGCGTCTGCGGCTGGTCGAAGCCGTCCCCGCGCCCGGCGTGACCCACCTGCACTACGAAGTCGCCACCACCCGTTAGGAGCAGATCCATGCTGACCACCGAACTCGACAGCGTTCTGGCCACCACCGTGGTGGCCCACCTCGCCACCCTCCTGCCCGACGGGTCTCCGCACAGCATCCCGGTCTGGATCGACACCCACGACGGCCGCATCGTCATCATCACAGGACCGACCAGCCGCAAGGCGCGCAACATCCTTCGGGACCCGCGCGTGGCGATCTCCCTGACCCCGATCGACAACCCCTTCCAGCCGGTCGTCATCCGCGGGCGGGTGGTGGAGTGGATCGACGGCGACGCCGGCTGGGAGATCGTGGACCGGATCGCCCAGAAGTACATCGGCAGGCCGTACGCGCGTAGTGACGAGCGGGTCGCCATGCTCATCGAACCCGAGCACCAGAGCTTCGGCTGAAAAGCCGTCGGCCCGCCCCCAGGAGGAGGCGGGCGGCGACGAGGCCGGCGCGGCCCTGGCCGAGGTGCTGAAGGCGTCCGGCGGCGAGGATCCGCTGCTGCGGTGGCAGGCGCTGTGGCGGGTCGCCGAGTGGCGGCGGAGGCGGCGCGAGTTCGCCGAGCAGCGCACGTGCCTGGAGGAGCTGGTCGCGCTCGGCGAGGGCACCGGCCTGCCCGAGCTCCAGGCCAGGGCGCTGGCCGAGCTGTCCCGCTGCCTGCGCAACCTCGGCGAGGTCGGGGCGGCCGTGGAGACCGCGACCCGCGCCTACGACCTGGCCCGCGGCAACGAATCGCCCTCCCACGTGCTGACGAGCGCGCTGCTCGCCCTGGTGTCGGCCCTGGCCGAGTCGGGCCGCGTGCCGGATGCCGCGCGCCACGCCGACGAACTGCTCGGCGAGGTCGAGGGGCAGTCCGGCACGCGCTGGGCCGAGGCGTTGTGGACGGTGGCCTCCCTCCGCGCCCGCCAGGGCGACCTCGCCGGCGCGGGGCGGTTGATGGACCGGGCGATCCACGGCTACGACGGCCGGGACGACCTGACGGTGTGGATGGGCCTGCGGGTCAGCGCGGCCCGGCGTGACCTCCGGGAGGACCCGCCGCTCACCGAGTCCGCCCGGCGCCGCATCGACGAGGCCCAGTCGGCGATGCCGTTCGCGGGCACGACGGCGATGGAGCAGCAGCTGCTCAGCCTGCGCGCCGAGGTCGCGGTGCAGGAACACCGCGGCGACGACGCGCAGGCGCTGTTGGACCAGCTCGTGGGCTTCGACGACTTGCTGTCGTACCAGGACCGGATCCGCCTCGACGTGCTCCGCAACCAGGTGCTGCTCATGGCGGGCGAGCGCGACCGGGGCATCGCGGGCCTGCGCGCCCTGGCCGAGCAGGCTCAGGCGAACGGCAACATGGACGTGGCCGCGGAGATCTGGCGGCTGGTGGCCGAATCGCTGGCGGGGTAGGCCTCAGCCCTCGTCGCCCCGGTCCCGGCGTGCCCGGTACGTCTCCCGCACCGTCTCCCACGCGTCGGCCACCGGGCCCACGTGCCCGAGCTTGTCGGGGTTCACCACGGCGCGGATGGTCTGGATCCGGCCGTCGACGACGTCCAGCGTCCACGTGTTCACCACCCGGCCGTCCCGGTCGCGGAAGATCGCGCCGGGCTGGCCGTTCACCTCGTGGCGTTCCACCACCCCGCCGATCCGGACGAAGGGGGCGACCAGGGTGACCAGCAGGCGGACCACGGTGTCGGCGCCGGACACGCCGCCGCCGCGCCACTGCGGCGCCTTGCCGCCGCTGTCGCCGACCAGCTGGACGTCGGCGGCGAGCATCTCGGTCAGCGCGTCGACGTCGCCCTCGCGGAACGCGTCGAAGAACCGCTCGGCGAGTTCGTCGCGCTCGCGGCGGTCGGCCTCGAAGCGCGGGCGTCCGGAGTCCATGTGGTGCCGGGCCCGGGTCGCGAGCTTCCGGCACGCCGCCTCCGAACGCCCGACCGCGGCGGCGACCGCCGGGAAGTCGAAGCCGAAGACCTCGCGCAGCACGAACACCGCGCGCTCCAGCGGGGTCAGCCGCTCCAACAGCAGCAGCGCCGCCATCGACAGCGAGTCCGCCAGCTCCGCCGACCGCTCAGGGTCCTCGTAAGGATCGGTCAGGAGCGGTTCCGGGAACCAGGGCCCCACATAGGCCTCGCGCCGCACCCGGGCCGAGCGCAGCACGTCGATCGAGACGCGCGTGACGACCGCCGACAGATACGACTTCGCCGACGCCACCTCCGTCTCCGAGGCCTGCCACCGCAGCCACGACTCCTGCACGGCGTCCTCGGCCTCGGCGACGCTGCCCAGGATCCGGTAGGCGATCGAGAACAGCAGCGGTCGCAGCTCCTCGAACTCCTCAGTCCGCGTCACGCCCGCTCACCGATCCTTCCCAACGGCTCTCACCCGAGTTCCTCGGCGAACCCCTGCCGCCACGAGGGGTAGCTCAGCCGCCATCCCAGCTCCCGCTTGGCCTTCTCGTTCGAGAACCCTCGCGCCTCGGTCATCATGACCACCGCGACCTGCCCGGCCAGCCACCGCGCCAGCCACTTCGGCACCCGGTACGGCTTCTTCGCCCCCGCGCACTCGGCCAGGTAGGGCAGCCACTCGCTGGCCGGGGCGGGCTCGTCGTCGACGATGTTGAACACGCCCCGGGCCTTCTGCTCCACCGCGAGCACCGTGGCGGACGCGGCGTCGTCCAGGTGGACCCAGGAGGCGTACCCGGTGGCCCGGCCGACCAGCGGGAACTGCCGCCGGCGGATCAGCTCGACCTGGTCGTCGACGGCGCCGGGGCCGTAGAGGCCGCCGTAGCGCATGACGGCGCCGCCGAACGCGAGCACCACGTCCTCGACGTGCTTGAGCGCCAGCATCGACGTGTACGCCGCCGTCCCCTCGACCAGGTCCAGCGGATCCTCCTCGGTCTTGACCCAGCCGCCGGTGCGGATGCCGTTCCAGTTGGCGTAGCCCTGGGCCACGAAGTGCGGCACCCCGGTCGCCTCGGCGGCGGCGAGCAAGTGGTCGGTCCCCTCGGTGCGCAGCCGGATGGTGGGCACGGCCCACTTGTCGAAGTGCTTGAAGTCCGGCTTGCCCGCGTGCTCCATCGAGATCCCGGTCATCTGGTGCACGATGACGTCCGGCCGCGCGTGCGCCACCGCCTCGCCGACCGAGGCCGCGTCCAGACCGTCCATCACGACGCCGTCCGCGCCGAGCTGCTCCAACAGGCCCAGCTTCGCGGCGTTGGTCGTGGTCGCCGTGACCTGGTGGCCGCGGGCCACCAGCTGCGGCACCAGCCGCCGGCCCAGGACCCCGGTCCCGCCCGCGACGAAAACCCTCATGATCGTCCCTCCTCGTCCTTCCCCGCACCGTTCCGTCGTTCCCGAGACGAGACGGCCCGCGGTTCTGGGACATCGCGGGCTCGACGGCCCCGCCGCCCCCGTCAGCGGCTCATCGGCGTCTCCTGCTCGACCCGCGACAGCTTCTCCGGGTTGCGCACCACGTACAGGCCGGAGATGAGCCCGTCCTCCACGTGCATGGCCACCACGCTGACCCCGTCCTCGGCGTGCACCAGCAGCGCCGGGGAGCCGTTGATCCACGCGGGCTCGAAGACCGTCCGGCCGGTGAGCCGGCCCAGGCCCTGGGACAGCACGTCGCGCACCGCGTCGGCCCCGACCACCGGAGCGGGGAACGCCTGCCGGATCCCGCCGCCGTCGCCCAGCATCACCACGTCCGGCGCCAGGAGGTCGAGCAGTCCCTGCAGATCCCCGGTGTCGATCGCGCGCCGGAACGCTTCGAGCGCGCCGCGGGTCTGGGCCGCGGACGTCGTGCCGCGCGGCCGGCGCGCCGCCACGTGGCTGCGGGCCCGGTGCGCGATCTGGCGGACCGCGGTCTGGGTCTTGTCCACGGCTTCGGCGATCTCCGCGTAGTCCAGGTCGAACACCTCGCGCAGCACGAACACCGCGCGCTCGGTCGGCGTCAGCGTCTCCATCACCAGCAGCATCGCCATCGACACGCTGTCGGCGAGTTCCACGTCCTCGGCCACGTCCGGCGTCGTGAGGAGCGGCTCCGGCAGCCAGGGGCCGAAGTACGCCTCCTTCCGGCGGCCCAGCGTGCGCATGTGGGTCAGCGCCTGCCGGGTGGTGATGCGGACCAGGTACGCCCGGCGGTCCCGCACGGTGTCGAGGTCGACCGTGGTCCACCGCAGCCACGTCTCCTGCAGGACGTCCTCGGCGTCGGCCGCCGAGCCGAGCATCTCGTAGGCGACCGTGAAGAGCAGGTTGCGATGCGTGACGAAGGTGTCGGTGGCGGTTTCGGCGCGGTCCTCCGCGACCGTCGGCTCGGTCTGGTCCATGGTCACGAGACTACGGACGCGGCCGATTTGTGACGGGTCGGCCGTGTGATCCACATCACAGGCATCGGTCGTCACAGCGGCCGCCCCGTCGGCATCTTGTGTTCGCTCAGCGCACACCGCGCAGATCATGACGATAAGGATGAAGTGATGGAAACCCGTATCAACCTGATGGAGACCGCGATCGGCTCGAAGGTCGGCAAGCGCTTCTACGCCACCTCGACGGCCGTCGCCGAGTCGTCCTTGCCGAAGTCGCTGCAGGACCTGCTCTCGCTGCGGATCAGCCAGATCAACGGCTGCGGATTCTGCGTCGACATTCACACCAAGGACGCCGTGGCGGCCGGTGAGACCGACCTACGCCTGCACCTGGTCGCCGCTTGGAAGCACACCACGGTCTTCACCGAGGCCGAGCGCGCCGCCCTGGCGCTGGCCGAGGAGGGCACCCGGATCACGGTGCCCGGCGAGGTGGTGTCCGACGCCACCTGGGAGCAGGCCCGCAAGCACTTCGACGACGAGCAGCTCGCCGCGCTGACCTGCCTGATCGCCCTGATGAACGCCTCGAACCGGATGGCGCTGATCCTGAACACACCGGGCGGCTCCTACGCGCCCGGGGCCTTCGCCGCGCTCGACTGAAGGGCCGCCCGGCGGTTTCCCCCGCCAGGCCGCCGGGCACCCACGAGTCATGGCGCTGCCGAGTTGGCTGTCGATCGCCGGGGTCGTCGTGTGGGTCCTCTATGAGGTCGCCCTGCGGCGCAAGGACGAGGAGACCGCGTCCTGGGAGGGCGGCGAGGAGGACCGGCGCAGCACCTCGCTGCTGATCGCCAGCTACCTGCTCGCCGTCCTGTTGGTGATCATCCTGCAGAACGCCGGAGTGGGCACCGTCCCGGTCGGCGTGCGCTGGATCGGGGTCGCGATGGTCGCCGCCGGACTCGTCCTGCGAGCCTGGGGCATGGCCGTGCTCGGCCGGTTCTACACCCGGACCCTGCGGGTCACCGGCGGCCAGCGGATCGTGCAGGAGGGCCCGTACCGCCTCATCCGGCACCCGGGGTACGCCGGGAGCCTGCTGGTGTGGACCGGCTACTGCCTCGGCGTCGGCAACTGGATCGCGCTGGTGGTGGTCGCGGCGCTGATGCTGCTCGCGTACTCCTGGCGGATCAGCTCCGAGGAGCGGATGCTGGTCGCGAACTTCGGCGACGGCTACCGCGACTACCAGCGGCGGACCGCGCGGCTGATCCCGCACGTGTACTGATCCCCGACGCCGTCCCCCGGCTTCGGCGGAACGGAGAAGCACGGCGACCGCGATCGGGCTTGACCTTGACGCTGGGTCAACCTCCCAGCATGGCGGTCATGACCACGACGACAGCTCCTGACCTCGCGATCAGCGTCTCCGGCCTGCGCAAGTCCTTCGGCGACAAGGCCGTTCTGGACGGCGTGGACCTCGCCGTCCAGAACGGCACCGTGTTCGCGCTGCTCGGTCCGAACGGCGCCGGCAAGACCACCACCGTGCGCATCCTGTCCACACTCATCGCCTCCGACGGCGGACGCGTCGCGGTGGCCGGGCACGACGTGGCCGTCGCACCGGACGAGGTGCGCGCGGTGATCGGGGTGACCGGCCAGTTCTCCGCGGTCGACAACCTGCTCACCGCCCGGGAGAACCTGATCCTGATGGCGGACCTGTACCGGCTGGGCCGGCGGGCGGGGCGGACCCGCGCCGGGGAACTGCTCGACCGGTTCGGGCTGGCCGACGTCGCCGACGAACCGCTGTCCACGTACTCCGGCGGGATGCGCCGCCGTCTGGACCTGGCCATGACGCTGGTCGGCGGGCCTTCGGTGATCTTCCTGGACGAACCCACCACCGGACTGGACCCGCGCAGCCGGCGCGAGCTGTGGCGGATCGTGCGCGAGCTCGTCGCCGACGGGGTCACGGTGCTGCTGACCACACAGTATCTGGAGGAAGCGGACCAGCTGGCGGACCGGATCGCGGTGCTCGACGGCGGCCGGATCGTGGCCGAGGGCACGGCCGCCGAGCTGAAGCGGCTGATCCCCGGCGGGCACATCACACTGCGGTTCGCCGACCCCTCCGGGCTGAGCGCCGCGGCCGCCGCGTTCGGCGCCTCTCAGCGCGGGGTGACGACCGACGAGGACGCGCTCACCCTCCAGCTGCCCGGCGACGGCGGCGTCGGTTCCCTGCGAGACGTGCTGGACCGCCTGGACGCCGTCGGCGCGCGGGCCGAAGAGATCTCCGTTCACACCCCGGACCTGGACGACGTGTTCCTGGCCCTGACCACCGGCCGCTGAGGAGACCGATCATGAGCACCAGGAACCGCACCGTCACCGACACGTTCACCCTGCTGCGCCGCAACCTCCGGCACACGATCCGCTATCCGTCCATGACCATCGGCTCGGTCTTCGGACCGGTCATCATGCTGCTGCTGTTCGTCGGCGTGCTGGGCAAGACGCTCGGCCGCGGCCTGGCGACGGCTTCCGGCGCGCACGCGTCGGACTACATCGGCTATATAGCGCCCGGCATCATCATCACGGCCGTCGCCTCCGGCAGCATGGCCACCGCGGTCGCGGTCTGCGTGGACATGACCGAGGGCATCGTCGACCGGTTCCGCACCATGCCGATCTCACGGGTCGCGATCCTCGCCGCCCACGTCATCAACAGCGTCCTGACAACGGTGGTCTCCACCGGTTCGGTGATCGCGGTGGCGATCCTCCTCGGGTTCCGGCCGCACGCCTCGGTCGGGCAGTGGCTGGCCGCCGGCGGCCTGCTGCTGGCTCTGAGCATCGCGCTGACATGGCTGGCGGTGGCGATGGGCCTGGTGTCGGCGACCCCGGAGGCGGCCAGCAACTCCCCGATGCTGATCGTGTTCCTGCCTTTCGTCGGCTCCGCCTTCGCCCCGGCCTCCTCGATGCCGGCGGGGGTGCGCCAGTTCGCCGAGTACCAGCCCTTCACCCCGGCCATCGAGTCCGTCCGCGCGCTGCTGACCGGCGGCCCGGTCGGCCACCACGCGACCCTCGCGCTGGGCTGGTGCCTGGTGCTCGGGGCGACGGGCTACGCATGGGCTGTGGCGGCGTTCGCCAAACCTCGGGCACACTGATGCGCGCCATGATCGCGCTCCGGCGGCGCCGGCCCGGGAGGACCTTGATGCTCACCATCAGCCAGCTCGCCGACTACGTGGGCGTCACCGTCCGGGCCGTGCGCCACTACCACCAGCGCGGGCTGCTGCCGGAACCCGAGCGCGACCACTCCGGCTACCGCCGCTATGACGCGCAGGCGGTGATCGATCTGATCCGGATCAAGACGCTGGCCGAGGCCGGGGTGCCGCTGGCCCGGATCGAGGAGCTGCTCGCCGCCGACGCCGACCGCTTCGCGGCCGCGGTCGACGAGATCGACCAGTCCCTGCGGGACCAGATCAGGGAACTGAAGGCCCGGCGCCGCCGGGTGACCGAGCTGGCCTCGGGCGAGCACCTGTTCCTGCCCGCCGAGATCGCCGCGTACATAGCGAATCTGCGGGCGGCGGGGGTGAGCGAGCGCGGCGTGAGGATGGAGCGGGACGCGTGGATCATGCTCGCTGCGTCCTACCCGGAGGCGGCGCCGCGATGGGCGGCGCAGAAGAACGCCGACCTGGCCGTACCGGCGTACCGCGAGTTCTACGTGACCTACGACCGGGCCCACGACTGGGCCGTCGACGACCCGCGGCTGGACGCCCTCGCGGACACGATGGCGGCCCGGTTCGCCGAGCAGCTGCGGGAAGCCGGGGATCAGGCGGACGGCCTGCGGATGGAGAAGGTGTTGTCGGCCGAGGAACAGGCACTGTTCACGCAGTATGTGAACGACTATTCGCCGGCGTGGATGCGGCTGAGCGAGCTCGTGGCGCAGCGCGTTCAGGGTTCTGCGACGTAGCGCCGGACTTCCGCGAGGTGGTCGTCGGCGAGCAGGCCGACGCACTCGGCGATGCGCCGGTGGTCCCAGCGGGTGCGGTCCTGGTCGGCGAGCAGCACGGGCCGGCGTCGTGGCCGGTGATCACAGGTGTAACGGAATCGGCTCTGCCAACGCCTGTATTCATGAGGTACGGCGAAGCCCGCGTTTGGTTTACCGCCACCCTCCTGGGACGCGTCGCGCCGCACCCCCCGAACGGCGCGGCGCGTCCATTCTTTTCTGCCGGACACCGTCACTGGTGCCGAGTACGCCGCCGGTAGTACGCCACGGTGCAGGCCACGACCAGCACCGGCCACGCGATCGCCGGAAGGTAGCAGGCGGTGAACAGCACTCGCGACCATCCGCTGACCTCGAGGTGGGACTGGGGCGTCCCCTTGTCGCCGACGGCGGGTGAGAAGTGCCAGTGCAGGACCGTCATGTTGACGAAGAAATACACGGCGACGAGCGCCAGGACGCCGGCGCCGACACAGGCCGGGATGACGGCGGCCTTCACGGGGATCCGCCGACCACCGAGCAGTGGCAGCCGGCGAGGGACGACTTCTCCCCAAGGTTTGACGAGCCCCAGGGTCAGCAGGGCGAAGCCTTCGCTGATCGTCGACAGGAACACGACGTAGATCCAGTCGCCGGCGTGCGCCTCGGCGTTGCCCGTCGACGTGTGCCCGACGCCGGCGAGTCCTGCGGTCATCAGAATGCGCCAGATGCTGGAAGGCAGCACGGCGAGGGGGACGGCGTGCGCCGCGATCCGAGCCCAGCGCGGTGTGCCGGGGACGTATCCGGGGTGACGGGCTTCCGGCCGTGAGTCCACGACGGCGGTGATCGTTTGAGCTGTTGCCATGGCCCCAGCGTCTTCCGGCACGGTGGCCGCCGGACAGATGCCGTTCGGGCCGGACTCCGGCCTGTTCGCGGTGCCGGGGGTGCCGATCGGCACGGGCAGGGTGCCAGCCGTTCCGCGTACTGTCGGAACGTGCTGATCACCGTTCTCACCGCCGCTGCCGCCGGCGTTTCAGCACTCGCCGCCTGGGGGTCATGGCCCCGCTCGCGTCCCTGGCTCCCTTGGCTCACCGGCCTGGTCGGCGCGGTGTCCCTGGTCGTCACGTGCTTCCCGCCGACCGGGGCCGATGACGGTCTCGCGGGCCTGCTCGGCACCGTGGAGGCGCTCGCGGTGATCGCGCTCATCGTTCCGACCACGCGGTTCGCCCCGGTCGCCGGCGCCGTGCCCGCCGTGGTCGCGGCGCATCTGGCCGTCACGGTGTGGCCGTTGCGGGCCGCGGCGTCACGGTTCGGCGGCACGCCGGTGGGGGCGTGCGCGTTCTGGTCGCTGGTCGCGGCCACGGCCGTCGTCGGGTCCTGCTATCTCCGGATGCTCGACGTGCGGCGTACGCGGTCGGTCGCCGACGGAAGGCGCCGCCAGCGCCTGGATCTGGCCCGCGATCTGCACGACTTCGTGGCGCACGACGTCTCGGAGATGGTCGCCCAGGCCCAGGCCGCACGGTTCCTCGGAGACCGGGATCCCGCGCTCGCCCTGACGGCGCTCGCCCGCATCGAGGAGGCCGGGCTCCAGGCGCTGGCCTCGATGGACCGCACGGTGCACATGCTGCACGCCGAGGACGCGTCGCCCGCCGACCTCCGCAGCGGCGCCGCGCCCGGGGTCGACGACCTTCCCGACCTCGTCGCCCGGTTCGACGCCTCCTCCCCGGGCCGGATCCGTCTCACTCTGGATCCCGCGGTCGCGGAACGGATCGCGCGCGAGACGTCCACGACGGCCTACCGGGTGGTCGTGGAGGCGTTGACGAACGTCCGACGCCACGCCCCGGAGGCGGACGTCGAGGTCTGTCTCGCCGCCGACGCCGCGGAAGTCACGGTGACCGTCTCGAACTCCATCTCCGGCGTCTCCCCTCGGCGGTCGCGCCGCGGCGGTCTGGGCCTGCCGGGTCTGGCGGACCGCGTGACGTCTCTCGACGGCCGCTTCAGCGCCGGTCCTCGCGAAACCGGCGGCTGGCTCGTCACCGCCGTCCTGCCTCTCGACCTCCGGAGTTGAAGTACGCACCACGAACTACTATCGTTCGTGTTACGAACTACTAAGAGGAGGCCCCATGTCCGGCACCGCGCCCCGCTTCGGGCTCGGCGTGTCCAACGCCGTCCGCGACATCCCGCAGACCCTGGACCTGGTGGCTCGAGTCGACCAGGCCGGACTGGACCACTTCTCGGTCTCCGACCACCCGTACCTGGGGCGGCTGCTCGACGCCTATTCGCTGGTCGGCTTCGCGCTCGGACGGACGACTCGCATCAGCGGCATGGTGAACGTCAGCAACCTGCCGACCCGGCCGGCGCCGATGCTGGCCCGCGCCGTCACCTCTCTGGCGGCGCTGTCCGGCGGCCGGATCGTGCTCGGCCTCGGCGCCGGCGGTTCCTGGGACGACATCGCGCGCCTCGGCGTGAAGCGGCTCGGCGGCGCGGAAGCCGTGCGCGCCTTCGAGGAGTCGTTCACCGTGATCAGGTCTCTGACCGGCGGCGGCGCCCCGGTCACCTTCGACGGCGAGTTCTACCACGTGGAGAACCTGGAACCGGCCCGCGTACCGGCGCCGCCGATCTGGACCGGATCCGTCGGGCGCAAGTCCCTCGCCGTGACCGGCCGGCAGGCCGACGGCTGGATCCCGGGGCATGCGGCCGACTGGCTCAGCGAGCGCTACAAGGAGTCCCGCCCGGTGATCGACGAGGCCGCCGCGGCCGCCGGCCGGGACCCCCACGACGTGGTGACCGTCTTCAACCTCCCGGGCCGGATGAGCCCGACCCCTCTGGCCGCGACGCGCGACGCGGACGGCCGATGGCTGGGCGGCTCGGTGCGCCAGTGGGTGGAGGAGCTGACCGGCGCGGTGGTGGAGCACGGCGCGGGCGGGTTCACGTACTTCCCGGTCGGGGATGTGCCGATCGAGCGCGCCTCGGAGGTGTGGGCGCAGGAAGTGGTGCCGGGAGTGCGCGAAGAGCTGGCGCGGCTCACAACTGGAGCGGCACCAGGTCTCTGACGGCAGGAGGGCGTTCCGCGAGGAACGGCACTCTGGCGGGACCTGATGGCAACAGTGGACACGCGAGCTGACTGACCTGGCCGAACAACGCGACGTCGCAGCACGTGATGCCCACATGGTCGAGGACCACGTGGACGCGCTGCGCCTGTACCGGGCGCTCGAGCACGCGAACGAGAACCGGCGTGAACACGACCTGCCTCACGGTGGCCGACCCGACGCTCAGACCTCGAAGAACTCCAGCACCGTCTGCAAGAACTCCTCGGCCCGCTCCGCCAGCACGACGTGCCCGGAGTCGAACTCCCGATAGGAACTGTGCGGGATGAGGGCGTGGAGGCGCCGGGCGTTGGCCACGGGGACCGTGGCGTCGGCAGTGCAGCCGATCACCAGCGTGGGAGCGGTGATGCGGGGGAGAAGCGGCTTCAGATCGAGACCGGCGTCGTAGGCGATGTGGCGGAGGGTGCCCGGCAGGGGCTGCATGAACCCCGCCGACGCCTCGACGGCTTCGCGGCCGATGCGGTCGAGGAAGCCCGGACTGAACGCGGTGATCATCGCGAAGCGGCCGAACGCCTCGGGGTCGCCGGCCAGCCGCGCCCACACGATCAGCAGGTTCCTGAGGTACTCGTCCTCGACGTCCGGCCAGCCGGCGACCGGTACCAGGCGCCGGACCAGGTCCGGCCGCAGCGCGGCGAGCCCCAGGCCGACCGTGGCCCCCATCGAGAAACCGAGGACGTCGGCCAGACCCCGGCCGGCGTCCTCGATCACGGCCGCCACCTGACCGGCGAGCCGCTCCACGGTGAGCGGGCCGCCGTCGTCCTCCGCCGGCACGCTGCCCGACAGGTCGGGGAGCAGCACGGTGTGCCGCTCGGCGTAGCGCTCGATCGTGTCGTCCCACATGACCGAGCCCGGGCCGGTGCCGTGGATCAGGACCAGAACCGGCCCCCGGCCCACCATCCGGTAGGGGATACGTGCGCCGTCGACCGTGACGACGGCTTCCCTGACAGTGGCGGCCTCGGTGGTGGCGATCACGGCGCACTCCCTCGACTTCGGCCCCGGTCCCCGGCGGATCGGCGGCGCACCTCAAGTAAACTACACCGTGCAGTGTAATTCAACCGCGACCGTGGGCGGGGCCGCTCCAGCGGCCGGATCACCGCAGCTCAGGACCGCCATAGCAGCGCAGGAAAGCATCCACTCCGGGCGCTGCGACCCGCCGGATCTCGTCCTCGGAGATCGGCAGCGCACCCCAGAACGACCGGTCGGCGGCGGGGTGGAACGTCAGCAGCGTGTAGTGCTCGGCGGCGACATCGACACCGACATCGTCGAAGGCCAGCAGCCCCCGCGCGGCCAGCCGCTCGAGGTGCCCGGCCAGATCCTGTTGCGACGCCTGCGGCCCGGCGGCCAGCCAGGCGGTCAGCACGTCCGGCGGAAGGTTGGCCACCTCAGCCCGGATCGCCCGCCCCACCGCACCGTGATCCGCCGCCGAGAACACCGCCGCGGCGCGCGCGACCGCGAAGTCGAGCAGCGAAGCCCGCAGGTCGGAGACATCGCTCAAGTGCTGGGCCGCCAGATCCCTGATGTGCTCGGTCAGCGCGGCGGAGTTCTCCAGCGCAACCGCCAGGAACAGGCTCTCCTTGTCCGCGAAGTGGTTGTAGATCGTACGCTTCGAGACGCCCGCCTCCGCGGCGATCGCGTCCATGCTCGCGCGCGCGTAACCCTCGCGACCGAAGACGGTGGTGGCTGCTCGCACGATCGCCTGCCGCTTCTCCGGCCGCCCGCCGCCGGCACCGTCAGTCCTCGCCACCGGCCCGCTCCTCGCTCACAGGAAACTAGTCGGTGCAGTGTAACTACGCGCGCCGCACTTCACCCTCGTCGCCGTAGTGCAACCGCGACGACACGTCCTCATGCGCCAATCGCCGCAGCGCCAGCAGTATCGGCTCGACCAGCACCGTATAAGCGACCGTCGCCTCGATCGCTTCCTCGAGCACCTCGTACTGCGTGATGGTCGCGTACTCCGCCTCCGCGATCGGCCGGATCGCCGCGGCGTACCGCCGGAACTGCTCGATCGGCGTCTCGTAGCCCAGCTCCTGCAGCGTCAGCACCGACCTCGTCAACACGTCCAGTGCCGGCGCCCCGTCCTGGAACCGCCACCCCAGAGCCCGAAGCTCCTCGCAGATCTGCCCCCGCACGGCGTCCCACGCCGCCCGGCCCTCATCGTCCGGTTCCGGCACGGTCACCTTCGGCGGCAGCATGTACTGCGCGATCCCCAGCCGCTCATGCCGGGTGAACGCCGGATCGTCGGCCACCGCCAGCACATCCCGCGCCTGGCCGACCGACATGCCCCCGACGGTCAGCATCGCCCGCACCAATCGCAGCCGCCGGACATGCTCCTCGTCGTACTCGGACTTGCGCGCTGACACCGGGACGCCGGGTGGGATCAGCCCTTCCCGCAAGTAGAACTTGATGCTGGGAACCGACACGCCGGTACGCCGACTCAGCTCGGCCAGGTGCACGCTTTCTCCGTTCCCGAGTCTCGACAGCCGTCGCGCCGGGTTCTACCCTGCCCATAAAGGATAGTTCAACTATCCTTTCTTCCCGCCTGCTCCAGCCGCGCAACGACGGAGGTGCCACCATGGCGATACCGAAGCCGACACCGACCCCACTGCACTGGACCCGCCCCCGCCCCGACGCCCCCAACCCTCGCAAACCCCTCCGCGGGCGTTTCATGGCCGAGAACGCCGAACCCATCGCCGTCCTCCTCATCGGCATGCGCGTCAACAAGTGGCGCGCGCCCCGCCACTGGATGGCCGTCTTCCGCGCCATGCCCCGCATGCTCAAGGAACTCCGCGCCGATCCCGAAAGCGGCCTTCTCGGCTACCGCATCCTCTGGGGCCCGTGGTTCGGCCAGGTGACGGTCGTGCAGTACTGGCGTCGCGCCGGCGACATCCGCGCCTTCTCGCACGACACGAACCACACTCACCGCCCCGCGCAGGACAGGTTCATGGCCCGCTACGCCCGCTCGAAGGGCGCCGTCGGTATCTGGCACGAGATGCTCTCGGTCCGCGCCGGTTCCTACCAATGCCTCTACGGCGACATGCCCCCGATGGGCATCGGCGCGATCCGCGGCCTGGACGCAGCGACGGCCCGTCCGGACGGCGTCGGCTACGTCAAGGGCGAGGACCCTGAACTCATCGCACTGATATGAGTTCCCTCCCCTTGTCGGCATCCGGGGTTAGCGTCGGGGCATGGCTACCTACGTTCTCATCCACGGGGCGTCCTCCGACTCCTGGTACTGGCACCGCGTCATCCCGCTCCTTCGCGCCGCCGGCCACGACGTCATCACCCCGAACCTCCCCGTCGGCGACCCAGCCTGCGGCATCCCCGAATACACCGACACGGCGATCGCGACCATCCGCGAGCACACCGGCGACGCCGCCACTCCCACCGACCTGATCATCGTCGCCCAATCCCTCGGCGGATTCACCGGCGCCCTCCTCGCCACCCGTGTCCCCACCAAGCTCCTGGTCTACGTCGCGGCCATGGCCCCTAAAGCCGGCGAGACGCCAGGAGAATGGTGGGAAGCGACCGGCTACTCCGAGGCCAAACGCCACAACGACGAACTCGTCGGCATCGCAGGCCGAGAAGACCTGGACAGCGAGATCACCTTCTTCCACGACGTTCCCGCGGACATCACCGCGGAGGCCCTCCGCCGCCCGGTCCCCCAGACCGACGGCCCTTTCAAGTCGCCCCCCATGCCGGAGCACCCGAACGTCCCCGTGCGCTTCCTCCTGTGCCGTGACGACCGCATGTTCCCGGCCGAGTTCCAGCGCCGCCTCGCCAAAGAACGTCTCGGCATCACCGCGGACGAGATGGGTGGCGGACACCTGCCCGCTCTGGCGCACCCCGAGGAGTTGGTCCGGCAATTGGAGATGTTCCGGGTCGAAGCGGGCTTGTGACGCCCTGCCGGACGGCGTGACGCAGGTCACAAGAGATCACAGTCGCGACCTGTCACATCACCGCCGCCCCGATGGTCTACGTAGCGAAACCGCAACACGGACCAAGAGGAGCCCGACATGGAAGCCCGCTTCAACTACTACGGCACCACCGCCGGCCAGAAGTTCACGAAGTACATCAACTCCGCCGGTCGCGCGATGGGCGACGCAGGCCTCCCCTACGCGACGACCCAGCTGGTCCTCCTGCGCGCGTCCCAGATCAACGGCTGCGGAATGTGCACCGACATGCACTACAAGGACGCGGTCCACGCCGGGGACGACCCGGAGCGCCTGAACCTGGTCGCGGCCTGGCGCGAGGCGACGAAGTTCACCGACGCCGAGCGCGCCGCCCTGGAGCTGACCGAGGAGGGCACGCGGATCGCCGACGGCGCCGGCGGCGTCGGCGACGAGGTGTGGGCCCGCGCCGCCGAGCACTACAACGAGGAGCAGCTGGCCGCGCTGATCTCGACCATCGCGCTGATCAACGCCTACAACCGGCTGAACGTCATCGCTCGCACGCCGGCCGGAGACTACAAGCCCGGCCAGTGGTGAGAGCGGTTCAGCACGTCTTGTAGACGTAGGACGAGCCGCCCGCCGCGCTGACGTCGAGGTCGCGCTTCACGATCGCGATCCGGCTCGCGTAGGCGTGGCAGGCGGCGGCGAAGCCCTTGTCGTCGTACTCCACATCGACGACACGGCCCGCGTAGGCGTCGGCGTACTTCCCGCACTCGTCGTAGTCGCCGCACTGCTCGGACACCGCGAAGTCGAAGCCGATCTGGCGGGCCCGCGGCAGGAACTCAGCCGTGTTCTTCTGCGCGATCGCGAGCCCCTTCGCATGCGCGAGGGTCGCGAGCTGGGTGGCCAGGGCGACGTCCTGGTCAGCGGTCAGCAGCCCCTGGGACCGGCTGTACGAGTCGAGGTTGTCAGGCTCGACAGCCTGGAAACCCTTGGCCGCGCAGCCGTCGATCCACTCTCCGACGATCTTCGCGATCGCGGTGCGCTTGGCGTCGGTGGAGACGTCGAGCAGCTGCTCGTTCCAGTTCTGGTCGATCACCGGCGCCCCGGAGGCGGTCTTCAGCAACAGTTCCGGGTGGTCGGCCTTCCACCAGTCGGTGGCGTCGGGCTGGGCTTGGAAGGCGTTGAGGTAGCAGATGTTGTAGAGCCCCGCGGCAGGAGTTGCCGACCGGTCGCGCGACACGATGCCGACTCCGGGCGGCGGGGTGTAGGCACCGCCGATCTGGTAGTCCCACTTCACGCCGGTCGGCAACGCGCGCACCTGGCCGCTTTTCGCGGCCACCACCGGCGGCGACGAGGTCACCGTGGAGGGCTTGCCCGAAGTGTGTGGGGGTGACGGTGGCGTCGATGCCGATGTCGTCGCCGACGTGGGCGTCGGCGAAGCCATCCCTGATGACGAAGCAGACGTCTGAGTCGATGACGAGCCGACTGAGGCCGGAGTACTCCCCACCGCCGCGGCCGACGGCTTCGAACCCGCGCTGGAGCAACCCGCCAGCACCAGGACGGCGGCCGCCCCGGCGTATCCGACCACACGCATTGCCCACCCCTTAACTCCCGACACGGCGATGGTAATGGTCCACGCCGCGCGGCGCCCCGCTCTCCGCAGATCTCTGACACGGTGGAACCCGTGACGGTTCTCGGCGCGAACACGGATAACCCGGGCTTCCCACACTACGGATCAGGCGCGGCGGTGACCGGCTCGGTCATATTCCTGAGCCTGCTGGTCGCCGTCCTGGCGTCGAGCTGGATCCGCCGCCGGCGCAAGTGACAGTCGTTTTGGTTGACTAGTGTTCTAGTTAACCGTAACAATTAGCGGGACCCAGTCCGAGCGCCCCGACGGGAGTCCCCCTTCCATGATCGATTTCCACGTCGACCGGGCCGGCAGCGTCCCGGCCTACGCCCAGCTGGTGCAGCAGGTCCGCGAGGCCCTCCGCCTCGGCCTGCTGCACCCCGGCGACAAGCTGCCGACGGTCCGCGAGGTCGTCACCACCTGCGCCGTCAACGCCGCCACAGTCCTGAAGGCCTACCGAGAGCTCGAGCTCTCCGGGCTCGTCGAGGCCCGCCAGGGCGCCGGCACCTATGTCTCCGGCACGCTCGGCGGCAGCGCCGACGCGGCGGCGATGGACGAACTCCGCGGCCGCCTGCGCACCTGGGTCGGCGACGCCCGGCAAGCCGGCCTGGAGGACGACGACATGCGGGCCCTGGTCACCTCGGTGCTCGCGGAGCCGCCGGGGGAGTCGTCGGCTGACGAGCGTGCCGCCGCGGCGCGGGGCACTTCGACCTCTCGGTCAGCGGGACCACGATGACCGAGGTCGCCCTCGAGACCAAGAACCTGGGCAAGCGCTACAAGAAGCTCTGGGCCCTGAAGGACTTCACGGTCGCCCTGCCCGCCAACAAGGTCATCGCCCTCGTCGGCGCGAACGGGGCCGGCAAGTCCACCCTGATGTCGATCGCCGCCGGGATCCTCCCGGCCACCGAAGGCGAGCTCCACGTCGAGGGCCGCGTCGTCCTGCTGTCCCAGGACAAGCCGCTGTACCGCTCCTTCAGCGTCGCCGACATGCTGGACTTCGGCCGCCACATGAACGCGGTGTGGGACCAGCAGCGGGCCCTGAGCTGGCTGGGCCGGTTCGGCATCCCGCTGGACCGGCCGTGCGGCAAGCTCTCGGGCGGCCAGCAGACCCAGGTGGCGATGGCCGTCGCCCTGGGCGCCCGGCCCTCCCTCCTGCTGCTCGACGAGCCGCTGGCCAACCTGGACCCGGTCGCCCGCCGCGAGGTCACGGGCGAGCTGTTGGGAGAGGTCGCCGACAGCGACATGACCGTGGTGCTGTCCACCCACGTCGTGGCGGAACTGGCGGGCGTCGGGGATCACCTGCTCCTGCTGCGCGAAGGCCACCGCACCCTGGACGGCGACGTCGAGGAACTGCTGTCCCAGCACGTCCGGCTGGTCGGCCCGCGCGCCGACCGGCCGCCGGTCGAGGGCCGGACCGTGCTGAGCCAGCACACCGAACGGCAGTCCACCTTCGTCGTCCGCACCCTGCTGGGGCCGGAGTCGCCGGTCGCGCCGCCCTGGCAGGCCCAGGCCGTGACGCTGGAGGACCTGGTGCTGGCCTATCTCAAGGCCGGGCGCGGGGAGGGGGAGCTGTGAGGGGCCTGATCTGGGTGACCTGGCGGCAGCACCGCTGGACCATCCTGACCAGCGCCGCGCTGACGGCGCTCCTGGCCGTCTTCATGGTGCTGACCGCTTCCAAGCTCGGCTCGATGGCCGCGCACTGCGCGTCGCCGGGAGTACGGTGCACGCGGGCGAAGACCGAGTCGGCGCCCTCGCACGCCTCGTACCTGATGAACTCCGTGGTCTTCCTGCCGGTGCTGGTGGCGGTGTTCTGGGGCGTGCCGCTGCTGGCCCGCGAGTTCGAGCAGCGCACCCTGCCGCTGGCCTGGTCGCAGGACGTGGGCCGGCAGCGGTGGCTGTTCGGCAAGACCTCGGTGATGGTGGCGCTGGTCGGCGCGATGGGCGCGCTCCTGGCCGGGCTGTCCGAGCACCTGGCGTACCAGTACCACGCCTACACCAGGGAGAGCCTGTTCGACGGCACGCAGTTCCAGGCGGGCGGCTGGCTGCCGCTGACGCTCGCTCTGGCCTGGCTGGCCGTCGGCATCGCGGCCGGTGCGGCGACCCGGCGGGTGCTGGCAGCGATAGCCGTGGTCGGCGCGCTGTGGATCACGCGCATGGTGGTGATGGTGCAGGCGCGGGGTCACTTCATGACACCACTGACGTCGATGCATCCCTTCTCGGGCACGGGTGACAGCACCTCGTACCCCAATGACATGAACCTCGACGGTGGCAGCGCGCCCTTCATCGACACGCGCGGCCTGGTCCACTCGGCGAAACAGGTGATGGGAGGCTGGTGCTCGGACACGCTCACCGACATCGACTCCTGCCTCCGGGACCATCACATCGTCGGCACGATCTCCAAGCTCCAGCCGGCCGACCGGATGGGCACGTTCCACCTCATCGAGAACGGCGTCAACCTCGCGCTGTTCGTGCTGGCGCTGGCCGTCACGTGGTGGTGCGTGAAAAGGACCCGGACGACGGTGGTGTGAGGAGCCCGACCTCGCGAAGCGTCCCGGCGAGCGCCTCGAGCGCCGCCGGGTACGCGCGCTCGGAGGGTGCGGCGTAACCGATCAGCAGGCCCGCCCGCGCCGTGTCGGCGTCCTGATACAGCTCGGCCGTGCCGCGCATCGCGAGGCCGCGTTCCGCGGCGGCGTCGAACACCTCGCGCTCCCCCGGGCCGTCGGCCGGCAGCGACACCGCGACGTGCAGACCGGCCGGGACACCGTGCGCCTCCAGGCCGGGGAACTGTCGCAGAAGCGCGGTCAGGTGCTCGCGGCGTCGGCTGTATCGCAGGCGAGCCGCCCGGATGTGGCGGTCGTACGCATGGGACGCGAGGAAGTCGGCGAGCACGGCCTGGTGGAGGCCCTCGCTGAACGGCTCGGTCTCCAGCTTCGCCTCCATGAACGCCTCGACCAGGCGCGACGGCAGCACGAGCCAGCCCAGGCGCAGGCCCGGGCCGAGGGTCTTCGAGACCGATCCGCTGTAGACGACCTCGCACGTCGCCACCGCTTGCAGCGCGCCGACAGGCCGGCGGTCGTAGCGGAACTCGCCGTCGTAGTCGTCTTCGACGATCAGGGAGTCCCGGGCGCGGGCCCAGGCCACCAGGGCTCGGCGGCGGGCGGCGTCGAGTGGCACACCGGTCGGGTACTGGTGCGCCGGGGTGAGGAAGACGGCTGCCTCGTCGGCGAGCCGCTCGACCTGTGCGCCCTTGTCGTCGACGGCCAGCGGACGCACATCGAGGCCCGCGTCAGCGGCGATGCGCCGGAAGATGTGATGGCCCGGGTCCTCCCAAGCGGCTCGCGTCGAGCCGCGCAGCGTGAGCACCCGGGCCACGAGTCGCACGTTCTGGTGGTAGCCGGCGGTGACGATGATGCGGTCGGCCGACGTGCGGACGCCCCGAGTGCGGCCCAGATAGTCGGCGAGCGCGGCCCGCAGCTCATAGCGGCCCTGGGGATCGCCGGCGCCGAACAACTCCGGGCGGGCGGCGGCCAGTACCCGCCGGGTGGCGGCGGTCCAGCCCCGCACCGGGAAGGCCGCGAGGTCCGGGCTGCCGGGGCGCAGGTCGTGCCGTGGTCGCGTGGGGGCGTACCGACGGGGTGACGCGGCCGGAGGCTTCGGGTCGCGGACGTCGGCGACGGCCGTGCCGGATCCCGGGCGCGAGGTGAGGAAGCCCTCGTCGATCAGCTGACCGTAGGCGGAGGTGACAGTGCCCCGGGACAGGCCGAGCTGCTCGGCCAAGCCGCGGCTCGACGGCAGCGGGACACCGGGACGCAGGCTGCCCTCACGGATCGCCGCGCGCAGGGCGTCCTCCAGAGCGGCACGGCGTCCGGCCGGACCGGTCCCGGTCACGTCGAGGTGGAGGTCGATGCGGGAACCGGTCCAAGCTTTCGGCATGGAAGTGGAGCTTATCCGTGGACCGGTCCGACTCCTACGCTCATGCCATGCCCGTCGTCATCGCCCACGTCAGCGACATCCACATCGACTCCGGACCCCGCGCCACCGAGCGCGCCCGCCGGATCTTCGCCTACCTCGACGCCCTCCCGGCGGACCTCGACGCGGTCGTGGTCACCGGCGACATCGCCGACCACGGTCTGGACACCGAATACGAGACGGTGCGCGAGCTCACCGCGATCCGGCATCCGGTGCTGATCGGCCCCGGCAACCACGACGACCGGGCGGCCTTCCGACGCTCGCTGCTCGGCGTGGAGCCCTCGACCGAACCGATCGACCAGGTGCTGCGCACCGAGCGCCTCGTCCTCGTGCACTGCGACTCCTCGATCCCCCGGCAGGACGACGGGTTCCTGGCCGACTCGACGCTGGCGTGGCTGGCGGCCGAGCTCGCCGCGACGCCCGCCGGCGTGCCGGTCCTCGTCGCCTTCCACCATCCGCCGGTCGAGCTGGGGGTGCCGCTCACCGACGGGATCCGGCAGTTCGGGGAGGAGCGGCTGGCCGCGACGCTCGCCGGGCGGCCGAACGTCGTGGCACTGCTGGCCGGTCACGCGCACACCGCCGCCACCACGCGGTTCGCGGGGTTGCCGCTGCTGGTCGCGCCGGGTGTGGTATCGACGGTGGTGCTGCCGTGGGAGGGCGGCGACCGGACCGTGCACCTGGACCACCCGCCGTCGCTGGCCTTCCACGTCCTCGACGACACGGGGCGGGTGACGACGCACTACCGCCCGGTCGTCTGACCGTTAATCGGTTGCCGCCTCCACCCCGGCGGTGCTGCACTGGTGCGGTCCCCGTCCGCCCTCGGAAGGAACTGCGAATGCGCCGCTTGGCTCTCATGCCCACCCCCCTGGTCATGTCTGCCGAGGCGAAGGACGCGGTTTCCGGTGCGGTACCTGAATTTGGGGATCCTGGCGCACGTCGACGCCGGTAAGACCTCCCTGACCGAGCGGCTTCTCCACGCCGCCGGGATCATCGACGAGATCGGCAGCGTGGACCGCGGGACCACGCGGACCGACAGCCTGGAGCTGGAACGCCGGCGCGGGATCACCATCAAGGCCGCGGTGACGGCCTTCCCGCTGGGCGAGACCGCCGCGGTGAACCTCATCGACACGCCGGGACACCCGGACTTCATCGCCGAAGTCGAGCGCACGCTCGGGGTACTGGACGGTGTCGTGCTCGTGGTGTCGGCGGTCGAGGGTGTGCAGGCGCAGACCAGGGTGCTGATGCGCGCGGTGCGGCGCCTCGGCCTGCCGACGGTGCTGTTCGTGAACAAGGTCGACCGTCGCGGCGCGGATCCCGAGCGCGTGCTCGGCGAGCTCTCGGCGAAGCTGACACCGGCGGCCTTCCCGATGGGGACGGTGACCCGCCCCGGGACGTCGGAGGCGCGGTTCGTCTCCGAGGTACCGGAGTTGCGGCGCCTGGGGTTGTGGTCGCAGTTGGCGGCCGACAGCCGGCGGGGTTCGGTGCATCCCGTGTTCTTCGGGTCGGCGATCACCGGCGCGGGCACCGCGGAGCTGCTGGCCGGCCTCGAGGATCTCCTTCCGCGGTCCGCCGAGGATGTTTCGGCGAAGCCCGCCGGACGCGTCTTCAAGGTGGAACGGGGTGCGGCCGGGGAACGGATCGCGTACGTGCGGATGTTCAGCGGCGCATTGCGGACCCGCGACCGGCTGCCGAGCGGACGGATCACCGGGATCTCGGTGCTGTCGGCGGCGGAGGGGGAGCCGGTGGCGACGGACGCCGTCGCGGCCGGGCAGATCGGGATCGTCCGGGGCCTGGCGAAGGTCCGGATCGGCGACCGCCTGGGCGGATCCGCGACCGCCGACGACGCCTCGGTCCACTTCGCGCCGCCGACGCTGGAGACCGTCGTCGAACCCGGCGACTCCGCGGCGCGCGGCTCGATGTTCGCGGCCCTGACGCAGCTGGCCGAGCAGGACCCGCTGATCGGGCTGCGCTACGACAAGGCGCGCGCGGAGACGTCGCTGTCGCTGTACGGCGAGGTGCAGAAAGAGGTCATCCAGACCACGCTCGCCGAGGACTACGGCGTCGCGGTGCGGTTCCGCGAGACCACGCCGATCTGCGTGGAGCGCGTGCTCGGAACCGGGGAAGCCCTGGACGTGATCAAGGTCGGGGACAACCCCTTCCTGGCCACCGTCGGCCTCCGCGTGGGACCGGCCCCGCTCGGCGCGGGCGTGTCCATCGGCCTGGAGATCGAACTCGGCTCGCTGCCTCCGGCCTTCCTGACCGCCGTCGAGGAGGCGGTCCGCACGACGCTCGCCTCGGGTCTGCACGGCTGGGAGGTCCCGGACGCCGCGATCGTGATCACCCGCACGGGCTACTGGGCCCGGCAGAGCCACGCCCACGGCACGTTCGACAAGAGCATGTCCAGCACCGCCGGCGACTTCCGCGCCCTGACCCCGCTGGTCCTGATGGAGGCCCTGGCGAAGGCGGGGACCGAGGTCTGCGAACCGATGCACCGCTTCCGCCTGGAACTGCCCGCCGCACTGCTCGGAACGGCGTTGCCGGTCCTGGCGACCTTCCGGGCGGTGCCGGCGTCGACGACGGTGACCGGCGAGGCGGCGGTCCTGGAAGGCATCGTGCCTGCCGCGCGGGTGCACGGGCTCGGGCAGCGGATCCCGGGCCTGACCGGCGGCGAGGGTGTGCTGGAGTCGGTGTTCGACCACTTCGCGCCGGTCAGCGGCGCGGTGGTGCCGGAGCGGGCCCGGTGGGACGCGAACCCGACGGATCGGAAGGAATATCTGATGCGGGTGCAGCGCGGGGTGTGATCAGGAGCCGTAGCCGCCGAAGGAGGGTTCCAGCAGGTCGAAGACCTGCTGGGCTTCCTCGGTGACGGTGTCCGCGATCGCGTGCGGCGGCAGGCCCGCGAGCGAGAGTTCCTGAACCCGTTGGAACAGCACACGGTGAGCGGTCGCCAAGTGGGCTGCCACGGCACGGGTACCCAGCCCGTCGCGATCGCCGCCGCGGTCGCCGCCGCCTCGTTCGGCGGGCCCTGATTCTGCGAGCGCTTCAGCCAGTGCCCGTTCCCGGAGCTCGTGGAGTTCGCGAAGGCGCGCGGTCAGGGTCGGACTGTCGGCGATCATGCGGGCGAAGTCGGAGCTGGAGAACCCCGCGGTGGCGGCGTGGTCACGGACGTCCTCGCGGTGGCGGACACGGAGGGCGGTCAAGACCGGCGTCCCGGACGCCCGGCTACGCGCGGTGACGGCGAGCGAGGCGATGAACTCCTCCTGGAAGTCCAGGGCCAGGTCTTCCTTGCGCGGGAAGTAGTTGGTCACCGTCTTCTTGGCGACCCGTGCCGCCGCGGCCACCTCGGCGACGGTCGTGGCCTCGAAGCCGCGGGCGATGAACAACCGGACGGCGTGTTCGGAGATCGCCAGGCGGGTCCGGCGCTTCTTGGACTCGCGCAGCCCCAGCGGGGGTTCGGTCACGGGCGGTCCGCCCCGGGCTCGATGATGCCGAACTGGTCGGCGAGCACCTGCCGGACCTCGGCGTCGCCGGCGAGCTCGCGGATCACGACGGTGCCGTCGGCGTGCGTCTCGGTGAGGGTGCGGGCGTCGAGGGCGAGCAGCCGGTCCGGAAGGGTCCGGATGGCGTGGCGGCGGGAGCTGAACGGGGACTTCGGGTTCGTGGCGATGTGCCAGTTGATGACCTCGAAGTCGGGCGCCAGGAACGGTTCGACGGTGAACGCGTACTGGTCCCGCCACTCGCCGTCCTGGAAGGCCTGCAGCGTCCAGGACTCCAGCGGGCCTTCGGACCCGCCGACCGCCAGCCGGTGGTGGCGCGGGTGGTCGCGGACGTCGGCCGGGGCCAGCGGCATCGGGTCCAGGAGGGCGCCGCCGCTGCCGAAGCCGACGTCGGCGAGGTAGCGGTGCGGGTCGCCCGGCGCCTCGACGAGCATCAGCATGTGGGTACGCGGACGTACGTCACCCGGCTTGGCGCCCACCCGCACGCGCGCGGCCAGAAGGGTGACGCGGAAGCCGAGCGTCCGCAGGGCGGTGGAGAACAGGGTGTTGTGCTCGTAGCAGTAGCCGCCACGTGTGGAGCAGTAGACCAGCTTCACCATAAGATCGCTGAGAGCCAGAGACGGGACGGTGCCACCCACCGCGTCAAGGTTCTCGAACGGGATCGCGTATATGTGGGCGCGCTGCAGAGCCCTGAGAGTGGCAGCCGTCGGGGCCCGGTCGCCGGCGTAGCCGATGCGGGCGAGGTAAGCGTCGAGATCAAAGTCCACCCCGCAACGCTACCCGGAGACAGCCTGCTATACGGCGGGCCGCGCTGCCGTCCGCAAAGGGTCGCCCCGCAGAATCCGTCTGACACAAATAGTGGAACGAATCATTCCGTTCTGTTAGAGTGGAGACGTGACCACGGCACCGAGCCGGGACGCAGAACCGAAGGGACCCACCATGACCACCACCGGCTACCCCGTCCTCGACGCCTCGCACCGCGCCCTGCGCACCGTGATCGGCGCCCTCACCGAGGACGACCTGACCCGCCCGACTCCGTGCACCGACTGGACCGTCACCCAGGTCCTCCGCCACGCGGCCGGCGACCAGCTCGCCTTCGCCGCCTTCCTCGACGGCGGACCCGGCCCGGACGCGAACCCCTTCACCCCTTCCGCCACACCCCCGCAGGACCCGAAGGCCTTCCTGGAGGAGTCGCTGAACCGCTCGGCCACCGCCTGGACCGCGGTCGCCCCGGACACCGAAGAGGTCGCGGTCCCGGTGCCGCCGAACAAGCTGAGCGCACGCGTCGGCGCCGGCGCGTGTGCCCTGGACGCGGCGGTGCACGCCTGGGACATCGCGATGGCGGTCGGCCGGCCGTCCCCGCTCACACCGGACCTGTCGACGGAACTCCTGGACGTCGCCCGCCAGATCGTGGAGCCGCTGCGGCAGTTCGGCGCCTACGCCACGGAGCTGCCGGGCCAGGACGGTGACGACGCCGAGGCGGAGCTGCTGCGGTACCTCGGGCGAGACCCGCGGTGGACGGCGGTCGTCGAGGGCTGAGGGAGCGGCGCCGGCCGACGGCTCGCCCGGCTCAGCCCGCGCTCGGCTCAAAGCCCTGCCGACTCGACTCAGCTCAACCCAGCCCTATAAGCCCAGCGACTCAGCCAGCTCCATCGCCTCGTCCGCCCACCGGGCACAGATCGCCAGCCCGGCGGCGCGGGCCTGGTACCGCACATCCGGATCCACCCGCTCGCCGCTGCCGTAAGCCCGGTGCTCGTCGGCCATCGCGGCCTTGAGGCACCAGGGCATCAGCCAGTCGTACTTCACCGCCGCGGCCCGCATTCCGAGCACCGCCAGGCGGCGGTCGCCGCGCCATCCGGCGGCGTCCAGGCCGGCCAGGTAGGCCTCGGTCACCGCCTCCGGCAGGTGTTCGGCGAAGCCGGGACGCAGCGGCCAGTCGAAGAAGCTGTCCGGGACCAGATTGCCGGCGTCCTCGCCGACGGCGCCGTCGCCGAGGAAGGCCCAGTCCAGCAGCACCACCTCGCCGTCGGCGCGGCGGATCACGTTGTTCGGCCAGACGTCCAGGTGGCACACCGTGCGCGGCAGCCGGAGCATCAGATCGAGCAGCCGGTCCCGGTTGCGGTGCATCCGGACCAGCGCCGCACGCAGGTCAGGGGGAAAGTGTTTCGCGATCAGCGGCAGCGCCCATGCCTTCTCGTCTTGCAGCAATGCGAAGTCGGCGGGACGGGTGGTGCTGTAGTCGGCAAGGAAGCCCCTGCTGAACCAGGGTTCCGACGGCAGGGGATCAGCTCCCTGGCTCCGCCCGAGGGAGAAGGCCACCGCGGCGATGTCCGCGATCGACAGGTCGCCGCCATGTGTCCCGGCCACATCGGCGAGGACCAACTCGACGTCGCCGTCGGGCAGCGTGCGGGACGCGAGGAGGGCGGGCGCGCCGAGGCCGAGGCGTTCGGGCAGGCGGCTCTCGTAGACGTCGGCCTCGCGGCGCCAGTAGTTCCAGTGCCAGGGCTCCGTCGACGAGGCCCACTGGGCGGGGGCGTCGGTACGGCGGCTGGTCAGGACCTTGTGGACCAGACCGTCCGCACCGCGCCACACGCCGCGGGTCACTGCGTTGTTGCGGTTGTGGGGCAACTGCAACGCGTCAGCCATGCGTGGCAGTCTACTTCTTCGATTCCGCGGTCGGCCGGTCGCCGGTGTCGGCGAGCCTGGCGGCCAGACGAGCCTGCAGGCTGTCGATGATGAGGTCGAGGCCGTAGGAGAAGTTCTCCATGCGGACCTCCTGCGGATCGCGTTTGAGCTGCTCCAGGTAGAACTCCGTCAGTCCGGAGTCCGCCACGGACTCGACCACCGTGGGGCCGATGATGCGCATCCAGTCCTTCTCCTCGTAGCCGTTGCGACGCAACGCCGACAGCCATCCGCTCTCGGCGGCCGTGGCGCCGAGGACGTAGGAGGACACGGTGCCCAACGCCTTCGCCGCCTCGTCCTCGGAGAAGCCGGCCATGGTCAGGATCCCGAGGGTGCGGGCCGTCACCCCGACGACGTTCGGGCCGACGTAGGTCATGCCGACCTGGCCCAGGGCCTGCCCCATCCACATGTGCCGCAGCCCGGCCATGCGCAGGCTGTGCGCGACGGCGTGCAGAGCTAGGCGCCACGTAGAGGGATCGACGATCTCCGGGACCTCGATCTCGCCGTAAACCGCGTCGGCGACCAGCTCGATCAGCTCGTCCTTGCTGGCCACGTGCCGGTACAGGGAGGTCGCGCCGGCGCCGAGCCGTTGCCCGAGGGTCCGCATGCTCAGGGCTTCCAGACCTTCCTCGTCCAGCAGACGGATCGCTTCGGCGACGATCCGCTCCCGGGTGAGCTGCTCCTTCCGCTGACGCTGCGGACGGGTCCATACCGAGGCCAGGGCGGGTGCCTGCGGGTCCGGCCCCGAGGCTTCGGTGTCGATGTTCATGGGCGTTCCTCATCAGTAGAAGGGATGTGCTGCTACTCCATGCCTCCACGATAGCCGAAGATGCGCACGCCGTTCGCAGTTGCGCACAGCGTTCGCATCAGCGTACGGTGTTCCGAGTCGATAGCGCACACTGTGCGCAAGTGCGAACAGCGTGCGCCACCAGAGAGTGTCCGCACCGGAGGAGGGGACATGGCGGAGAACATGACCGGCGCCCGGCGCTGGCTGATCCTGATCGTGTTGTGTCTGGCGACCCTGGTACTCGTCGTGGACAACATGGTGCTGACGGTCGCGGTGCCGTCGCTGACCGAGTCGCTGCACGCCAGCGCCCAGAACATCCAGTGGGTCCTGGACTCCTACATCCTGGTGTTCGCCGGCCTGCTGCTGACCACCGGCAGCCTGTCCGACCGGTTCGGGCGGCGCAGAGTGCTGATCATCGGGTTGGCGGTGTTCGGTGTCGCCTCGGCGGTCGCCACCCTGGCCGGCGACCCCGGTGAGCTGATCGCGGCGCGGGTCGCGATGGGCGTCGGCGGCGCGCTGCTGATGCCGAGCACGCTGTCGATCCTGATCACCGTGTTCACCGACGAGGCCGAGCGGCGCAAGGCGATGGCCGCGTGGACCGTGGTGGCGATGGTCGGCCTGGTCGGTGGCCCGGTGCTGGGCGGCGTATTGATCAGCCACTTCTGGTGGGGCTCGGTCTTCCTGATCAACATCCCGATCGCGGCGCTGGCCGTCGCCTCCGCGGTGATCCTGATGCCGGAGTCCAAGGGCCCGTGGCGCAAGCCCGACCCGCTGGGCGCGGTGCTCTCGATCGTCGGCCTGACCTCGGCGGTGTGGGTGATCATCGAGTTCCCGAAGGGCTTCGCCCGCCCGGGCACCCTGGGCGCCCTGGCGGTGGCCGTGGCCGCGCTGATCGCCTTCGGGATCTGGGAGACCCGGATCGCCGAGCCGATGGTGCCGCTGCACCTGTTCAAGCACCGGAACTTCTCCGGCGGCTCGTTCTCGCTGACCCTGGTGCAGATCGGCAACGGCGGCCTGCTCCTGGTGATGACCCAGTACCTGCAGTTCGTCCTGGGCTACTCGGCCCTGAAGGCCTCGCTGTGCTTCATCCCGCTGGCGATCGCGGCTCTGATCTTCAACACCCTGGGCGCCGGCCTGGGCATGAAGTTCGGCAACCGCCCGCTGATGGCGGCGGGCCTGCTGATCTGCGCGGTGGCCTTCGGGATCCTGGCGAGCCTGGGCGTGGACGACGGCCTGACCAAGCTCTTCGCCGGCCTGTTCCTGCTGGGCGCGGGCTCCGGTCTGGCGATGCCGGCCGCGATCACCGCGATCATGGGGGCGGTCCCGCCGGAGCACGCCGGCGTCAGCTCGGCGCTGAACGACACCGTGCAGCAGACCGGCGCGGCGCTGGGCGTGGCGATCATGGGCACCGTGGTGGCCAGCCGGTTCACCGCCGGGATGCCGGCGAGCGTCACCGGCACGGCGCGGCACTCGCTGGGCGAGGCCGTCGGGACCGGCGACGGCCCGGTCATCGAGGCGGCCAAGCACGCCTTCACCCACGCGGCGTCCGTCGCCTACGTCGCCGGCGCCGTCGGTGTGGTCGCCGCGGCGATCGTGTCCTTCGCGGTGCTGCGGGACGTCAAGACCCCGCCGGCCCCGGCCGGCGGCGAGGCGGGCGAGGCGGACCAGACCGACGGTTCGCTGATTCCGGCCGAAGCCTGATAGAAGACGGAACACGCGAGCCCCGGTTCATCCGCCAGGTGGACCGGGGCTCGCGCCTCACTATGCGTGGTCGACGAGGACCTGGACCCCGTCGAGCAACCGCTCCAAGCCGAAAGCCAGGGGGTCCTCGGGAGCCTCGGCCCACGCGCCCTGGGCGATCGCGGCCGTGAGCGCGGGGAATCGGTCCACGTGCCGGGCCAGCAGCTCGCCGGTCAGCTCGCCCCACTGGCGGGCGTGTTCGGCGTCGAAGTCCAGCACCTCCTGCGCGACGCTCCGGACCAGGCCGACCACGAGCACGAACACCCGGTGCCGCTGCGCCGCCGGAAGCCCGGTCGGTTCCAGGACGGCCAGCGCCGCGTCCAGCCAGCCCAGCTGGTTCGGCCCCATCACCTGACGGCGCATCGCGGTGGCCGCGAGCAGCCAGGGATGCGCCTGGTAGACCGCCCAGGACGCGCGGGCCCACGCCTCGATCCCAGCCCGCCAGGCCTGCCCGGCAGAAGTACCTGGCCGCCATGACCTTCTCCGAGCAGATCGCCCCGCAGGCGGTGGGCATCGACGAGCGGGCTGAGGGCACCGGCTTCCGCATCCCGGTCTTCTTCTTCCAGGGCGAGCACGACGCGCTCACCCCGCCGCTGCCGGTGAAGCGGTATTACGACGACGTCACCGCTCCCGCGAAGGACTTCGCCCTGATAGCGGGATGCAGCCACTTCGCATCATTCCGGAACCCCGACCGGTTCCTGGAGCTGATGCTCAGCAAGGTGCTTCCGGTGTTGGCTGACGACACGGTGCCGCAGCGGACTGTGGCCCTGTGACCCATATCACCGCGCGGCTTTGAGCTGCATCGTTCCCCGCATGACGCATTCCGAGACTGTTCCAAAACCCTCAGCCAGAAGCGCCGACGACTCCACCTGGAAGGTGGTCGGCGCTTCCATGGTCGGAACCACCTTGGAGTGGTACGACTTCTTCCTCTACGGCACCGCGGCGGCCGTGGTCTTCCCCAAGGTCTTCTTCGTCAAGAGCGACCCGCTGACAGCGACCCTGCTGTCCTTCCTCACCTACGCCCTCGGCTTCGCCGCCCGTCCCATAGGCGGCATCGTCTTCGGCCACGTCGGCGACCGGATCGGCCGCAAGAAGACGCTGCTGATCAGCCTCGTCATCATGGGCATCGCCACCACGGGTATGGCGTTCGTCCCCTCCTACAAGTCCATCCATGTGTGGGCGCCGATCCTGCTCACCACGCTGCGCATGATCCAGGGCTTCGCCCTCGGCGGCGAGTGGGGCGGCGCGGTGCTGATCGTGGCCGAGCGGGACAAGTCCCGGCGCGGCTTCTGGGCCTCGTGGCCGCAGGCCGGCGCGCCGCTCGGGCTGGTGCTGGGCACCGGCGTCATCATCCTGCTGTCCGACCACATGAGCGAGACGTCGTTCCTGGACTGGGGCTGGCGGATCGCCTTCGGCCTGTCGGCGATCCTGCTGCTGGTCGGCGTGTGGGTGCGGCGGACGCTGAACGAGACCGAGGCGTTCCGCGCGGCCCAGCAGAAGAAGGAGAGCGCGCCGCCGAAGCTCCCGGTCCTGGAGGTCTTCCGCACCTCCTGGCGCGAGGTCCTCGTCGCCTTCGGCACCCGCATGGCCGAGAACATCTCCTTCTACATCATCGCCACGTTCTCCATCACCTGGATCACCCAGCACCTGCACCTGAAGAAGTCCTTCGGGCTGGACGCCGTCATGATCGGCGCGGCGATCGAGACCGTGCTGATCCCGCTGGCCGGGGCGCTGTCGGACCGGATCGGCCGGCGGCCGGTCTACCTGGCCGGGGCGATCGGGATCGGGGTGTGGACGCCGATCTTCTTCGCGCTGCTGGATCAGAAGTCGTATCCGCTGGCGGTGCTCGCCGTCACCGTCGCGCTGGCCTTCCACGGCCTGATGTACGGCCCGCAGGCGGCGTTCTTCGCGGAGCTGTTCCCGACCGGTGTCCGCTACTCCGGCGCCTCGATCGGCTACCAGGTGGCCTCGGTCGCGGCCGGCGCCCCGGCGCCGCTGATCGCGGTCGCGATCCTGGAGCACAACGGCGGCAAGACCGCCGGGTGGCTCTCGCTGTACCTGGGGCTGGCGGCCGTGGTGACCGTCATCGCCCTGTACTTCGCGCGAGAGACCCGGTCGGTCTCGATGGCCGACGCCGGAACCGGCTCAGCCGAGGCTGCCGAAGAACTCCACGACGTCGTCCACTAGCACCTCGGGGGCCTGGTGCGCGGTGTAGTGGCCGGGGGTCTCGTACACGTTCCACCGCACGATGTTCGCGTGGTCGCGCTCGGCGAAGCGGCGGATGCCGTAGAAGTCGTGAGCCGAGCCGGCCAGCGCGGTGGGCACCGAAGTCGGGCCGTCCGCCTTCTCCTGGTCCAGCGCCATCTCGCGGTAGAAGCGGATCGCCGAGCCCGCGGTCCCGGTGAACCAGTAGGTGGCGACGTTGGCGAGCACGAAGTCGTCGTCGAGGTTCTCCGGCAGCAGCTGGATGTTCCAGCCGAGCAGCCCGGCCGGCGAGTCCGTCAGGGCGTGCGCCAGCGTCTGCGGCTGCTGGGACTGCAGCTGGTTGAACGCGCCCATGTTCTCCCAGAACCACTGCAGGGTCCGCACGGCCTTGAGCTCGTCCTCGGTCAGGTCCGCCATCTCCGCCGGGTCGCCCGACGGGAACGAGAACAGCTGGGTGACGTGCACGCCCACGACGTGCTCCGGGTCCAGGCGGCCGACCTCCGGCGAGATCATCGAGCCGCCGTCGTTGCCCACCGCCCCGTACCGCTCGTAGCCCAGACGCGCCATCAGCTCCACCCAGGCGCGGGCCGTCCGGTGCAGGTTCCAGCCGCGGGAGGTCGTCGGGCCGGCGAAGCCGTAGCCGGGGATCGCGGGGATCACCAGGTCGAAGCCGGCGGCGGTGAGCGGCTCGACGACGTCGAGGTACTCGGCCTGCGACCCCGGCCAGCCGTGGGTCAGCAGCAGCGCGGTGCCGTTCGGCGTCTCGGACGTCACGTGCAGGAAGTGGATGTCCTGGCCGTCGATCTCGGTCAGGAACTGCGGGTGGGCGTTCAACCGCGCCTCGAAGGCCCGCCAGTCGAAGCCGTGGCGCCAGTACTCGGCCAGCCGCCGCACCCGGGACACCGCGGTGCCGTACTCGCCGTCGGCGCCGTCGATGGTGTCGGCCCAGCGGGTCCGGTCCAGGCGCTCGTTCAGGTCGTCGATGGCGGCCTGGGCGATCTCGACGCGGTAAGGACGGATCTGCGTGGTCATGGCGGAGCTCCTTTGTGGAACGGAATCCCTCGTTCCGTTCTGGAACCACTGTAGCGGAACAAAGTATTCCGTTCAACTGCTAGGCTGGTGCCATGCCGAACCCGCCGAGCACCCCCCGTACCGGCCCGCTGTCCGGCCGCAAGGCCCAGGCCAACCGCAACGACGAGGCGATCCTGCGCGCCGCGCGCGAGGTCTTCGTCGCCGACCCGTCCGCCCCGATCTCCGCCGTCGCGAAGGAGGCCGGCGTCGGGATCAGTGCCCTCTACCGGCGCTATGAGAGCAAGGAAGTCCTGCTCCAGACGCTGTGCGCGAACGGACTGGCGACGTACATCGAGTGCGCCGAGACGGCGCTGGCCTCCGGCGCCGGCCCGTGGGAGACGTTCACCGGCTTCGTGCGCGCGGTGATCGACGCGGACGTGCACGCGCTGACGGTGAACCTGGCCGGCACGTTCACCCCCACGCCGGCGATGTTCGAGCAGACGACGCACGCCGTGGAGCTGGCCCGCCGCATCCTCGACCAGGCCCGCGCGGCCGGGGTCGTGCGGGCGGACTACGCGTTCAACGACATCGCGATGCTGCTGGAGCAGGTGACGGCGGTCACCGGCGCGAGCCCGGGGCGGACCAGGGAGCTGCGGCACCGCTACCTGGCGATGCACTTCGACGCGCTGCGGCCGGAGGCGGCGACGGGGGAGATGCCGGGTCCGCCACCGAGCGACGAGGAACTGGGGGCACGCTGGATCCCGAAGGGCTAAGAGCTGGATGACGCCGGGCGGACCGATCTCCCGGCCGACCCCCTACCCCGGTACTACGCCGAGGTTGGCTCCCCGGTGTGACGTGTGATGACGATGTCGGACCCTACTGTCTTCGCCATCGGATCTTCACCTCTGACCGGGGAGACAGAACAATGGCATCTGTGACGGGGGCTCAGCGGACACCACACGGGAGCCTCGGGTATTTCGCGTTCCGGACCGGTATCGAGGCCAGGATCGTCATCACGACAGTGGCGGCTCTGGCCCTGCTCGGCTTCACCGACATGCGGCTGGACTACGCGCCCGATCTCACGTCCAGAGTCTTGGACGGTATGCAGATCCTGATCGTCGTCGCCCGGCCGGTCCCTATCCTGTGGTACCGCAGAAACCCCCTCGCCGCCTACGGGGGCGTGCTCGCCATCTCCTTGCTGGCCTTGTTTCTGGTGCCCTCGACCATCGGCGGCCCCTGGTCGTTCTCCGGCCAGGTCTGCGTTCTGGCGGCGCTGGCGGCCGCCGGATCTGAGGCGGGTCGGCGCCGCACCGTCGAGATGGCCGCCGCCTACGCCATGACGACGCTGGTGCACGCCGCGATCACCCCCGGCGAGCTGACGGCTCTGGCCGTCGTCGTGGGCGAATGCGTCCTCGTGGTCGGATGCCTGGAGCTGGTGCGCGACCGGTACGACGCCCGGCGGGCGCTCGTGGTGCAGCAGGAGCGCACCGAGACCGAGCGGACGCACCGCACCATGCTGGAGGAACGGGCCCGCATCGGCCGCGAGTTGCACGATGTGGTGGCGCACCACATGTCGCTGATCGCCGTGCAGGCCGAGACGGCGCCCTACCGGTTCCCGGGACAGAGCCCGGAGATCGAGGCGGAGTTCCGCTCGATCAGCGCCGCCTCGCGGGAGGCGCTGACCGACATGCGGAAGATCCTCGGCCTGCTGCGGGCGGACTCGGCCCGGGCCGAGACGGCCCCGCAGCCGCGGTTGGCCGACGTGCCGGCGCTGGTCGACGAGGCCGGGGCCCGTCTGGAGACGACGGGCGACCTGGTGGACGTCCCGCCGCTGGCGGGAGTGACGGCGTACCGGGTGGTGCAGGAGTCCTTGTCGAACGCCAGGCGGCACGCGCGGGGCGCCGAGGTCACGGTGCGCGTCGCGCGGATCGGGGGTGCGGTGTGGCTCGAGGTGCGGAACGGGCCCGCGTCGGCGGGAGCCGCTGAGCCGGATGAGCTGGACGAGCCCGGTAATGAGCTGGGCGAGCTGACTGAGCCGGGTGAGCCGGGTGAGCCCGGTGCCCCGTCCGGACCGGCAGCCGATCCCGAGCCCGACCGTCCGGCACCCGATCCCGTACCGGGCGGCGGCCACGGCATCGCCGGCATGCGCGAGCGCGTGGCCCTGGTCCACGGCGAGTTCGAGGCCGGCCCGACCCCGGACGGCGGCTTCGCCGTCGTCGCCACCCTGCCGCTGGAGGGCTGACCGTGGGGATCCGGGTCCTGATCGCCGACGACCAGGCCATGGTGCGGGCCGGCTTCGGCGCGCTGCTGGCCGCGCAGCCGGACATCGAGGTGGTCGGGGACGCCGCCGACGGCGCCCGGGCGGTCGCGGCGGTGGCCGAGCACGACCCGGATGTGGTGCTGATGGACGTGCGGATGCCGGTCATGGACGGGCTGGAGGCGGTGCGGCGGATCCTCGCGGGGCGGCCGGAGCGGCCGCGGGTCCTGATGCTGACCACGTTCGACCTCGACGACTACGTCTACGAGGCGTTGCGCGCCGGGGCCAGCGGCTTCCTGCTGAAGGACGCCCCCGCCGCGGACCTGGTGCAGGGGGTCCGAGTGGTCGCCGCCGGCGACGCCCTGCTCGCCCCCTCGGTGACCCGGCGGCTGATCGCCGACTTCGCGGCGCGGCGTCCCGCCGATCGGCCGGCGCCCCGCGCGATCACCGCCTTGACGCCCCGCGAGCTCGAGGTGCTCCGGCTGATCGCCCGCGGCCTGTCGAATCAGGAGATCGCCGCCGACCTGGTGGTGGCCGAACAGACGGTGAAGACCCACGTCTCGCGGATCCTCACCAAGGCCGGCCTGCGCGACCGGGCCCAGGCGGTGGTGCTGGCCTACGAGTCCGGGCTGGTCACGGCGGGCGGCGCGG